>DATHII010000306.1:0-21510 GCA_035316885.1 Jiangellaceae bacterium | reverse complement strand
CTGGGCATCATATGACCGGCCGGTAGCCCGCTGACCGGTCGGCGGGCGCCGCCGTCCGTGCACCACCTAGCATTCGACCGTTCCGCCGCCATCCACGACGGAGTGCACCGTGCGCCTGCGCCTCTCTCCCGGCGACACCGTGTTCTACAACCTGCTCGCCGAGGGCCCTGGCCGACGACGCCGACCGGGCCGCGGTCGCCACCTCCCTCAAGGAGATAGAGCACAAGGGCGATGAGCACACCCACGACATAATCCGCCGGGTCAACTCGACCTTCGTCACGCCGTTCGACCGCGAGGACATCTACCGGCTCGCCTCCGGCCTCGACGACGTCCTCGACCGTGCCGCCGAGCTCACCGCCGCCGCCATGCCGAGGCTGCGAACGATGGGCGACCTGCACGACTACTGGATCGAGATCTACCGTCTCGAGAACCAGGCCGACCAGGACTATCGGCGGTTGGTCGCGCGGAATTTCTCCGGTGAGTACGACGCGTTGACCGCGTACAAGCTGAAGGACGTCGTGGACAATCTGGAGTCCGCCGTCGACGGCTTCGAGCACGTGGCCAACATCGTCGAGCAGATCGCTCTCAAGGAGTCCTGACCCCTTGGAGCTCGCGCTCATCATCACGGTCATTGTGGTCGCGCTCTCATTCGACTATACGAACGGCTTCCACGACGCCGCCAACGCGATCGCCACGTCGGTGTCCACCCGGGCGCTCACCCCGCGAGCAGCGGTTGTTCTGGCCGCTGCGATGAACCTGCTCGGTGCGTTCCTCGGCACCGGCGTGGGGGAGACCGTCGGGTCCGGGATCGTCGAACTGCCCGAGGCGGATGCCAGCCTCGTGGTCGTCCTGGCCGCGCTGCTCGGTGCGATCGCTTGGAACCTCATCACCTGGTGGTTGGGGCTACCTTCGTCGTCGTCCCATGCACTCATCGGGGGTCTGATCGGCGCGACCCTCGCGGCGGTGGGAATCGTGAAGTGGACCGGGGTCGTCGAGAGTGTCCTCATCCCGATGGTGGTCTCCCCAGTCGTGGGGTTCCTGGTCGCGTACCTGCTCATGACGGCGATCCTGTGGGCCTTCAGGCGAGCCAACCCGGGCAAGGTCAACCGGGGGTTCCGGATCGCCCAGACGTTCAGCGCTGCAGCGATGGCACTCGGCCACGGCCTGCAGGATGCCCAGAAGACGATGGGCGTGATCACGCTGGCGCTCGTCGTGGGTGGCTACCAGTCCGGTTTCGACGTGCAATGGTGGGTGATCGTGCTGTCGGCGAGCGTGCTCTATGCGACGGCCTTCGCCTTCCAGGCCCCGATCTCCACGACCCACACGATCACCTCGGCGGTCATGGGTGTCGGCGCGACGAAGCGGCTCTCCGCCGTTCGATGGGGGGTGGCGGGCGACATTGTCACCGCGTGGGTGCTGACGATTCCGATGGCCGGGTTGGTCGCCGCCCTCTGCTACTGGATTCTCCACTGTTCGCGGCTCTGTGACCCGAGGCCGGTCCAACTGGTTCACGCCCGAGCGGCGTCAAGGAGCCGGAGCGCGTCCGCGGAACCATCGGCGCAGGTAGCGGTGCAGGCCAGTCGCGTCTGTGCCAGGCGCTCGGTAGCCGATGTACCCGTCGGGGCGGATCAGGATCTGGCCGGTGGCGTCGGGCCGTTTCATGCCCAGCCGGCGCAGGGCGAGTCCGTCCGTCGTGCGGAGGACGTCGGGTATGTCATCGCGGGTGAGTCGGAGAACGGTGACGACGTCCCCGAGTGACGTGGCCAGCCGTGCGACCTTGTCCGCCTGCCACGCGTCGAACGGTCCGCATAACAGCAGATGGAGCCCTGGTGCAGCGGTGGCGGCATGCACGGTGGTGGGCTCACCGTTGCTGGTCACGGGGGCGTCGGGGAGCCGGTCGCCGGCCTTGGGCACCCGCCGGTGTACGCGCGGGCTACCGGCAGCGGCCGGGCTGCTCCGGTAGTGGATGCCGAGTTCGGAGATCCTGCGGAAGCCGGCTGCCCGCAGGGCCGTACGGCGCAGGGCGAGCGGAACCAACCAGGGAGCCAGACGGGTCCGCGCGAGCCGCACGATCGGCCTGCCCGTCGTGGCGATCGTGAATGCCCTGTCCGTGAAGCGCAGCACCGACCGGCCGACCGGTGCTCGCTCGAGATCGTACGTGTCGAGCAGGGCCGGATTCGCAAGTCCGCGTGCGACCATGGCCAGCTTCCACCCGAGGTTGACGGCGTCCTGGATGCCGGTGTTCATGCCCTGCGCACCTGCTGGGCTGTGGATGTGGGCTGCGTCGCCGGCCAGGAAGGCGCGACCGGCGCGGTAGCGGGTCGCGCCGCGGTTGTGCAACTGGAAGTCGGTCATCCACACCGGGTCGCGCAGCCGCAGGCCCCCCGTGGTGTAGACGTCGACGATCGCCTGGAGCTGGACCAGTTCGACCGGGCCGCTGGCCGGATCGGTTCGGGGCCGCATGGCGAGCATGCGCCACGACGCCGGCGTGTCGAGCGGGAAGAAGAACAGCATCCCGGCCTCGGACACGTAGGCGTGCAAAGCGTCGCGCTCCAGCCCGTCGACCTCCAAGTCGGCGAGGAGGAACGTCTGTGGATATGCGGCACCCTCGAACGGGATGCGCGCCAGCTGGCGCACGGTGCTATGCGAACCGTCGCAGGCGACCACATAGTGGGCCTGCACGGACTCAGGTCGGCCGTCGTCGTGGACCAGTCGGCACGTCACCTGCTGCTCCGCGAGCTCGAGGCCGACAAGCGCAACGCCACGTTCGACCGCCACGTCACGGTCGTCGAGGTGCTCGCCGAGCACTCGCTCGGTCTCCGCCTGCGACAGGAACAGCAGGAACGGGTAGGCCGTGTCGTCGACGCCGATGTCGTACAGCGGCATGGAGAAGACCCTGCGGGCGAGATGCATGCGAAGCTGTGCGGCCGGGTTTCCACGAGCGACCAGGTCCTGCGTGATGCCCAGGCCGGCCAGGACCTCCAGCGTCCTGGGCTGGATCGCCAGCGCGCGGGACTCGTGAACGCGGTCGAGCTGACGGTCGACGACGCGGAACCGCGCGCCGAATGCCCGTAGCTGGGCGGCCAAGGTCAGCCCCGTCGGACCGGCGCCCACGACCAGGACGTCGAGGGGTGCGGATCGCTCATCCGCAGCGGCTCCGGCTTTCTCGGCGGTCACGCTGACACCCTGCCGCAGACCACGCCCGGCTGACCACGGTGATCACGTGCCGCACGCCGAGGGCAGCCCCGGCCGGCGAGCTAGCGCTGGAGCAGGCTCGGGACGGACAGCGTGATCACGTCGGGCGTGGCGCAGCAGCTCTCAGCCGCTGCGCCGGACTCGTCGAAGAGCCCGGAGCCGCCGCACACGCCGGTCTCAGGTAGCTGAAGATCCACCCTGGTGGCTGCATCATGGTCGCCGGCGATCTCGGCGACGACACTGCGCACCTGTTCGTAGCCGGTGAGGGCCAGGAACGTCGGTGCCCGGCCGTAGCTCTTCATGCCGACCAGATAGAAGCCGGGCTCCGGATGGACGAGTTCGGCGGCGCCGTGCGGCGGGACGGAGCCGCACGAGTGCACGTTCGGGTCGATCAGCGGCGCCAGGGCGACCGGAGCCTGCAGTGTCGTATCGAGCCCGAGCCGGATCTCGGACAGCCATGACAGGTCGGGGCGGAACCCGGTGAGGACCACGATCTCGTCGAGGTGGTCGAGGCGTCCCCCGTTGTCGGACACCAGCGCCACGCCTCCGTGCGCACGCTCGACGGCTGTGGTGCGGAACCCGGTGACCACGTCGACGTGACCGTCGTCCACCGCCGCTCGCGCCCGCTGGCCGAGGGCACCGCGCGCAGCGAGCGCATCCGACTGCCCGCCGCCGAACGCGTTGCCTATCTGGCCGCGACGTAGCACCCAGGTCAGATGCGTCGTGGGATCGTCGGCGGTAAAGGCGCTGAGAGCAACCAGGGCGGTCAGGGCTGAATGCCCGCTGCCGACCACGGCGAAGTGCTTCCCGCAGTACCGGGCGGCCACGCGCTCGTCGGTGAGGTCCGGAACGCGGTAGACGATCCGGGTAGCCGCGGCGTGCTCGCCGATCGCCGGCAGGCCGTCGCCACCGAGCGGGTTCGGGACACCCCAGGTTCCGGAGGCGTCGATGACCGCCCCGGCGGTGATCCGGCCCTCGATCCCGTCAGCGCCGACGGTGTGGACGGTGAACGGCTCAGTCTCCCGCCCGGCGTCGACGACGCGGTCGCGTCCGCGGCGTGTGACGCCGACCACCCGGGTGCCGAGACGGATCCGTTCGCCCAACGCCTTCGCCAAAGGCTGCAGGTAGCGTTCCGCCCACAGCTCACCAGTGGGATACGAGGCCGGATCCGGCGGCTCCCAGCCGGCGCTGTCGAGCAACCGGGTGGCGGCGGAGTCCACCACCTCGTTCCACGGCGAGAACAGCCGCACGTGGTGCCACTGCCGGACGGCCGCTCCGACCTCGTCGCCGGCCTCGAGAACGACGGGATCCAGGCCACGTTCCAGCAGGTGGGTCGCCGCAGCCAGTCCGATCGGGCCGCCGCCCACGACAACGACCGGGAGTCCCCCGTCCATCGCGTGTCCTTCCATCGACCGTCATCGATTGACGTCAGACTGTATCGACTGTCGTCGATGGACGCAACCATCGATCCTGGTCGATAATGTCGGCCATGACAACAGCACCCACGCTGACCGCTGCGCTGCCGGAGGCGGAAGCGGCGACGTACGCCGACTGGTTCGCCTGCCTTGCCGATCCCACGAGGGTGCGGGTATTGCACGCCGTGGCGACCGCGGGCGGCGAGACGACGGTGGGGACCCTCGCGGAGGTCGTCCGGATCAGCCAGTCCACCTGCTCGCACCACGTGCGCAAGCTTGCAGAGGTCGGCTTCGTCCACCTGCGCAGAGACGGCACATCCACCCGGGTGTCGATCAACCAGGCCTGCTGCACCGGCCTGCCCCATGCTGCCGACGCCGTCATGGGTGCCCTGTCCACGCGGCCGTGCTGCCCGGAGGACCTGCCCCTTGACGTCACGGTCCGCACGCTCGACGCGGGCGACTGGTCGCCCGTACGGCGCATCTACGCCGAGGGCATCGCCACCCGCAACGCCACGTTCGAGACGGCCGTGCCGGCCCGTTCGGCGCTGGACGCGAGGTGGCTGCCCGGGCATCGCTGGGTTGCCGAGGTCGATGGTGCCGTCGCCGGGTGGGCGGCCATCACCCGGATATCCGACCGCGCCTGCTATGCGGGTGTCGGCGAGACCTCCGTCTACGTGGGCGAGGGCGTCCGGGGCCGTGGCGTAGGAACCGCGTTGCTGCACCGCCAGGTCACGGCTGCCGATGCGGACGGGCTCTGGACCCTGCAGACTTCGGTCTTTCCCGAGAACCGGGCCAGCCTCACCCTGCACCACTCGGCCGGCTTCCGCACGCTCGGGGTGCGCGACCGCATCGCCCGACTCGACGGCGTCTGGCGCGACACGATCCTGCTCGAGCGCCGCAGCGCCGCCTGATGTCGCCCGGCGCCTTGACATGGAAATCTATTACAGCGAACATTGACTCAATGGTTGTTGAAGGATTGTTGGCGCGTGCGCGCGTCCATTCGGCTCTCGGCGAGCCGTCGAGGTTGGCGATCGTCGACCGCCTGGTCCTCGGCGACGCATCTCCCGGCGAGCTTGCCGGTGCCCTCGGCCTGCCCGGCAACCTGGTGGCCCACCACCTGAACGTCCTCGAGCAGGCCGGCGTTGTCCACCGGACCCGGTCGGAGGGCGACCGTCGCCGTATCTACGTCGGCCTGGTCCCGGCCGCGATGACCGCGCTTGTGCCGCGAGGTCTCGCCCGTGCTCCGCGCGTGGTGTTCGTCTGCAGCCACAACTCCGCCCGCTCGCGGCTCGCCGCCGCGCTCTGGTCCCGCCGGAGCACTGTGCCGACCGCGTCGGCGGGCACCCACCCGGCCGCCCGAGTGCATCCTGGGGCCGTCGCCGCGGCCCGTCGGCACCGGTTGCGCATCGGCTCGGGCCGACCAGTCCACATCGCCGACGTCCTGCTTCCCGACGATCTGGTCGTCGCGGTGTGTGACACCGCCCACGAACACCTTGGCGCTCGGGCGACAGACCGGCTGCATTGGTCGGTGCCCGACCCGGTTCGAGCGGGCACCGACGAAGCCTTCGAACACGCCGTCACCGAGATCGCAGACCGCGTCGGCCGCCTCGCCGATGCCGTCGAGACCAGTTGAGGAGATCTTCCGATGAGCCGGACCTGGACCCGCCAGGACATCACCCTCGAGCAGGGCCTCGCGCTACGTGCCGCAGCCGATCGACTCGCCAGAGAGTTCCACGGCACCTTCGGCACGGAGACCATCGAACGGTTCCTGCACTCGAGCTTCGACCAGTTCGCCGGGCGGGCCACCGTCGTCAACTTCCTGCCGCTGATGGCCGAACGGTTCGCGCGTCAGCAGTTGCGCGCCCTGGCCAAGGTCGAAGGGCTCGCCGACGACGGGCTGCCCACGGTCCTGTTCCTGTGCGTGCACAATGCCGGACGGTCCCAGATGGCCATGGGCTTCTTCGAGCACCTCGCGGGCGGCAGTGCTGTGGGGTGGTCCGCCGGCTCCGAGCCCGGCGCCGAGGTCAATCCGGCGGCGATCGCGGCAATGCGCGAGAGAGGCGTCGACATCTCCAGCGAGTTCCCCAAGCCATCGACCGACGAGGTCGTCCGCGCTGCCGACGTCGTCATCACGATGGGCTGCGGCGACGCCTGCCCGATCTTCCCGGGGAAGCGGTACGAGGAATGGACCCTCGACGATCCGTCCGGTCTTGCGGTCGACGACGTCCGACCCATCCGCGACGAGATCGAGCGGCGGGTGCGCGGCCTGCTCGACGAGCTGGGTGTCCCGACGCCGGCATGACGCCGACGGGGTTCGGTCAGCCGAAGCGGCCGGAGATGTAGTCCTCGGTGCGGCTGTCTTCCGGGTTTGTGAAGATCTTGCTCGTCAGGTCGTACTCGACGAGTTCGCCGAAACGCTGACCTCTGTCGTCGACGTTGGCGGTGAAGAACGCCGTCCGGTCGCTGACTCGCGCTGCTTGCTGCATGTTGTGCGTCACGATGATGATCGTGAACTCCTCGACCAGGTCCTGCATGAGGTCTTCGATCTTGGACGTCGCGAGCGGGTCGAGCGCCGAGCACGGCTCGTCCATGAGGATGACCTCCGGGTTGGTCGCGATGGCCCTGGCGATGCAGAGCCGCTGCTGCTGGCCGCCGGAGAGCGACAGGCCGTTCTGGTCGAGCTTGTCCTTGACCTCGTCCCACAGCGCGGCGGCGACCAGGGCGTGCTCGACGCGGTCGGCCATCCCGCTCTTCGAGAGCTTCATCCCGATGACCGTCGGCCCGTAGGCAACGTTGTCGAAGATCGACTTCGGGAAGGGGTTGGGCTTCTGGAAGACCATGCCCACCCGACGTCGAACCTCGATCGGGTCGACGTCTCTGGCGTAGAGGTCCTGTCCGTGGAAGAGCACCTTGCCCTCGACCCGGGCGGACGGGATCAAGTCGTTCATCCGGTCGAAACAGCGGATGACCGTCGACTTGCCGCACCCCGAGGGACCGATCAGGGCCGTGATCTCGTTGCGGCCGATGAGCATGTCGACGTCGCGGACGGCGTGGAAGTCGCCGTAGAAGATGTTGAGCTTCTCGACGGAGATCAGCGGGTCCAGCGGCCTCGAATCGCGTGCGTCGCGCTTCGCGCGCTCGGGTCGCGGCGGCGCGACTATGGTGCTGCCGGCCGCGGCTGGAGGCCCAGCGACAGTGTCGCTCGGCTGCCTCGCCGCGACGGTGTCCTGGTCGGTCATGTCGTCTCTCGTCTCGCCGTCGGGTGTGACCATGGTCACCAGCGCCGCTGGTACTTGTTACGGATGAGGATGGCGACCGAGTTCATCGCGAGCAGGATGACGAGCAACACGATGATCAGGGCGCTGGAGAGGATGATGAAGTCTTCCTGCGGTCGCTGTGCGTAGCTGTAGATCTGCATGGGCAGCGTCGTGAACCGGTCGTAGACGCTCGCCGGGTTGAACGTGACGGTCAGGGCTACTCCGATGATCACCAGTGGCGCCGCCTCACCGATCGCGCGGGACAATGCGAGGATCGAACCGGTTGCGATGCCCGGCACGCTGTTCGGCAGGACCGTCCGCCGGATCGTCTGCCATTGGGTGGCGCCCAGGGCCAGGGAGCCGTCGCGAATCGAGTCGGGCACGGCGCGGATGGCTTCGCGGCTGGAGATGATGACGACGGGCAGGACGAGCAACGCCAAGATGATCATGCCTGCGAGCAGGACAGGGCCCAGGGAGAGAGGGCCGCGGACGACCAGACCGAGCCCGAGGATGCCGTAGACGACACTGGGGACGGCCGCGAGGTTCTGGATGTTCACCTCGATCAGCCGGTTGTACCACCTCTCCTGATCGGCGTACTCCTCCAGATAGATCGCCGACATGACGCCGAGCGGCAGGATGATCACGGCCGTGCCCAACATCAGCCAGAGTGTGCCGTAGATCGCCGCCTGCGCTCCGGCCGTCGCCGGATTGAGCTGCGACCCCTGGTTGCGGAACAGGTCGAGGTCGAGTCGTGGCCACCCCTCGACCAGAACGTAGACCAGCAGGACGACGAGGAAGACGATGCCGATGCCCATGCTGGTCAGCAGGACAGCGCGGAATCCGTACTCCTTCGGCGCGCGGTCGTGGCTGCGCCCGGTGAGCACCGGCGGCGGCTGCGACGCCGGCGGTGGAGGTGTGAGCTCGGTGACCGTCACTCGTACACCTCGCGGTATCTGCGAACCATCCGGATGCTGATGAAGTTCATCACGATGGTGATCGCGAACAGCAGCGCGGCGACCGCGAACAGCGACTCGTAGCCGATCGAGCCCGTCGGCTGGTCGCCGGAGGCCGCCTGTGCGATGAACCCGGTCATCGTCTGTCCGAGCTCCAGCGGGTTGAACGAGAGGTTCGCCTGGTTGCCTGCAGCCAGGGCGACGATCATGGTCTCGCCGATCGCCCGGCTGATCCCGAGCACGAACGCGGCGATGATGCCCGAGATCGCGGCCGGTACGACCACCTTGGTCGCCACCTGCCGCTTCGTACTGCCCAGGCCGTATGCGCCGTCCCGCAGCGCCTGCGGCACGGCCGACATGGCGTCCTCGGAAAGGGTGGCCACCGTCGGGATGATCATGACACCCATGACCAGGCCGGGGCTGAGCTTGTTGAACGTGCCGACCTCGAGGAACGACTGCAGAACGTTCGGGGTGATGAACGACACGGCGAAGAAGCCGTAGACAACGGTCGGGATGCCGGCGAGCACCTCGAGCGTCGGCTTGAGCAGCCTCCGGGCGCCGGGCGAGGCGTACTCGGCCAGATAGATCGCTGCGCCGAGACCTACCGGCATGGCCACCACCATGGCGATCACGGTGGTGACCAGGGTCGCACTGACCAGCGGCAGGACGCCGAACTCCTGCTGCTCTTCGCCGAACAGGGCCGTCCACTCGGTGCCGGTGAGGAAGTCCCACACCGTCACGGCCGGCTCGCGGAAGAAGTCGATCGTCGGCCCGATGATGGCGACGACGATCCCGATGGTGGTGAGGATCGAGACCAGCGCGGCGAGGAACAGGACGGCCTCGATGACCCGCTCTCCGTAACGTGGCTGCGACCGGCGCAGGGACACCCCTGCGCCGGTCGGCTGCCTGGTGCTGCTCACGTACTCGCTCAGCCGCCGAGGAGTGCGTCGAACTGGTCGGACAGCGTCGTCTTCTGCTCGTCGTTGAGCCCGATGAAGCCCGCCGCCTCCACAATCTGGTCGATGTTCTCGATGTAGAAGCGGACGAAGCCCTCGACCTCCGGCCGCTCCAGTGCCTCTGCCGACGGGTAGATGAACAGCTGCCGGCCGAGCGGAGCATAGGAGCCGTCCTGGACGGTCTCGGGGTTCGGCGCGATGCAACCGCCACCGCCGTCGATCTCCACTGCATTGAGTGTCTCGGCGTTCTCCTCGTAGTAGGAGTAGCCGAAGTACCCCATGGCGCCGGCAGATCCCTGAACCGCTTGGACGATCACGTTGTCGTCCTCGGAGGCCTGGTAGTCGGTCCGCGAGGCGCCCTCCTCGCCGTTGATCGCGTCGGTGAAGTAGTCGAACGTGCCGGAGTCGGTACCTGGGCCGGACAGCACGAGCGGCTCGTCCGGGAACGACGGGTCGACCTGGTTCCAGTTGCTGACGGTCGAGTCGGGTGCCCAGATCGCGTTGAGCTGCTCGACGGTCAGGCAGGTGGCCCAGTCGTTCTCGGCGTTGACCACGACGGTGAGCCCGTCGTTTGCGATTGAGAACTCGTCGTTCGTGACGCCGTTCTCCTCGCAGATGGCGACCTCGTCGTCCGCGATGGCCCGGGACGCGTCGGATATGTCAGTCTCCCCGGCGCAGAACTTCTCGAAGCCGCCGCCGGTGCCCGACTGGCCGACCGAGACCTGCACGTCCGGCTGCTCCTCGGCGAACAACTCGGCCGCCGCGCTGGTCAGGGGGAAGACGGTGCTGGAACCGTCGATGACGACGGCGCCGGACAGGGCGTCTGTCTCGCTTCCTTCTTCTTCGGCTGTGGCGTTGTCCGGATCGTTGCCGCTACCGCACGCAGCCAGCACGAGAGCTGCGGCGCCGGTGACCGCCAGGGGCGCCAAGCGCCGTCGAACAGAGCTGATGTCCACTTCCGGTGTCCTTCCTCGGACCAATAGTCGTCCACGTGACACCGCGAACGTAGGGAGTGGAGGTGACCATGCGGTCCTTGACGAGTGAACGAACAATGAACGCAAGCCACCGAATGCTGGTCCTCGATCGAACGCTGTGGTGGCCGTCACGTGAACGAGCCGCCTCATGCGTGCACCCCGCTGGACATGCTCTCTGCGTCAACTGCTGGCCAACTGGTCGGTGGCGGTCTGTCCCGCGGTCGCGGTGCGCTGGAGGAAGTCGGCGAGTACTTCGAGCTCGGTTACCCCGTAGCCGGCGCAGAGCTGGTCAATCGACGCGTTCATCCCGGAGTAGAGACCGAACAGCTCGGCGTTGCGGTCCCGCAGGGCCCGGACGACGACGGCTCGGCGGTCGGACGGGTCGCGGTCGCGGGTGACCCAGCCGCTGCGTTCGAGCCGGTCGAGGATGCCGGTGATGGTGGCCGGGTGCAGCCCGGCACGGCGGGCGAGGGCGGTGGGGCTGAGCGGGCCGTGGCGGGCGACGAGGTCGAGGCAGTCGAGGTCGACGTCGTTGAGCCCGAGCAGTGCGCCGACCTGATGGTTGAGCAATGACAGCTGAACGCTCAGCTCGCGCAGTGACTCCTTGATCGCACTGGTCAACCGCCGCGACCGGGGGCATCGGTCGCCAAGCCCTCGAGCAGGCCGTTGCCGCACGTCACGACGTCACAGCGATCGTGCGGAACCCGAGGACGCTGTCCGCAGACGTACGAATCGTCACGGCCGACCTGGCCGCTCCGGAGCCGGCGGCGTTGGAGTCCGCCTTCGAGGGCGCCGACGCAGTGCTCTCCGGCCTTGGTCCACGGTCGGTGTCCGAGACCGGAATAGCCTCGAAGGGCACCCACGCGATCGTCCAGGCGATGCAGGCGACAGGCGTACGACGCATCGTCGTGGTCAGCGCCGCGCCGGTCTCTACCGTGCCATCGCCTGGGCGCCCGAAGCCGCCGAAGCGCGACCCTGGCGAGGGGTTCGTCATGCGGAACCTGCTCGGTCCGCTGACCAGGGTCGCGCTGCGCAAGCCCTACGCCGACCTCGCGCTGATGGAGGACGTCGTCAGGGACAGCGGACTTGACTGGACGGTTGTTCGACCGCCTCGGCTCACCGACAAGCCCCTGACCGGCACCTACCGGACTGCGTACGGGCAGAACGTCCGAGGCGGCCTACTCGTCTCACGCGCCGACGTCGCCCATCTGATGCTGCGCGTGCTCGGGCAACCCGAGACGATCAAGCACGCTGTAGCCGTCGCCAACTAGACCATCCCGTCAGGGGTGGTGGCGCTCGGCGGCGACCACGGTGCCGCCATGGTGGTGCAGCACAAGGAACTCGCCTGGGTGCAGCCGACCGCCGGGCACCTCCGTGTGCGACCGCTCGGTAGCCGCCGCGATCACATCGGGCAGGACGGGCCGGTGGGCACAGATCACGGTCGGAGCAGCGTCGGCCAGCACGGCCCTGGTGAACCGCCCGGCACCGTCGGGCCGGTCCAGGTGCCCGTCCTCGGACAGCACCGGCTCGAGCTCGAGGGTCACGCCCGCAGTCTCGGCGTACGGCCGGACGGTTTCGACGCACCGTACGGCGTCGCTGGTCACGACCCGGGTGACACCGAGCGCGCTCAACGGCGCGACGAGTGCGGCCGCCTCGCGGACTCCGCGCTCGTCCAGGGGCCGCTCCGGGTCGGGCGCATCCGTCCACGACGAGCGGGCGAGCGCATCGGTGTGGCGGAGCACCACCAGCGGCGTCGTCCTGATCGGGTCTGCGATGAGGGCCATGACTGGCTCGGCGTCGCGCGGGTGGGTCAGCCGACGCAGCGCGTCCGCCGCGGGGACGAAGATCACCTCGTCGACCTCGTCGGTGGCTCGCCACTCCGGCGCGTCGTCGTCAGCAAGAGCTGCCCAGTAGTGAACATGCTTGGGCAAGCCATCGACCTGGTAATGCTGATCCGGCAGTGGACGGCCGAGGACCACCCGATGCCCGGTCTCCTCCTCGACCTCCCGCACGGCACAGGCAAGGAGATGTTCGCCTGGGCCCCGCTTGCCTTTGGGCAACGACCAGTCGTCATACCGCGGACGATGGACGAGGCAGATCTCGATGCCGTTATCGCCGACAGCTCGTCGCCACAGGACGGCACCAGCCGCGACCACGGCGCGGACCGGCGCGGCTCGGGACCTGCTCATGGGTCGAGCCACCGGCGCCATCTGGCCCGGCTGACCTTCGGCCACACCGCAGCGAACTCCGCCCGTCTTGCGCGGACGTCCTCGCGCTCGGCGGCGTGTAGGACGCCGAGGACGAAGCCGGCGGACGGGTCGGTCACCTCGGCCGCGATCGTCCGCACGGCCACGGCTGCGTCCGCGGCGTCCTGGTGGGCGCCGAGGATGTCGGTGACTCGTTCGAGCTGCTCGGCCAGTGCAGCGGCGTCCTTGCCCAGGACGGGTGCCACCGCCTCGGCGGCGTACCGGGCACGCTTGGCGGCGATGCGCGCCGCGTGCCACTCGGCGTCCGGCGCACCTCCCGGTGCGGCCTCGTCGGCCAGCACGGCCCCGACCCTCCGGTCGAGCCGTTTCCATGCCTTGGCGACCAGCGGTGGAAGCACCGTGCCGGCCGGCTGGTCTGCCGCCGGCGTCGTCGGCGGCGCGGCGACGGCCGTCACCAGCGACTCGTGCAGGTCGAGGTAGCGGTCGGCGGCGAGCAGGCGCGTCGCCCGCCTTCTCGCCTGGGTCTTCTTGCGCCGGACGTGTGCCAACACGCTGGCGCCCTGGTCCTCGGGCCGCTCGTCGTCGCTCAAGTCCTTCAGGCGGTCGCTGAGGCGGTCGAGCAGCACCTCGAGCTCTCGCAGGTCGCCCATACCGCGGGCCAGCCAGGCCAGCTCGTCGCGCAGTTCGTCGGCCCACGCACGGTCGAGAAGCGGCCGGAACACGCGCAACCCGCTGCGCAGCCGCCGGGCGGCGACCCGCATCTTGTGGACGGAGTCCCACGGGCCGTCGGGATCGCGCCGGAAGGTGAGGTCGGCGTCACGCAGCGCGATCGTGTGCCGCGCAAGGTAGGCCTGGATGGCCGCGTGCGCTGGATCGTCGGGCCCGACTTTGTCCGGCTCCGGCACCTCCGGCGGCGCGGCTGCCTGTGGCCCGAGCGCGCGGACGGCCTTCGCCACGAACTCGCCGCCGACTGCTCCGGCGCCGACGAGCGCATCGGTCACCTGCTCGACCATGTCGTTCGGCGTCGAGTCGCGCTCGTCCAGCTCCAACTCCAGCTCGCGAAACTGTGCCGAGACGTGACCCGAGCCGTCGACGACGCGAACGGTGTCGTCGACCAGCCCGGCGGCCGCCCGGTCGGCCGCGTCGTGGAGCAGGTGCCGGGTGCGTGCCGTGCGCAGTGTTGCTACCCGGCGCACGGGCGAGTGCCGCAGCACGGCACGGACGACATCCAGAAGAGCCCGCGGAGGAGTGTCGGGGTCGCCCGCGGCGAGCGGCAGCCGTAGCTCGTCGCGCACCGTTGGGCCGGCGCCGGACACGGGCAGCTTGAGGTGCCACCCCTCGTCGTCGTCGCCGGTCCGCCTCCGCAGCGTCACCCCCTCCCGGGCCAGCCGGAGGTCGCCGGTGTCGAAGTAGGCCGACTCGAGCGAGATGGTGCCCTGTTCCTCGACGACGGATACGGCGTCACCGGCGGTCAGGTCAGGGACCCGGAATAGTCCGTGGACCCGGAACTTGTGCTCGACCTCTCTCAGCACGGACACGGGTCTGTCCGGGGTCACGCCGTGGCCCGGCGGCGTTGCTTCCGTTCGATCAGGATCTGCTGCAGGTCGGCGAGTGGCTGGCCGTCGGCGGACTTGTGGACGCGCGACCAGTCGCCGTCCGGACCCAGACGCCATGAGGCCACGCCTGGGTCGAACGCGAGGGCGAACAGGGCGCCCAGCTCGGCTTCGTGCTCGGGCCGGCCGAGGCGGACCATCGTCTCTACCCGGCGGTCGAGGTTGCGGTGCATGAGGTCGGTGGAGCCGATCCAGTACTCGGGATCGCCCGCGTTCTCGAAGGAGAGGATGCGGGAGTGCTCGAGGAAGCGCCCGAGGGTGCTGCGGACCCGGACGTTCTCGGACAGGCCGGGGACGCCGGCGCGGATGCAGCAGATGCCCCGAACCCAGATGTCGACCGGGACGCCCGCCTGCGAAGCCTCGTAGAGCGCGTCGATCACGGCCTCGTCCGTCACGCTGTTCATCTTCAGCCGGACCCGGGCGGGATGCCCGGCACGGTGGTGCTCGACCTCACGCTGGATCCGGTCGACGATGCCGGACCTGAGCGCATGCGGGGCGACCAGGAGCCGCGCGTAGTCGGAGTCGATCGAGTAGCCCGACAACGTGTTGAACAGGTGGTTCACGTCCTCGGCGACCTCGGGGTCGGCGGTGAGGACGCCGAGATCCTCGTAGGTGCGCGCCGTCTTGGGGTTGTAGTTGCCGGTGCCGATGTGGCTGTAGCGCCGGATGCCGGCCCCGACCTCGGCCTCGTCGCGGACCACCAGGCACAGCTTGCAGTGGGTCTTCAGACCCACCATGCCGTACACGACGTGGACGCCGGCCTGCTCGAGTTTACGTGCCCAGGTGATGTTCGCCCGTTCGTCGAACCTCGCCTTGATCTCGACGAGCGCAAGGACCTGCTTACCGGCCTCGGCGGCGTCGACCAGGGCATCGACGATGGGCGAGTCGCCGCTGGTGCGGTACAGGGTCTGCTTGATGCCCAGCACCCGGGGGTCGGCGGCCGCCTGCTCGACGAAGCGCTGGACACTGGTGGAGAAGGAGTCGTAGGGGTGGTGGACGAGGATATCGCCGCGGCGGATCGCCGCGAACATGTCAGCCGGCGCCGCCGACTCGACGTCGGGCAGGTCGCGATGAGTCGCCGGCAGGAACGGTCGGTACTTGTGCTCGGCCCGGTCGAGGTTCGCGATGTCGTGCAGCCCGGTGAGGTCGAGCGGTCCGGGAAGCGACAACACCTCGTTGTCGCTGACCCCGAGCTCGCGTTGCAGCAGGTCGAGGACATGCGGGTCGACCGTCTCCTCGACCTCGAGTCGCACGGCCGGGCCGAACCGCCGCCGCATCAGCTCGCGCTCCATGGCGGTCAGCAGGTTCTCGGCGTCGTCCTCCTCGACTTCGACGTCCTCGTTACGGGTCACGCGGAACGTGTGGTGCTGGAGGACGTCCATGCCCTGGAAGAGCTGGGACAGGTGGGCAGCGATGACGTCCTCGAGGGGGACGAAGCGTTCGGCGGCCACCTGAAGGAACCTCGGGAAATTCGGCGGCACCTTGACCCTCGCGAAATGCTCTGTGTGCGTGCGTGGGTTGCGGACGACGACCGCGAGGTTGAGGGAGAGCCCGGAGATGTAGGGGAACGGGTGGGCCGGGTCGACGGCCAGCGGTGTGAGCACGGGGAAGATCCGCTCGATGAAGTATGAGCGCAGGCGGGTGTGCTCGGAGTCGTCGAGGTCGTCCCACCGGGAGATGTCGATGCCTTCCTTGACCATGGCCGGCAGGAGGTCGTCGTGGAAGCAGTCCGCCTGCCGGGTCATGAGATCGCGGGTGCGCGCCAGCGTGCCCTCGTGCACTTCACGAGGCAGCAGGCCGCTGGCTGCCGGCACGGCCACGCCGGCTGCGATGCGGCGCTTGAGCCCGGCAACGCGGACCATGAAGAACTCGTCGAGATTGCTCGAGAAGATCGCGAGGAACCGGATCCGTTCGAGCATGGGCTCGTCGGGATCCTCGGCCAGCTCGAGCACCCGGGTGTTGAAGGCCACCCAGGACAGCTCGCGGTCGAGGTAGCGCTCCTCTGGACCGGTCGTCTCGGCGGCCATGCCGACAATGTTGACACGCCGACGTGAACGCCGGGTAGCCGTGTGCGAAGCCGGCGCGGGTGGCTCTACGAGAACGATCTTTCGTACATGACGTCGACGGCGACGCGTTCGAAGCCCAGCCTCGTGTAAAGGTGCACCGCTGCCTGATTGTCCTCGTCGACGTAGAGGACAACTTGGTCGAGCCCGCGCTCGCGAAGGTGGTGGAGGCCGACGAGCGTGAGCGCCCGGCCGAGACCTATTCCCTGCTCGTCCGGGTCGGCGCCGACGACGTAGACCTCGCCGGTGGTGTCGTCCTCGACCTTCGTCCAGTGGAAGCCGACCATCCGCGGGCCACGACGGGCCACGAAGAACCCACCGGGGTCGAACCACGGTTGCGCCGTTCGTTGCCGGAGATCGGATGTCGTCCAGCTGCCCTGCTCGGGGTGCTCGGCGAACGCGCGGGCGTTGAGCGCCACCCAGGGTGCGTCGTCGGTGCCGGGGACGAACGTGTCGATCGTGACGCCGTCGGGAATCCGCGGCTCTGCGAGGGGTCCGCTCAGCGGGCGGGCCATCTTCCACAGCGATCGCACGCGGGTGAATCCGGTCGCGGCGGCCAGCCCGGCTGCGGCGGGCAGGTCGCCATGGGCCCACACCCGAAGCGCCGGACCACGAGCCGCGTCGGTGAGTTGCCCCACCAGCCGTCGGCCGAGGCCACGCCGGCGGTGGGCGGGATGGACCACTAGCTCGGCGGCGGAGCTGTCCACATCGAGCTGGGCGTAACCGACCAGCGCCTCGCCCCCGCGGGCGACCAGGTGCCAGGCCGGGCCGCCCGCGTCGTCGCGCAACCGCAGCAGCCCCTGCTCGGAGAAGGGCGCCACGCCGTCGGCCTCGGCGGCTGCCCCGATCATGACCACCACAGCGTCGGCCGTCTCGCCCTCGAGCCGGCGGCCGGCCGTGATCACCGGCTCACGCGCTCCTGCACCGGTCCGCGGCGCGGCGCCGGAGGCACGAACCGGTAGCCGACGTTGCGCACCGTGCCGATGAGAGCCTCGTGCTCGGCGCCCAACTTCGCCCGCAGCCGGCGGACGTGGACGTCGACCGTGCGGGTGCCGCCGAAGTAGTCGTAGCCCCAGACCTCCTGCAGGAGCTGGGCGCGCGTGAACACGCGGCCGGGGTGCTGGGCGATGAACTTGAGCAGCTCGAACTCCTTGTAGGTGAGGTCGAGCGGCCGTCCGGACACCCGTGCTGTGTAGGTCGCCTCGTCGACGACCAGGTCACCGGAACGGATCTCGTCCGGCACGTCCTCCGCGGCGTTCGAGGCGGCGAGCCGCCCCAGCGCCAGGCGCAACCGCGCCTCGACCTCGGCCGGGCCGGCGGTGTCGAGGAGGACGTCGTCGACTCCCCAGTCGGCCGTGACGGCGGCGAGCCCGCCCTCGGTCACGACGGCCATCAGCGGGACGTCGACGCCAGTCGTGCGGATGAGTCGGGTCAGCCCGCGCGCGTTGCCGAGATCACGCCGGGCGTCGACCAGGACGGCGTCGCAGACGGGTGCGTCGAGCAGCGCCGCCGCCTCCGCGGGAGCCACCCTGACGTCGTGCAACAACAGACCGAGAGCGGGGAGAACCTCGGCCGACGGACGCAGGGCATTGGTCAGCAGGAGGATCGTCGAGCCCATGCAGCCCCCTCTCGCCGCGAACGCGACGGGACCCGACGGCAGCGCTGCCCGGGTCCCACACTTGGCAGGATAGTGCACGTGCCCGGTACCCAGTTCCGCCCCGCCACCGCGAGTCGCGACCGTGCAGTCTTCCGGCGGCGCCTGCAGACCGACGACGGTGTCCTCGTCGTTGCCGAGCACCAGCCGCCGTCCGGGGGCGCGCGCGACCTCGCAGTCGTGGTCGTCCACGGCTTCACGTTGCACTCGAAGCACCCGCGGCTGCGTCGCATTGCCTCATGGCTGCGCGACCCGGCCGGCATCGTCATGGTCGACCTCCGTGGCCACGGCGGTTCCGGTGGCGTGTGCACGCTGGGGTGGGAGGAGGTGCGCGACGTGGAGGCCGCCGTCGGCTGGGCCCGTTCGCTCGGATACGCGCGGGTGGCGACGCTCGGCTTCTCGCTCGGCTCTGCCGTGGTGCTGCGGCACGCAGCACTGTACGGAGGGGTCGACGCCGTCGCGGCGGTCAGCGGCCCGGGTCAGTGGTACTACCGCGGCTCGTCGCGCATGAGGACACTGCACCGGCTGGTTCTCAGCTCGCCGGGGAGGGCGGCCATCCGGCTGGCGCGTGGTACCCGGATCACTCCCGACGAGTGGACCGAGCCGTACCCGCTGGACCCCGTGGCCTCCGCGGCGGTGATACCCGCGCCCCTGCTGGTGGTGCACGGCGACCTGGACGACTACTTCCCGACCGAGCACGCTCTCCGGGTCGCCGAGGCCGCCGGTGACCGCGGAACGCTGTGGCTGGTGCCCGGGTTCGGTCACGCCGAGGGTGCGGTCGACCAGGCGCTTGCCCGGCGCATCGCTGACTGGCTGGTGGCACAGTGCCCGCGGTGACGCTGCGCTACTGGGCGTCGCTGCGGGCGGCCGCCGGGTTGACGGAGGAGTCGGTGGACGCCGAGACGCTGGCCGGCGCACTTGCCGAAGCGCGGGTCCGCCACTCCGATGCGCCCCGGTTCGCGGCCGTCCTCTCGGTGTGCTCGGCAATCGTCGACGGCGCGCCGGCGGGGCGCCGTGACCAGGCGAACATCGGGCTCGTCGAGGGTTCTGTTGTGGAGTTGTTGCCGCCGTTCGCCGGGGGATAGTCCGCTCCTCTGGGAAGATTCCCCTCGTGCCATCGCTGCTGACCGCGGGACTCGTGGCCGTGCTCGCCGTGACGGCTGCCGCGGGACGCGCGCTGCTCGCGGCTGTGGTTATCGTCGTGCAGGCGTTGTTCACGCTCGGTGGCGTGCGCTTCTCGAGCGTGCACGCGGCACGCCCGGCGGCTTGGTTGGCCTTCGCGGTGGCGGCCGCGGCCTCGATATGGACCGTGTACGACGGCACCTCGGGTATGCGCCCCGTGGCGGCCGTGCTCGGCCCGGCGCTGGTGGCCGCGGTGGCGATCCAGCTCCTCCGGCGCGACGGCCGCCCCGGTCTGACGGCGTCGCTGACGCTGACGGTGGCGGCGTGTGCGCTGGCCGTCCTGCCGGTGGCATGGGTGGCATTGCGGTCCGCCGAGGGTGGCGTCTACGCCGTCGGACTGGGGCTGCTGGGCGTGGGAGCCGTCGGGCTCGCCGAGGGGTTGCCTCTCTCGGCCACCGTCCGGCGTGCTCTTGCGGTCCTCGGGGCCGGCGGGCTCGCTGCGGGCCTGGTCCTCGTGATCGATGACGTCGCGGCTGCGGTTCCCGCCGTGGGCGCCGTCGTCGTCGCCTCCTTCACCGCGCTGACGGCCGTCACCGCCCTGGCGGCCGTCGACCGGATCGGTCAGGAGGCAGGGACGCACGATTCGGTCCCGGTGCCCTTGCGTGTGTCCATGCCTATCGTCACGACCGCTCCCGTGGCCTATGTGCTCGGGCGCATCCTGGTCGGATGAGCCACCGGCCGGCTGAACCGGGGCGACGCCGCGAGCGTGCCCCAGGTGTGAGGGCACCGGTCGCCGACGAGCAACTCGTCCGCGCGCTCTACGAAGAGCACGCCGGTCCCCTCCTCGCCTACGTCCTACGGCTGGTCGGTGGTGACCGGCACCGCGCCGAGGACGTCGTTCAGGAGACATTGCTGCGGGCCTGGCGGCACCCCGCCTCACTCGACCCCGACAAGGGATCCGCCCGGCCCTGGCTGTGGACCGTCGCCCGACACCTCGTGGTCGATGGTGAGCGTGCCCGTCGGGCCCGCCCTCGGGAGGTGGCCGAGAGCGCGTTGGCCGCCGTGCCCGTGAACGACGGCGTCGACCAGGCCCTGGTGGCCCAGGTGGTGGTCGACGCTCTCTCGACGCTGACCAGCGAGCACCGCAGCGCCCTGCTCGAGACTTACTACCGGGGCTGTTCGGTCGCCGAAGCCGCTGCGGTGCTCGGCGTGCCCGCGGGCACGGTCAAGTCGCGCACCTACTACGCCCTGCGTGCCCTGCGCCTGGCGCTCGAGGAACGTGGGGTCACCGGAACGGAGGTGGTGACATGACCGCCTGCGACGAAATCCGGCTCTCTCTGGGTGCCCTGGTGCTCGGAGCGCTGGACCACGACGAGGAGCGAAGGATCCGCGAGCACGTGGCCGGCTGCCCGGACTGTGCGGCCGAGGTCGCCGTACTGGAGAGTACGGCAGGTCTGCTCGCGATGGCCGGGCCGCATGGGCATGAAGCCGAAGCCACAGCGTCGCAGGGAGACCCCCCGGACGGCCCCGGACCGCAGCTCCTGGACGGCCTGCTGGGACAGGTCCGGGCACAGCGCCGACGTGACCGACGCCGCCGCTGGGCGCTGAGCGCGGCCGCTGCCGCGGCGGCGGCGGTGGTTGCGGGTGTCGGCATCGTCGCGTTCTCGGACGACGAGCCGGCTGCTACGGACCAGG
The DNA here is from genome assembly GCA_035316885.1 of Jiangellaceae bacterium. Taxonomy (GTDB): domain Bacteria; phylum Actinomycetota; class Actinomycetes; order Jiangellales; family Jiangellaceae; genus DASRTE01. The sequence continues at coordinate 406 of DATHII010000306.1, read as the reverse complement.
TGGTGGCGGCCGCACCTACGGCGCGGGTGCAGGGCAGCGAAGGGGGGGTCGTCCTCGACCTCGACCTCTGGCGGCGCGCATGGGGTACCGCCGTGCACGTCGACGTGTCCGGTGTCCCTGGCGGGTCCCGGTGCAGCCTGGTCGCGGTCGGGGTCGACGGAACCCGCGAGGTGGCCGCCACTTGGACCGTGCCGAGGAACGGCTACGACCCCGTGGCGGGGTCGCTGGCCGTCGACGGGGCCGTCGGGATGCAGGTCGAGCAGGTCAGCAGCTACGAAGTCGTCACCTCCACCGGCGAGGTCCTCGTCGTCGCCCGTTGATCACGTTCACCATGTCCGTCGACGGTTCACCAGGTTCCGGAACCTGGTGAACGGTCCACCAGGGTGGTGAACGTGATCAATCTCAA
>DATHII010000305.1:0-13221 GCA_035316885.1 Jiangellaceae bacterium | reverse complement strand
CGCCAACCTAAGGCGCGGATGGAAGCGCTGTCTCCCCTTCGCGTTGGCTGATTGGGGCCTCAGCGGCGGACATCTCGTCCCCGGGATCCAAGTGCGTGATGTCCAGCCGAACGATTCGCCGAGCAGAAATGACCGTGAACTGTGCAGATTAGTCGGCCTACGCCCGTCTAATGTTGTCAAATACAGCGGAGCCGATAGCAAGATTTCTCTGTTTCATCGTCGGGCTGCTCCGGCCCGGCTCGGCGTGCTCGGTCGCCGGGGGAGGGGGGCGACCAGAGGTTCTGGTCGACGATGTCGCGCAGCCTGGGCACGGTCCGCAGGGCCTCGATGGGGCGGGACGGCCTCGGTCGTCTGTTGGCCGGTCGTCGGCACCGGTGCCATGATTCGCGCGTGACGATCACCCCTGACGACCCGCGACGGGTGTTCGCGCACATCGACCGGTCGGACCTTGCGCCCGAGATCATGGCCTACCTCGAGACTGTTGCAACCCTGCCCGAGATCCGAGCCTGGCGCGCAGTCGCCGACGATCTCATGGCCGTCGTGCCCGGCCTGCGAGTGCTCGACGCGGGCTGCGGTCTCGGCGATGCGGCACGGGACCTCGCCGCCGTAGTGGGCCCTCACGGTGACGTCACCGCAATCGACCTGAGCGCTCAGATGGTGGAGACTGCCCGCTCGCGCGACGCCGGCGCCGGCATTACGTATGAGGTCGCCGACGTAACCGACCTGCCGTACGCCTCAGGCTCATTCGACCGGACGCGCTGCGAGCGCGTGCTCCAGCACTTGACCGATCCGGACGCCGGGCTGGCCGAGCTGGTGCGGGTGACCGCGCCGGACGGGATCGTCTGCGTGCTCGACTCCGACTGGCGCTCGGTCGCCGTCGACGTCGACGAACGGGGCCTTTCCGACGCCGTGCTGGCAGCGATGAATGCCATCTCGCCACAGCCAGACCTGGGCCGCACCCTTCGGCGCCGGCTTGTGCAGTCTGGCCTGGTCGACGTCGAGGTCCGCGTGCATCCGATCACCTACACGTCGCCGGTGGCCGCCGCCGCCGTCTATCCGTTCGCCGACGAGAAGATCCCTCCTCAGGCCGGCCTCGTCCCGCCGGAGCACCGCGACCGGTGGTTTGCCGCCCTGCGCCGGGCCGAGGCCGAGGGGACGTTCTGGATGGCGACCCTGGGCTACGTCGCCTGCGGCACTGTCCCCGAAACCGCCGCCTGACTCCACCGTCTGGGATGATGGCGGCGATCCCGTCGATCCCTCGAGGAAGTCCGTGCCCCCCACCGCGAATGTCCCGGCACCGGCGACGACGCCGCCCGAGCTGATCCGCAACTTCTGCATCATCGCCCACATCGACCACGGCAAGTCGACGCTGGCCGACCGGATGCTCCAGCTCACCGGCGTCGTGGACGGGCGCGCCATGCGCGCCCAGTACCTCGACCGCATGGACATCGAGCGCGAGCGTGGCATCACGATCAAGAGCCAGGCCGTGCGGCTGCCCTACACGAGCGCTGACGGCAGCACCCACGTCCTCAACCTCATCGACACGCCGGGCCATGTCGACTTCAGCTACGAGGTCAGCCGCAGCCTGGCCGCCTGCGAGGGCGCCGTCCTCCTGGTCGATGCCGCGCAGGGGATCGAGGCGCAGACACTCGCCAACCTCTACCTCGCGCTCGAGAACGACCTGCACATCATCCCTGTGCTCAACAAGATCGACCTGCCCGCCGCGCAGCCGGACAAGTACGCCGCCGAGCTCGCGCACTTGATCGGCTGCGACCCGTCTGACGTGTTCCACGTGAGCGGTAAGACCGGCGAGGGGGTCGCCGAGCTGATGGAGCGGATCGTCGCCGACGTGCCGCCGCCGGTGGGCGACCCGGCCGCGCCGGCCCGCGCCATGATCTTCGACAGCGTCTACGACACCTATCGCGGCGTCGTCACCTACGTCCGGGTGATCGACGGTCACCTCTCGCCCCGCGAGCGCATCCTGATGCTCTCCACCAGGGCTACGCACGAGTTGCTCGAGATCGGCGTCATCTCACCGGAAATGATGCCGAGCCAGGGCCTCGGCGTCGGGGAGGTCGGTTACCTGATCACCGGCGTCAAGGACGTGCGGCAGTCGAAGGTCGGCGACACGATCACGAACGCGGGCAAGCCGGCGACGCAAGCGCTCGCCGGCTACCGCGAGCCCAAGCCCATGGTGTTCTCCGGGCTCTACCCGATCGACGGCTCGGACTACCCCGACCTGCGCGAGGCCCTCGACAAACTCAAGCTCAACGACGCCGCGCTCGTTTACGAGCCCGAGACGTCCGGGGCTCTCGGGTTCGGCTTCCGTTGCGGCTACCTCGGCCTCCTCCACCTCGAGATCGTGCGTGAGCGGCTGGAGCGCGAGTCCGGACTCGACCTGATCTCGACCGCCCCGAACGTCGTCTACCGGGTGGTCATGGAAGACGACGTCGAGCATGTCGTCACCAACCCCAGCGAGTTCCCGTCAGGCAAGATCGCGACCGTATACGAGCCTGTCGTCCGGGCGACGGTACTGGCGCCCAGCGAGTACATCGGCGCGATCATGGAGCTGTGTCAGTCCCGCCGCGGCACGTTGCTCGGCATGGACTACCTGTCCGAGGACCGCGTCGAGCTGCGCTACACGTTGCCGCTGGCAGAGATCGTCTTCGACTTCTTCGACGCGCTGAAGTCGCGCACGCGCGGGTACGCCAGCCTCGACTACGAGCCCACGGGCGAGCAGGGGGCCGACCTGGTCAAGGTCGACATCCTGCTCCACGGCGACACCGTCGACGCCTTCAGCGCGATCGTGCACAAGGACAAGGCCTACGCCTACGGCGTCGCCACGGTCGCCCGGCTGCGCGAGCTCATTCCGCGCCAGCAGTTCGAGGTACCGATCCAGGCCGCCGTGGGCTCGCGGATCATCGCCCGCGAGACCATCCGGGCGATCCGCAAGGACGTCCTCGCCAAGTGCTACGGCGGCGACATCACCCGCAAGCGCAAGCTGCTGGAGAGGCAGAAGGAAGGCAAGAAGCGGATGAAGATGGTGGGCCGGGTCGAGGTACCGCAGGACGCGTTCATCGCTGCGCTCTCCTCCGACTCCGACGGCGGCCAGACTTCCAGGACGTAGGCTTGTGCCCGAGATGCTCGTAGTGCACGGAATGGGTACAGATCGGCCTGAGGACTCCCATCCGAGCCCACGACGCAATACCGTTCGTCCACCTGGACCTCATCGTTGCCGGTCCCGGACCTGGAGGAAACGATGACCGACGTGGTGACCGATTCGGCCGAGCGCGTGAAGGAACGGCCGGTATCCGTGGGGCGCATGTTCCTCGACCGGGTCGAGGCAACCCCCTCCCGTGAGGCGTTCCGCTATCCGGTGGGCGACGCGTGGGTGTCGCTGTCGTGGGAACAGACCCGCGACCGCGTGTGGGCCATCTCGGCCGGGCTGCTCTCGCTGGGCGTCGAGGCCGAGCAGCGGGTCGCGATCGCCGCGTCCACGCGCATCGAATGGGTGCTGGCCGACCTCGGCATCATGTGTGCCGGTGCCGCCACCACGACTGTCTACCCGTCGACGACGCCAGACGACGTCGCCTACATCCTTTCCGACTCGGGGTCGCGGGTGGTGTTTGCCGAGGACGCCACCCAGGTCGAGAAGGTGCTCGAGCACCGCAACGAACTGGCCGACCTGATCGCCGTGGTGGTCTTCGACGGCGAGGGCGACGGCGACATCGTGATGACGCTGGCCGACCTCGAGGAGCGTGGGCGGCAGCTGCTCTCTGAGCGCCCCACGGCCGTCGATGACGCGGTCGCCGCCGTCGGGCCCGAGGACCTCGCCACGCTCATCTACACCTCGGGGACGACCGGACGGCCCAAAGGCGTGCGCCTGGTCCACGACAACTGGGCGTACGAGGGTGCTGCGATCGACGCACTGGAGATCCTCCACCCCGACGACGTGCAGTACCTGTGGCTGCCGCTGTCCCACTCGTTCGGCAAGGTGCTCGAGGCGGCCCAGCTTCGCATCGGTTTCGCCACCGCGATCGACGGCAACCTCGACCGGATCGTCGAGAACCTCGGCGTGGTGAAGCCGACCTTCATGGCCGGCGCCCCGCGGATCTTCGAGAAGGTCCGTTCCCGGGTCATCACCACCGCCCATGGCGAGGGCGGTGCCAAGGCGAAGATCTTCGACTGGGCATTCGGTGTCGGCCAAAAGGCGTCCGTGCTCCGCCAGCAGGGCAAGGAGCCCAGCGGCCTGCTGGGGTTCCAGCACGGCCTCGCGGACAAGCTGGTGTTCCACAAGATCCGCGACCGCCTCGGCGGGCGGGTCCGGTTCTTCATCAGTGGCTCGGCCGCGCTCTCCCAGGACGTCGCCGAGTGGTTCCACGCGGCCGGCATGACGGTCGCCGAGGGGTACGGGCTCACCGAGACGAGCGCGTTCACCGCCGTCAACTTGCCCGACCAAGTCCGCTTCGGCACGGTCGGCCCGCCGGCGCCGGGGACCGAGGCGAGGATCGCCGACGACGGGGAGATCCTGATCAAGGGACCGGGCGTGATGCGCGGCTACCACAACAACCCCGAGCAGACCGCCGAGGTCCTCACCGAGGACGGCTGGTTCCTGACCGGCGACATCGGCGAGCTCGACCGCGGCTACCTGCGCGTCACCGACCGCAAGAAGGACCTGATCAAGACCTCGGGTGGCAAGTACGTCGCCCCGCAGAAAGTCGAGGTCATCTTCAAGGCGGTCAGCCCGTACGCCAGCCAGATCGTCGTCCACGGCGACACGCGCAACTACGTCACGGCGCTGATCACGCTGGATCCCGACGCCATCGCGACCTGGGGCGAGCAGAACGGCATGCCCGGAGCGTCCTACGAACAACTCGCGACCTCGCCCGCGATGCGGGCCGTGATCGCCGGCCAGGTCGACGAGCTCAACACGAGGCTCGAGCGCTGGGAGACGATCAAGAAGTTCGAGATCCTGCCTCGTGACCTGACCATCGAGGACGGCGACCTCACCCCCAGCCTGAAGGTCAAGCGCAAGTCCGTAGAGCAGAAGTACATAGACGTCCTCAACGGGATGTACGACTCCTGACCTGTGCCCTCGACGCTCCCAGACGGTGAACCGGCGCCGGCCGACGGCGCGCTTCCACCATCGGCGCTGAGCGGGTTCGGGACACGACCGTTCGGGGTCTACCTACACGTGCCGTTCTGCGCGACCCGGTGCGGCTACTGCGACTTCAACACCTACACGGCCGACGAGCTGGGGCCCGGCGTGTCGCGTGCGTCGTGGGCGGACTCGGCGGTGGTGGAGTTACGGCTGGCCAGGCAGGTGCTCGGCGACGTCGACGTTCCGGTGTCCACCGTCTTCGTCGGCGGCGGCACGCCGACGGTTCTGCCACCTGAGGATCTCGGCCGCGTTCTGCAAGCGGTGGACGGCGAGTTCGGCCTGGCCGCCGACGTCGAGGTCACCACTGAAGCCAACCCCGAGTCGGTCGAGCCGCACTCGCTTGAACGTCTGCGCGCAGCCGGGTTCAGCCGCATCTCACTGGGCATGCAGAGCGCCCGGTCGCACGTGCTCGCCATGCTCGACCGGGTGCACACTCCCGGCCGAGCGGCCCAAGCGGCGCACGAGGCCCGGCAGGCGGGTTTCGAGCACGTCAGCCTCGATCTGATCTATGGGACGCCGGGGGAGAGCATCGACGACTGGCGGGCCAGCCTCGACCAAGCTGTGGCGGCCGGACCCGACCACGTGAGCGCGTACGCACTGATCGTCGAGGACGGAACCAGGCTCGCGGCACGCATCCGCCGCGGCGAGCTACCGATGCCCGACGACGACGACCAGGCCGACAAGTACCTGCTCGCCGACGCCGAACTCGCGGCCGCTGGGTTCGGGTGGTACGAGATCTCCAACTGGGCGGCGTTCGACGACGCGCGATGCGCACACAACGGTCTCTACTGGACCGGGGCGGACTGGTGGGGGATCGGGCCGGGTGCACACAGCCACATCGGCGGCACCCGCTGGTGGAATGTCAAACACCCCGCGGCCTGGGCGCAGCGGCTGACGGCGGGCGAGAGTCCGGCTCTGGCCCGAGAGGTCCTCGACGCCGGCACCCGCCGGGTCGAACGAGTCCTGCTGGAGACCCGCTTGGTCGATGGCCTCGACGCCCAGGTCCTCGATGACGCCGGCCGCGTCGCGGCGGCACGGCTGGCCGGTGACGGGCTGATCGACCCTGCTCCCTTGGAGGACGGCCGGGTGATCCTGACCCTGCGAGGCCGGCTTCTCGCGGATGCCGTCGTTCGCGACCTTCTCGCCTGACCGCGGCTCAACTCACGAACCGGATCGTCAGGGGATACCGGTACGCACGTCCCTGCGATGCGGCCATCGCGCCCCTGATCACGGCGATCAGGTAGAGGACGGCCAGCGCGGCCAGCAGTAGGAACCCGATGAGGATCAAGGCCAGCACGACGCAGATGACGACGTAGATCAACACGGTGAGGTTGAAGTTCAGCGCCTCGACGGCATGGGCGCGCACGTACGGCGACCGGTCGCCGCGGATCAGCATCACGACCAGAGGGCCGAGGAAGCCGAGAGCGATGTAAGCCGCGAGGAATGCCGACAGGTGTGCGCCGACCGCCCAGTTGCGGTCCTCGTCGGTGACGGCCGGTGGCTGCGGCTCGTAGCTCACGTCGTCCTCCAGGGTCGGCGGGCCGTTGTCCCAACGCTAGCCGGATGTGACGAGGTCGATGAGCTTCGACGCGTCCGAACAGAGCGCGTTTCGGGGCTTTGTCAACAAGCATTGACACCCGGCGCCGTGTCAATGTATGTTGACACACGTGAGCGATGCGACGCGGTTGGCGAGTGCCGCCGATGCGACTGACCCGGCCGAGGGCCTGCGGGCCGTGGCTGCGCTGCGCCGCCTGATCGAGCACCTCGAGGCCGTTCAGGTCGGCAACGCCAGGACTGCCGGCTGGTCGTGGCAGGACGTGGCCTTTGCCCTCGGCGTGTCCCGCCAGGCGGTCCACAAGAAGCACGCGAAGCGGGTGAGGTGACGATGTTCGAGCGGTTCAGCGCCGACGCGCGGTCAGCGGTGATCCAGGCGCAGGCGCTGGCGCGGGAGGCGCAAGCGATCCGGGTCGAGCCCGCGCACCTCGCGCTGGCCGTGGCACGAGACACAAGTAGTGCCGGCGCACGTGTGCTGGCCGACCTCGGCGTCGACACGGAGGACTTCCAGAGCGAGATCAGGCGCCGTGCGCAGCACCGCGATGATCTGGGCGGGCTCACCGTCGCCGACGTCGGCGCACTGTCGTCGCTCGGCGTCGACGCCAACGAGCTCATCGACCGCCTGGGTGTTCCCGCTCCAGACTCCATCGGTGGCTCCTCGGCGTGGTCGCCGTCGACGCCGACGTGCGGGCCGTCCTGGAGGCGCACGGTGTGACGTACGGCGCGCTCCTCGCGTGTGTGGGCGGCCAGCGCGACGCCAACACCGGGTAGTCGACGGGCTTAGGGCGGCGGCCCTCGTTCCCTACAGTGGCACGCTCTTGACCTCAACTGCACTTGAGCATTCACGCTGTCGTCATGAGTGAACCCAGTGCTGTCGACGGCGCCAGCCAGCACGATGAGCTGGCTGCGATCTGGAGCGTGGTCGCCACCATCCAGCACACGCAGCGACACGAGCTCGCCGAGGAGTTCATCGCCCTTTTTCTTCCTGACGCGACCTGGGTAACCGGAGGCGGCCGACGACTCATCGGTCGCCACGAGATCGCCGAGTTCACGCGTCGAGTGCTGCCCGGCTCCATGTCGGAATTGTCGGTGACCTACGAGGTGGTTCACACGGTGTTCGTGCGACCCGACGTTGCGGTCGTCTCGGTTCGACAGCGCTACCTTTCCCGCGACGGCGAGCCGCTCGTCGGCGAGACCGAGGGCCGGCCGACGTACGTCATGGCGAAGGACTCGGCGAGAGAGTGGAAGTTGGCGGCGGGCCAGAACACTGGCGTCCAGGACGACTGATTCGGCTCTGTGTGTTGTTGTGATTTAACGACTGTTCGAACTGAACTGTGCTAAGTTGCGCTCAAGCAATATCATCGTGAGTGGCAATGGATGATGTGAACGAGCAACAGGAGCCATCAGATGCTCTCCTGGCGTCGGGTACACGATGCGCACGGACTGGGCCGCGCGCTGGCCGGCCTACGACGTGACAGTGGGATGAGCCAGGCAGAGCTGGCCGAATGGCTCGGCGTCGACCGTACGACTGTCGTGCGGATGGAGTCGGGCAGCCTGGGCGCGCTGGAGCGGTTGACGGCGGCGTTGGCGGTCGTGGGTGCCGACCTCGTGGTTGTCCCGCGGCAGGCGGACGTGACCGTAACTCCACCCAGAGGATCCGCTGATCCCGAGCCCGCGCGGTAACGCACGTGGCCGACGAACTCGCCGTCTGGCTGAGCGAGGAACACGTCGCGGTCCTGCGCCGGACGCGGCGCCGTGAGTTGCAGTTGCAGTACGTCGGCCGTGCTCTTGAAACCCTCGGGCTCGGCTCGATCGCCTTGTCCGTGGCTCTGCCGACCCGCCTTGCTGCCTATCGGGGGACTCCGGTCGAGAACTGGACCGACGCAGTGCTCCCCGAGGGCGAAACGCGGACCGTCCTCGAGGGGCGGTTCGCGGTACGGCGCGGTGACACGTTCGGGTTGATCCACGCGATCGGTGCCGACTGCGCGGGCGCCGTGACGTTCCTCGAGCCCGGTGTCATGCCGACGTCGGAGGTGGCGCTCGCGGTGCCGATGGACGACGCGGCCCTGTCCGAAGCAGTCGCTGACCTGCCGGCCCGCCCGCTTGGAGCCGGGGACGACGTGCGGGTCTCCCTCGGCGGCCTGCAGGCGAAGCTGCTGGTCACGCGCTTGCCTGACGGGCGTTGGGCCCGGCCCGCCGGCGGGGCTCCGAGCACGCACATCCTCAAGCCGGACTCGCCGGCCGCACCCGGTCTGGTCGCTGCCGAGGCGTTCACCTTGCGGTTGGCAGCCCTGGCGGGTGTGTCTGCCGCCGACAGTCAGGTCGTCGCCGTGGACGGCCGGGTGACACTGCTCCTCGAACGATTCGACCGGGTCCGCGAGGACCGGACGGTGCGTCGGGTGCACCAGGAGGACGCGTGCTCGGCGCTCGGGATCCAGCCGGATGGCATGCATAAGTACCAGTCGCTTGCGCCGAACAGCCCGACCCTCGGGCGGATCGCAGAGGTGCTCGCGACCCATGGCACCGATGTTCGAGCCGATCTCACCGAACTGGCCCGCGCTGTCACGGTGCGCACTGCGGTCGGCGATACCGACGGACACGCCCGCAATTACAGCTTCCTACATCGGGGCGCAGGGCTCGGCCTCGCGCCTTTGTACGACGCAGCGCCGACCCATCGCTTCGTGGCGACGCGGCAGGTGGGTCTTTGGGTCGCCGGCCAGGCCTGGCTGCCGGCGATCACGGCACGTCACCTGGTCGAGGAGTTGCGGTCGTGGCGCCTGCCGGCGACCCAGGCCGCGCAAACCGTGTCCGGGACCCTCGAACGGCTCCGTGACGCGCTGCCCCGCGCTGCCGCCGCCGTACCCGAGGTCGAGCCATCCCTGGTCGAGGATGTCGATCGGCGCATTCGCTCTCTGCTCGACGGCTCCGTCTCGACGACCGGTCAGCGTCCGATCTCGCCACCCGACGACACGCGACGCCGGCGGTCCGGTTCCACGTAGACTTGGCACTCAGGAAATCCGAGTGCCAGTCGACGGAGGAGGTGCGCGCGGTGTCGCTCGACGACCGCAAGCTCGACGTCCTCCGCGCCATCGTCGAGGACTACGTGGCAACCCAGGAGCCGGTCGGCTCGAAGGCCCTCGTCGACCGTCACCACCTCGGCGTCTCCCCGGCCACGATTCGCAACGACATGGCCGTGCTCGAGGAGGAGGGCTACATCGCCCAGCCGCACACGAGCGCCGGGCGTATTCCAACCGACAAGGGCTACCGGCTGTTCGTCGACCGGCTCTCGACGGTCAAGCCGCTCTCGCCGGCCGAGCGGCGCGCGATCCAGACCTTCCTCGACGGAGCCGTCGACCTCGACGACGTCGTCACGCGCACGGTCCGGCTGCTCGCGCAGCTCACCCGCCAGGTGGCCGTCGTCCAGTACCCATCGCTGACCCGCTCGACTGTGCGACACGTCGAACTCGTGCCGCTGTCGACCAGAAGGGTGCTGATGGTGCTCATCACCGATACCGGCCGGGTCGAGCAGCGCATCGTCGAACTGCCGGGCGAGACCGACGAGGCCCTGCTCGGCGACCTGCGAGCCCGGCTCGGCCACGCCGTCGCCGGTCTCGACATCTCGGCCGTGGCGACCACAGTGGAGACGTTGCCGGAGTCGTTCTCGCCGGCCGACCGCCAGGTCGTGGCCGCCGTCGTGGCGACACTGCTCGAGTCCCTGGTCGACCGCACCGACGAGCGGCTCGCCGTTGCCGGCACGGCAAACCTGGCGCGTTACGGTCAGGGCTTCGACCAGGGTCTCGAGCCGCTGCTCGAGGCGCTCGAGGAGCACGTCCTCCTGCTGCGACTGCTCGGCGAGGCGACCAGCCCGACCACGCTCACCGTGCGGATCGGTCACGAGAACGCGACGTCGGGCCTGTCCGCGGCGTCCATCGTCACCACCGGCTACGGTCCGGGGGAGCGGGCGCTGGCCAGTATGGGTGTCGTCGGGCCCACCCGGATGGACTACCCAGGAACAATCGCCGCGGTCGGGGCCGTTGCGCGTTACGTCAGCCAGATCCTGGCAGGGAACAACTAGGGAACTAGGACATTTGGTGCCCACGACTGACTATTACGAGGTCCTCGGTGTGACCCGGGACGCGTCGACGGACGAGATCAAGCGGGCGTACCGCCGCCTCGCGCGCCAACTCCATCCGGACGTCAACCCGGATCCCGCAACACAGGAGCGGTTCAAGGAGGTCACGAACGCCTACGAGGTGCTCACCGATCCCGGCAAGCGCGAGCTGTACGACCTCGGCGGCGACCCCCTGGCGAGCGGCAACGGTGCCGGCGGCGGCTTCGGGGCGGGATTCTCCTTCACCGACATCATGGACGCCTTCTTCGGCGGTACGGGCGCGAGCCGGGGGCCGCGCAGCCGGGTCCGGCGCGGCCAGGACGCGCTCGTCCGGCTCGAGGTCGAGCTCGCCGAGGCAGCGTTCGGCGCCACCCACGACCTCCAGGTCGACACCGCGGTCGTGTGCAGTGCCTGCCATGGAGCCGGGACCTCGCCGGGCACCGAGATGGTCACCTGCGCGACATGCTCCGGGCGCGGTGAGGTCAGCCAGGTCCAGCGCTCCTTCCTGGGGCAGGTCATGACCACCCGTCCGTGCCCGCAGTGCCACGGCTTCGGCGTGGTCAACCCACGCCCGTGCGTCGAGTGCGCGGGCGACGGCCGGGTCCGCACCCGCCGCGACCTCACCATCAAGATCCCCGCCGGTGTCGACGCCGGCACCCGGATCCAACTCGCCGGCCAGGGCGAGGTCGGGCCCGGCGGCGGCCCGCCCGGCGACCTCTACGTCGAGTTGGTGGTCCGACCCCACCCGATTTTCACCCGCAGCGGCGACGACCTCCACTGCACGGTCGCGCTCCCGATGACCGCCGCGGCGTTGGGCACGAAGATCGAGCTGGAGACCCTCGACGGCACCGAGGCGGTCGAGGTCAGGCCGGGAGCGCAGCACGGCCAGACCCTCACGGTCCCAGCACGTGGCATCCCGAAGCTGCGCGGCACCGGCCGCGGCGACCTCGTCGTCCACCTCGAGGTGCAGACACCGACCCGCCTCGACGACCGGCAGGAGGAGTTGCTGCGCGAGCTCGCGGGTCTGCGCAACGAAGAGCGCGCCCACGGCCCGGTATCGGCGCAGGGCTCGAACCTGTTCTCCCGGCTCCGCGACGCATTCAAGTGAGTGTGCGCCGCGCTCAGCCGCCCTGTGTCCAGCGGGGAGCGCTACTCGACCGTGAAGCTGCGTGAGTCGGACATCGGCGCGCGACCCTCTCCGCCGGACGGGTCGTCCTCCGTGACGATGACCTCGTACGAGCCCGGCTCGAGCTCGACGGTGAAGCTGAACGGCGAGAACGTGCAGCACGTCTTTGCCGTCGCGAAGCCGTCGTCGACGGTCTCGCCGTCGCGGAGGATCTGCCAGGGGACGTTTGCCTCGAACGCGGCCGCCTCGCCGTCGATCTCGACAGTGCGTCCGACGACGGCGCCCTCGGCTGGGTTGTTGATCTGGACCAGCAGACGGACCGCGAGCTGGTCCGCGCGCTGCACCGGTTCGGAGAAGTCGACATCGCCCCACAGGCGATCGGTCGGCTCGCCCTCGACGAGGACTCGCACCGGCAGCGGTCCCTCGGCCGCGCCGGCCGTCGACGCGGCCGCCGTCACCGTGTAGACGAGCTGCTGGGTGGCAAGCGCGGCCACATCCGGCGCCGCACCCGTGTAGTCGGCCGCATCGGTGAGATCGACCTCGATGACGTCGCCGTCCACCTCGACGCCGCGCACCTCGGTGGTAGCTGCCCAGAGCGTCTGGTACTGCGGGTCGACGGGGGGAACGGCGAGCATGGTCTCGACTGCGGCGACCAGCGGACCGTCCGGGATGGGGACTCTGCGGAACTCGCGGGCCAGCCGCTGGCCTGCCGGAGTCGTGGTGACGTAGTAGACGGGCACGGTCGCGGTCTCCGCCGCCTGTGGAGGCGGCGTGACCCCGGGTGTCACCGGGTCTTCGCTGGGGGTCGTGCTCGGCTCGGAGGTCTCCGACTGGATCGACGGCAGCGGCACGTCCGACCCGCCGGTCGCGGTCGTGTCGGTGGGAGAGTCGCCGAGCACAGCGACGCCGCCGGCGATGACCCCTGCGGCGGTCGCCACGGCCGCGGCCATTCCGAGCACCACCGGGCTGCGCCACATGGGGGCCCGCGCGGTGCGGGCTCGGATGCGCGCGAGCGCATTGGGGCTCGGTAGCACCTTCGCGGCTTCGTCGTGCAGCGCCTGCCGCAGGAGTTGTTCGTCCTGCCGCGTCCAGTCGTCACCGGTGGTCATGCCCACTGCTCCAGGTTGGCGCGAAGCGCGGCCATGCCGCGCGAGGCGTGGCTCTTGACGGCCCCCCGGCTGATCTTCATGGTCTCGGCGATCTCTGCCTCCGACAGGTCGGCGTAATACCGCAGGACGAGTGCTTCGCGTTGCCGTCTGGGTAGCAGTT
>DATHII010000304.1:0-2174 GCA_035316885.1 Jiangellaceae bacterium | reverse complement strand
GATCCGGCTGCCTACGAGCAGGCGGCCGAGTTCGACATCACCGACGGAAGCGACGGTCTCGGCGCGGACGGCGTGCTGGTCTCCGAGGACTACGCGGAGGACAACGGGGTCAGTGTCGGTGACCCGCTCGAGGTCGCGTTGGCCAGCGGGGCCCGGCAGATGCAGGTCGGCGGCGTGTTCGCCCCCACGCAACTGCTGTTCGCCGACATCGTCGTCGGCCTCGACACGCTCGAGAGCGGTGGCATCCGGCCCGCGGACTCTGCCGTCTACGTGGTCAGCGAGCAGGGTGCCGACCTGGCAGAGGTCAAGAGCGGCATCGAACAGGCCGCAGACGAGCTGCCGATGGTGGCCGTCAAGGACCAGGAGGCGTTCAAGGCGGAGCAGCGTTCCCAGGTCAACCAGTTGCTCTATCTCGTCTACGCGCTGCTGGGGCTGGCGATCATCATCGCGATCCTCGGCATCGTCAACACGCTGGCGCTGTCGGTGTTCGAGCGAACGCGCGAGATCGGCCTGCTGCGGGCGGTCGGGCTGTCACGTCCACAATTGCGCCGGATGGTGCAGCTCGAGTCGATCGCGATCGCCGTCCTGGGTGCCGTCCTCGGCATCGGGTTGGGCCTGCTGTTCGGGATCGCCCTGCAGCGCTCGCAGGCGGAGTCCGGCCTCGACGTGCTCGCGGTGCCCTGGCTCCTGCTGCTCGTCTTCGTCGTGCTCGCGGCCGCAGTCGGCGTCCTCGCGGCCCTGTGGCCGGCAAGCCGGGCCGCTCGCCTCGACGTCCTGCGGGCGATCACGACCGAGTAACCCGGTGATCATCGGCGTTTTGGTCCCGCATAGGACCTGAAATGCCGATGATCACCGGTCCGGGTCAGATCCCCGGAGGCGGCCCGAGGGTGGTGGCGGTCGGGTCGCCGGGGATGGGCACATGCTCCGGCGGCTCGGCGTGGATCACGGCCTCGACGACGGCGCTCGGCCGCGGTCCGATCTCACCAGCGTGGATCTGCTCGGCCCAGTGACACGCCACCGTGTGGCCCGGAGCCATCTCACGCAGAATGGGCCTCAGGTCGGCGCACCGGGTCGGCTGACTGTAAGGGCACCGGGTGTGGAAGCGACATCCCGGTGGCGGGTTCGCCGGCGAGGGAAGGTCGCCGCTGAGCAGGATCCGCTCGCGGGTGTCCTCGATCACCGGGTCCGGGATCGGAACCGCCGACATCAGCGCCTTCGTATACGGGTGGTACGGCGTCGAGTACAGGGCGTCAGATGGCGCCTGCTCGACGATCCCGCCCAGGTACATCACCGCGACCACGTCGGCGATGTGCCGGACGACGGCCAGGTCGTGCGCGATGACGACGTAGGTCAGCCCGAGACGGTCCTGCAACTCCTCCAACAGGTTGACCACCTGGGCCTGGATCGACACGTCCAGCGCGGAGACCGGCTCGTCGGCGATGATCAGCTCGGGCTCGAGGGCAATCGCCCGGGCGATCCCGATCCGCTGCCGTTGACCGCCGGAGAACTCGTGCGGATAGCGCGACGCAGCCGATGCCGGCAGGCCCACCAGGTCGAGCAGCCGCGCGACCGTCGTCGCCTCGCCACGCTGGATCCCGTGCGCGCGGCGGGGCTCGGTGAGAACGGACTCGACACTCTGCCGTGGGTCCAGGCTCGCCATCGGGTCCTGGAAGATCATCTGCATCCGGCGCCGCACGCGGCGCAGGTCTTCGCCGACCAGCGAGCCGACGTCGATCCCGTCGAAAGTGACCGTGCCTCCCGTCGGCTCGACCAGTCGCAGGATCGCGCGCCCCAGGGTCGTCTTGCCGCAGCCGGACTCCCCGACCAGGCCCACCGTCGACCCACGCGGAACGTCGAGGTCGACGCCGTCGACGGCCTTGACCGACCCGACCACCCGGTCGATGAAGACCCCGGACTTGATCGGGAAATACACCTCGAGGTCCCGCACCGCCAGCAGCGTGTCGTCCGCCGACACCGCACGACGGTGACGCTGCGGCTGCCCGGAATCCTCGCCCGGTTCCGGCACCCCGCTGTGCTCTGCGGCAGTATCCTCGGTCGCCGTCACGCCGTGACCTCCTCGGCCGCGGGCAGCGGGTTGTAGCACCGCAGTTCTCGGCCGCCAGCGGCCTCCAGCGCCGGCGCCTCCTCGGTGCAGGGCTCGACCCGGTTGGGGC
>DATHII010000303.1:0-9837 GCA_035316885.1 Jiangellaceae bacterium | reverse complement strand
GAACAACTGCCCCCCAGTGGTCGTCAGCCCCCCGACCGAGCCGTACAGCGCGCTCACCGCCCCGGCAGCATCCAGGGCCCCGACGTCCTCATTAGGGGCGCCGGCGGCCAGGTCGGCGAAGCCGTCGTTGTCGAAGTCCCCAGCGGCCAGCACAGCCCCGAAGGCGTCGACGCTCTCCACGGCACCGCCGACCTGGGTGAACAGCTGGCTGCCGGTGCCGGTGACGCCGGTGGCCGAGCCGGACAGCACCTGCACCACGCCGGCTGCTATGTGGCCAGCGACGCTCTCTTCAGGGACACCCACCGCCAGGTCATCGGCACCGTCGTTGTTGAAGTCGGCCTGCAGGCTCTCGGCTGCCGCGGGCTGCGCCACCGTCGAGCCGGAAGCGAGCGCAGGGACGGCTGGCCAGAGGCTGCCGGTCAGGATGAGGACGACGACGATGGCGATCCGACACACCTTTACCACCCCCTGTCGAGCCCAACGCGAGCCCGCCGGCTCGACGCGAGCGCCAATTCTGCGGCTGGTTCCTGCAAGGACCTCCAGGAGCGGCCGCCCCTGGAGGGAAGCGCGGCGATATTCGCCCGGTTCAGCGACATTTCGGTTGGCTTTCGCAGCAAGCCAGTATGGTTCCTGGCGCACACCTAGGCAAGAACGAGCACAGCGACCAGAACACTCCACATGACCAGATGCGGAAGTTTGGATCCCAAGCCGACACGAGCCGTCAGGACAGTCTGCGGCGAGGCGCGGCTCGGGGCTGGTTCAGGGAGGGCGGCGGTACCCGGGGCAGGTGCTGTCGCTGGCCAGAGCTGGACGAAAGCGGCGCCGGCCGCTCCACCTGCCCGCAGTCGCGCTATCCCAGGTCGGCTTGGCGAGGGTCCTGTGGCGGTTCCTCGGTCAGGAGCCGACGCAGACCTGCTGTCTCCTGGGAGCTGAGAACAATGGTCTGGTGCAGTGATCCGTCTCGCCCTGCGAAGCTGAGCCGGAGGCCTCCGAGGTAGTCGAGGAATACTCGAAGGCCCTGGTGGCCAACGGCGTAGAGCCGACCTTGTTCGCTGGTGTCAACTGGTTGCATCATGTTGAGCCATTGTCGAGGGTGCGGCGCAGCCCTCACAAGCTCAGGGCTCGGTAGAAGCGGTCATTAGCTCTCCCTACAGTGGGTGCGACGGCTTCGCCGACATTGGGCCGTAGCGGGTGGTGTTCAGGCACCTGGTGCGTGTGGCCGGACGGGGAGGTGGACCCGCAGCACGGTTTCACCGGGTCGGGAGTCGATGGTGATCGTGCCACCGTGGCGCTCCACGACGATGCGCCGCGCGATGTCGAGGCCGAGGCCGGTGCCTTTGCCCACGTCCTTGGTTGTGTAGAAGGCCTCGAACGCGCGGGCCGCCACCTGCGGCGGCATACCCGGGCCGGTGTCGCCGATCTCAACGACGACGCTGTCCCCCTCGACGCGCGTCGCCAGCCGCAGCGTTCCTGTGCCATCCATTGCGTCGAGCGCATTGTCGATCAGGTTGGTCCAGACCTGGTTGAGCTCGCCGGCGTAGGCCTCGATCCGGGGGACGCCGGCGCTGTACTCGCGCACCACCGTCAGACCGTCGCGGAACTTGTGCCCCAGCATCACCAGCGTGCTGTCGAGGCCGTCCGTCACGTCGATGTGCTGCATCGACGCGCGGTCCATTTGCGAGTAGGACCTGACGGCGGCGACGAGCTCGGAGATGCGCCGCGTCGACTCCTTCACCTCTCCCAGCAACGCGGCGACCGAGAACGTGCTCGCCACCCACTCCAGGCCCGGCTCAAGGGCCGATCCCTCCAGGACGGCCGCGGCCCGCGCGCACCAGGCGGGATCGACTCCGGCGGCGGCGAGCGGCGGGGCGATGGTCCACTCGCGCTCGATGCCGTGGCGGGTGAGCCACGACGAGAGAGCCTGCTCGCGGTCGGCGCGGGCCAGCGGGTCAGGGTCCGGCGCCTGAGGCTCGATCTCACCGCGCAAGGCGTCGAGGGCGGCGAACTGCTCGGCCGAGATCTCGTCGCGGGCGAGCCGGCCGATGGACGCGAGCAGCGCGGCACACGCGGTTTCGAGGGCGTCGACCGCCCGGGCGGCGGCAGACGCGGGATTGTTGATCTCGTGCGCGAGGCCGGCGGCGAGCGTGCCGAGGGTGACGAGGGACTCGCGCTGCCGAGCCGTCGACTCGATGGAGCGCGCCGTGTGGTAGAGCCCCTGGATGAGGTGACCCCCGAACGGGAACCAGGAGTTGGACCGCTCGCGGAGCAGTTCGGCCGGCACCCGGAGCACCCGACCAGCCTTCGCTCCTCGGCCCGTCGCGAGATAGACGCCGTGCTCGTCCCAGGCCCGGAAACCGCCGGCCCAGCGGCCCGGCACGTCCATCCTCGCGACCACGGTGTCCTCGCGGCCGACGTGGCGGATGAGGTCGATGGCACCGTCGACCAGCACCCACCAGAAATCCGCGTGCTCACCTTCGCGGAACAGATCGACCCCGGGCTCGATGCGAACTTCGGTGCCGCCCTCGACCAGCTCGGCGAGCTGATCGTCGGTCAGGCCGTCGAAGATGCTCAGCGAGCGGGCCTCGTCGACGCGCATCAGATCGTGGCCAGGTAACGGTGCACGAGGTAGATCGACATCGCGCCCTCACCGACGGCCGACGCGACCCGCTTCATCGAGTCGAGTCGAACATCGCCGGCGGCGAACACGCCGGGCACGCTGGTCTCGAGGGCGAAGGGCGCACGCGTGAGCGGCCACCGCCGCGCCGAAGCGGGACCCACCAGGTCCTGACCCGTGACGACGAACCCCTTGTCGTCGCGGACGACGTCGGGGCCGAGCCACTCGGTACGCGGGGAGGCGCCGATGAAGACGAACAGCCAGCTCGACGAAACCTCCTCCGTGACGCCGGAGTCCCTGTCGGCGAGGGTGAGCGCCTCGAGGTGGCCGTCGCCCCGACCCGACACCACCTCACTGCGGTACCGCACCGCGATGTTGGGTGCGGCCGTGATCCTCTCCACGAGGTACCTGGACATCGTGTCGATGAGCGTCGCAGCCCGTACGACCAGCACCACCCGCTTGGCGAAGCGGGACAGGTTGAGCGCAGCCTGCCCCGCCGAGTTGGCGGCCCCGACGACGTAGACCTCGTCGCCCTGGCACTGGCTCGCCTCGCCGGCGTTCACGCCGTAGTAGACGCCACGGCCGGTGAGCTCGTCGAGCCCTGCCGCCTCCAGCCGTCGGTAGGACACGCCAGTCGCCACGATGAGCGCGCGTGCCTCGATCTCCCCCGAACCGTCGAAGAGCACGGCTCGCACGGGACCACGGGCCTCGAAGCCGACGACCTCGCGCGCGAGGACCATCTCGGCACCGAAGCGAGAAACCTGGGCAATGGCGCGATAAGCGAGGTCGGAGCCACTCAATCCCTTCGGGAACCCCAGGTAGTTCTCGATCGCCGCGCTCTGTCCCGCCTGACCCCCGGCGGCCTCGCGCTCCACAATGACGGTGCTCAAGCCCTCGGACGCCGCGTACACCGCGGCGGCCAAGCCGGCCGGCCCGCCGCCGACGATGCACACGTCGTACAGGGGCTGTTGCGCGGTGGTGTGCAGACCGAGCGCGCCTGCCAGATCCAGCGTCGACGGCGAGCGGAGCGCGTCGCCGTCCGGCACGAGCACGAGCGGGAGGTCGGCCGGCGACGCTTGAGCGAGGTCGCACAACCGCTGGGCCTCGCCATCGCGCTCGATGTCGTACCAGCGGTAGGGCACGTGGTTGCGTGCCAGAAACATCTTGATGTCGTGGCTGCGGTCCGACCACCGATGCCCGACCACTCGCACGTCAGACGTATGGTCCAGGTTCGCCTGCCGCCAGTCGCCGAGCAGGTCGTCGATGACGGGGTACAGCCGCTCCTCTGGAGGGTCCCACGGCTTGAGCAGGTAGTAGTCGAGGCCGATGTCGTTGATCGCCTTGATGGCGACGTCGGTGTCGGCGTATGCCGTAAGCAGCAGGAACTTCGCGCCCGGCGCGTGGGCACGCGCCTGCTCGAGCATCTCGATACCCGTCATCTGCGGCATCCGCTGGTCCGCGGCGATCAACGCCACCGGCTCGTCGCGTAGGGCGAGCTTGGTCAGCACGACCAGCGCCTCGGGCCCCGACGACGCACCAACGATGCGGTAGTCGGCGCCATACTGGCTGGCCAGGTCGCGGGTGATCGCCGCAGAGACCAGGGGATCGTCGTCGACCGTCAGGATGGTCGGTTTGCTCATGAGATCAGCCTTCGGGCGACCTCGCCGCCTGCCCGGAGGAGGCTGGAGGAACGGGAACCGGCAACCGCAAGCATAATGGCCTCGGCCACGACAGGGCAGCGACTGCTCAGCGGGTTCGCGCTGAATATGGGTGCTGCCGGGCTTGCCAGCGTCCTGGGCGGTGCCGTTGGATGTCGACATGGTTTCTGGTCGACCGCACGATCTCGGCGCTCGGCTGCTGGGCGCCGAGCACAACGCGCTGCTGCCCATCCTGCGCCGGACCCCGGCCGAGGCCTTCGACCGCCCGACCGTCTGCACCGGCTGGTCGGTGCGTGACGTGCTGGCACACTGCGGCTCGGCGCTGGCACGGCTGGCCGAGGGCCGGCTGCATTCCTTCACCCCCGAGCTGAACGAGCTGGACGTCGCCGAACGCCGCTCCTGGCCGCTCGACGCCGTCCTGGCCGAGCTCGAACGCGGCTACCGCGCCGCCGGGCCAGCCCTGACGGCCGCCGAGGGCGAACTGGACGGATTGGCCCTGGGGGAATGGATCCACGGCGGAGACGTGCGGGAGGCGCTGGGCGAGCCAGCACCCTACGAGAGCGACGGCGTCCAGGACGCGCTGGCCCTGCTGGTGGAACGCAGCCGCCGCCGGCCGGTTCCGGCCACGCGCGTCAGCCTGCCAGAGCGAACCCTGTACCTGGGCGCCGCCGATGGCGGCCACCTGGCCGAGCTGGCCACCGACGTCCCCACCCTGATCCGGCTCTGCGCCGGCCGCCGCCCCGACCCGGCCCGCTACCGGCTCACCGGGGCCGAACCGGCGCAGTACCACCTGTTCCACTGAGCAGCTCGAGCCCGCCCACGTCCTGACCGGGCTCAAGGCGCCGGTTCGATGCCCAGCGCTGGGTGCCGCCCTGGTCGTCCGCGAACCTCCCGCAGACGAAGTCGGCGGCCGCAAGGAGGCAATCAGTCGGGTCGGGCGGGGCCGGTCCGATCGGCCTGCGGTTGGTTCTTCTTGAACTCCTCGGCTGCGATCTGTACCGGACCGCTGGGGGTCCCCGACCCAGACTCGGGGGGTGGTTGCTCGGCGCCCGGCCCGAGGTGTCGAGCGCTCGGTGCCGGATTCCGGATCCCGAAGCCGTTGACGGCCGCGCCGGCCGCCATGAGGCCGGCGGCCACGAGCATCGCGAGGTGGAACGCCTCGGTCGAGGCCTGCTGGGCGGCGGCGCGGATCTCGGGCGAGACGTCCTCCGACGGCCGGTTGAGCGGGGACACGGCGTTGCGGACCTCGCGGGACCCGGTGTCGACGCCCGGCACGCGCTCGCCGATGGAGGCGTAGAAGCTCGCCGCCACGGCCACGAAGATCAAGGCGTTGACCAGCGGCGACCCCACCCTCGAGATGGCGTTGTTGATCGCCGAGGCCACGCCCGAGTTGCGCGCCGGGACCGAGGTCATCAGGGCCGTCGTCAGCGGGGCCACCATGATGCACAGCCCGATCCCGAACACCACGAGCCCAGGGAGCAGATCGGTGAAGTAGTCGGCCGGCGGCACGATCGATGCCGACCGGCCACCACCCAGCACCCAGCCCTGGCTGTCCGCCGGGATCTGCGCAAGCAACAGGAGGCCGAGCGCCATGATCGCCGGGCCGAGGCTCATGAACAACCGTGGGCCGAACCGTGCCGCGAGCTTCCCGAATCGTGACGAGAACAGCACCAGGAACAGCGAGCTCGGCACCAGCGCGATGCCGGCGGCCTGCTCGTTGTACCCGAGCGTGCCGATCAGGAAGATCCCGATGAACGTGAACGCCACATACAGTGCGCCGTAGATCACGAAGGTCGACAGGTTCGTCACCGTGAAGTTCCTCGATCGGAAGAGCCTCGGTGGCACGAGCGGGTCGCTCCGCCGGGTCATCAGGAATGGAAAGGCGACCGCCGCGACCGCACCGACCGCCAAGCTCACCACGGCGATCGGCTCGCTCCAGCCGTGCTGCTGCCCGCGGATCGTCCCGAAGGCCAGACCCGCCACGGCGACGGCGACCACCAGCGACCCGAGCCAGTCGAAGCGTCCGGTGGCCTGTTCGTCGCGAGATTCCGGTACGAACCGGACGGTGGCGACGTAGGCGATCAGCAGGAACGGGAGGTTGATCAGGAACGCCATCCGCCACGAGATGGTGTTCACGAGCACGCCCCCGACAAACGGGCCGAGGATCGTCGTCGCGGCCGACGCGCCGGCCCACAGGCCAAATGCCCGCCCCTGCTCCTCGCCCCGGAACGTGGCCGTGATGATCGCCAGCGATCCGGGGACCAGGACGGCGCCGGCAGCACCCTGCAGGGCCCGGCCGAGGATCAGGAACTCCATGGTGGGCGCGATCCCGCAGAGCAACGAGGTGGCGGCGAACCCCACCAGGCCGATCGCGAACATCCGCCGCCGCCCGAAGTAGTCACTGAGCGCCCCAGCCAGGATCAGCAGCGCGCTCAACGTCACGAAGTAGCCGTTCGCGACATAGGACTGCGCCTCAAGCGTCCCGAACAGGTCGGAGGACAATTCCTCGCCGATCCTCGGCAGCGCGAGGGTTACGACCGAGGTGTCAAGGAAGACAATGCCTGACCCAAGGACGACCGCGAGGAGCGTCCAGCGCTTCCGCGCCGGCGACAGGGCGGCTGCCTCGCCGACCCCCGTGGATCCGATCACCAAGCGGTCACATCCGCTCGACCCACTGGGCCCGCCACTCGGGTGCCGGGAACGGCTGGGCGAAGTAGTCGGTCTCCTTCACGGCCTTCCCGTCGCGGAGCTCGATGACGCTCACGCCGAGGTAGCGGCTGCCGTCCGCATAGGTGAGCTCGACCTCGAGCACGGCCAGGTCGCCGCCGGCCAGGGTGCGGCGAAACCGCATCGTGGGCAGGCCACCCGGGAAATTCTGGTTGATGGCGACCGCGTTGTCGCGGCCGACGATGCGCTCGCCCGACTGCGGCCACTCCTGCACGAAGTCGTCGTGCAGGTACCTGCTGGCGGTTTCCCAGTCGCCGGCCGCCAGCGCCTTCCACACTGCCTCGGCCACCTGGCGGGCACCCCGCTCCTCCATGTCGACCCACTCCCTTCACCGGTGGCAGCACCGGGCGAGCTAGACGTCGCGCACGCCTCCGCTTGGCCAAGATCCGTCGAGCATGCTGGTTCCGTCCTCGAGCACATCCAACCGTCCCACCATCGCCGACAGCAGCGCAAGCTCGGGGAGCCCGCCCGGTGGTCCGGTATTGATCGGTGGCTCTGCTCACGGCTCATCGGCTCGCCAGGAGGTCAGGACGGCCCGGCCG
This sequence comes from Jiangellaceae bacterium, assembly GCA_035316885.1. Lineage (GTDB taxonomy): Bacteria > Actinomycetota > Actinomycetes > Jiangellales > Jiangellaceae > DASRTE01. The sequence continues at coordinate 2,296 of DATHII010000303.1, read as the reverse complement.
CCCTCGCCAGGCGCAGCGCCTCGGCCGCGCCCTCGGTCCACGGCTCGCCGTGGCCCGGCAGCAGCACATCAGCAGGAATCCCGTCCAGGGCCGTCAGCGACCGCAGCGCCTGCGGGGTGTCGCTGTTGAGGCCCGACGGCATGATCTGCGGGCCGATCCGGCCGGTCAGCGGGTTCCTGGTCGCCAGCACGTCGCCGGTCAGCAGTACCCGGCGTCCCTCGAGCAGCAGCGCCGCGCTGCCCGGGGAGTGCCCGGGCGCATGCACCGCGCGGGGACGGCCTGGCAGCTCCAGCGTCTCGCCGTCGGCGAAGGTGGCCAGCTCGCGGACGGGGACGATCCGGGTGGCTCCCCGGCGCGCGAGCGAGAACAGGGTCCGGTAGAACTCGGCTCGCAGCAGGTAGGAGCGGATCTTGCCGTCGTTCTTGGGCGGCGTTCCGCCGGTGGCCATGGCGGCGTCGGCCTCGTGGACCCAGACGTGCGCGCCGGCCGTGGTGCGGGCGCGTTCGGCGGTCCCAATATGGTCGGCGTGGGCGTGGGTGAGGAGCACGGCCTCCAGGTCGTCCAGCCCGCGGCCGAGGGCGGCCACGGCCCGGACCAGCAGGTCCCAGTCGCCGGGCGCGCCGGCGTCGACCAGCAGGAGCTTGCCGCCCTCCTCGATCAGGTAGAAGTTCACGACGCCCTGCGTCAGCCGGTGGACGCCTTCCTTGACCTGCATGGTGCTCATCCTTCCTCGGGTGGCTGGGTCTGCCGGAGCGCCAGGTTGGCGGGCTTCATGACGGTTCCTTTGCCGGCGTTGGCGAGTCGGAGGCGGGCCAGGCGGTGAGCGCGGCGTCAAGAGCGTCGACCAGCCGCTGGTAGCTGGCGTCCACGCTCTGCGCCAGCCCGAAGCCGCCGGCGGCCTCCAGAGCGACGAACCCGTGCATGGCGGCGCGAAGGCCGCGGATGGCGTCGATCGCGTCGGGGCCGGTGATGCCGTAGCCGGCCAGGATGGCGAGGAACACGCGGATGGTGTCGTCGGCGGCGGCGAGGTGCTCAGCGTCGCCGGGGTCGGGGGCGCGCACGCTCGCGGCGTAGCGGCCGGGATGGGCGGTGGCGTAGGCGCGGAAGGCGTCGGCCATGGCGTGCAGCGCGTCGCGGCCGGCACGCCCGACCGCGGCCCTGGACAGCGTGGCGGTCAGTTCCCGCACGGCCAGCACCGCGAGGTCGCGTCGAAGGCCGTCCAGGCCGCGGACGTGCTTGTAGAGGCTGGGGATGGCCACTCCGAACCGGTCGGCGACCGCCGCCAGGGTGAGCCGGTCAAGCCCGGCCGCGTCGGCGACGGCCCCGGCCTCCTCCACGACCCGCTGTGGCGTGAGGCCCGCTCGCGGCATGCCGCTCATCTCCCCGGCCTGTGACTGATAAGCTTAGCCCACAGGCTAGCAGCATTAGCCCAGCCTGTCGACGCCCAGCCAGCAGCCAGACGAGCAGGCGGCACGCTGCTCCTCCAGGCGGCGCGGTACCATGCGCCGCCGCTCGCGGCTCGTCGGCCTGATCCACCGGGCCTGCCTCCAGGATTTCAGCTGCCGAACCTGGACCTGCTGGCTGGCCAGCAGCTGCCGGGCGAACTGGCGAATGTCGGGCAGGCTGCCATCACGGGCTTCGTTGCCGGCCAGCTTGCTGGTGGTGCGCGACCGCGCCGTCATGACCTGCACAAGGGCCAGGTTGAGGGCGCTCCCGCGCAGCCTCGCCAGCCGCTCGAGGTCGGTTTGCCGGCGGATGTCGACCCGCTGGTGGCTGTGCCCATGTGGCGACAGTCCCCGCTGCTCCAGCCACCTCTGGAGCTGGTCGATGTTGGCCTGGCTGCGCCGGGCGATCGTGTCAGCCAACCGAGCCAGCCCCGGATCGGTCAGATGCTCCCTGGTCAGCGACACGACCGCCGTCGTCTGGCGCAGGTGGGGGACGGTGTGCTGCAGGAACCACACGTCGGTCTGATCGGTGGCCACGGGTGCATGGGACCTCGGGGCTGCGCAGCCGGCCGCAAGCAATGCCACCACGATCCACCATCCGAAGCGATGAAGCACCATCCCCTCCACTGCCGAGCGCACGCGAGGAGCCGCCGAACCGTGTCCGCAGCCGTTCCCGGAAGGTGTCGGCGCAGGCCCCGATGGCTTGACCGTGCTACAGCAGGGACGTGATTGGCCTGGCTGAGATCGGCGACCTGCAGCCTCAGGGTCCGGGGGCGGCTGTCGATGGAATACCCATCAGGCCGTGGCGTCGAGACAGGATCTGGGTATGCGTCGTTTCTCGTTGTCGGTGC
>DATHII010000302.1:0-10020 GCA_035316885.1 Jiangellaceae bacterium | reverse complement strand
GTAGCAGTTGCAGCGCGTCGACTACGGCGCGGCCTGAGGCCGCCCGCATGGCTCCGCTCTCTGCGCTGGGGGCGTCCAGCAGCACGTCGTCTGGATGCTTCGCCGCGACCGCTCGGCGACGCTGGATCGACCTGGTGTTGTGGACGACCGACGTGCGGAGGTACGCGGCGGCGTTGCGGGTGTCGCGCAGCCGTCGCCACCGCCGGTGCAGGGACACGAATGCATCCTGAACGGCCTCCTCGGCGACGGCATGATCACGCAGGAGCAGTGCAGCCAACCGGACGAGACCCGCGTAGTGGGCCGCGTAGAGCTCGCTGACCAGGCGGTCGGCCTCGCTGCTGGCGGAGGCGTCGGAGTCGCCGATCGCCGAGAACGGGCCGGTGTCGGACCCAGTGTCCACAGCCCACCCTTCGTACGCGCCGACCACGGAGACACGACCCAACCGGGCCGGCGCACCGATGGTGACAGGGCAGGCGACATCCACGTACCTATCGACGCGCCATGCCGTGCGCCGGTTTACCGGCTCCACCGTAGATGCCGTGTGGCGGCCCGTACGATGCGGGGCGTGAGCGTATCGCCAGATTGCCTGTTCTGCCGCATCGTCGCGGGCGATGTGCCGGCCGAGGTCGTGCACGAGTCCGATCGGGCCCTGGCGTTTCGCGATCTCTCGCCGCAGGCGCCGACCCACGTGCTCGTCGTTCCCCGTGGCCACCATGCCAACGTGGAAGAGCTCGCCACGGCCGATCCCGAGGTCATGGTCGAACTGATCCAGGTGGCCGCTGCGGTGGCGTCGGACGAGGGGTTGGATGCGTTCCGGCTGGTGTTCAACTCGGGTGCACGGGCCGGACAATCGGTCTTCCACGCACACGGCCACGTGCTCGGGGGGCGTGACATGCGGTGGCCGCCGGGCTGAGCGCGGCACCGGTAGCATGGAGTGTCCGACCGCCGAGACCGAAGGGCAGGCGCGAGCAGGCCGTCAGGCCGACCATGGCCGAGACCCAGGGGGCCCCTCAGCGGGCCCAGCACAAGATCGTCGTCCCGTCGAGCGTGCCGATGGTGAGTTTGCTCGGCTCCGGTGACGAACTTCTCCGCGTCGTCGAAGAGTCCTACCCCGGGGTCGACGTCCTCGTCCGCGGCAACGAGATCACCATGACCGGCGAGCCCGGCGACATCGCCGAGGCCGAACGTGCCCTCGACGAACTCGTCGCCGTGATCCGCACCGGCCAGGGCCTGACGCCGGAGGCCGTCGAGCGCACCGTCGCGATGCTGCGGGCACGTACCGCCGAACGGCCCGCCGACGTGCTGACCGCCAACATCCTGTCCAACCGCGGCCGGACGATCCGGGCCAAGACGCTGAACCAGAAGCGCTACGTCGACGCCATCGACAAGCACACGATCGTCTTCTCCATCGGGCCGGCCGGCACCGGCAAGACCTATCTCGCCGTCGCCAAGGCCGTCCAGGCGCTGCAGGCCAAGCAGGTCACGCGGATCCTGCTGACCCGGCCGGCAGTCGAGGCCGGTGAGCGGCTCGGATTCCTGCCGGGAACCCTCTCGGAGAAGATCGACCCGTACCTGCGCCCCCTCTACGACGCCCTGCACGACATGATGGATCCGGCGACGATCCCGCGGCTGATGACCGAAGGCACGATCGAGGTGGCGCCGCTGGCCTACATGCGCGGGCGAACCCTCAACGACGCCTTCGTCATCCTCGACGAGGCGCAGAACACCTCGCCTGAGCAGATGAAGATGTTCCTCACCAGGCTCGGGTTCGGGTCAAGGATGGTCGTCACCGGCGACGTCACCCAGATCGACCTCCCCAATGGTACTGACAGCGGCCTCAAGATCGTCGAGGGCATCCTGGACGGGCTCGACGACGTCCACTTCTGCCGCCTGTCCAGCCACGACGTCGTCCGGCACCGGCTGGTGGGCCGGATCGTCGACGCGTACACCCGGTACGACGCCGAGCAGGTCGCCGGACGCCCGGGCGGCCGCGACACCGGCCGCGGCCCTCGTCGTGGCGAGCGGCGGCGCGGCTCCGGAGGGCATTCGTGACCATCGAGGTCAACAACGAGACGGCGACCGAGCTCGACGAGAAGGAACTCTCCGATCTGTGCCGGTTCGTGCTCGACCGGATGCGTATCCACCCGCAGGCAGAACTCGCGGTCCTGCTCGTCGACCCCGTCACGATGGAGCAGTTGCACGTGAAGTGGATGGACGAGCCCGGGCCGACCGACGTGCTGTCCTTCCCGATGGACGAGTTGCGCCCCACTGCTGACGCCGAGGATCCCGAGCCGGGGTTGCTCGGCGACGTCGTGCTCTGCCCCGAGGTGGCGCGACACCAGGCCGTGCAGGCGGGACACTCGCAGGAGGACGAGCTCCACCTGCTGACGACCCACGGAATCCTCCACCTCCTCGGCTACGACCACGCCGAGCCTGAGGAGGAGAAGGAGATGTTCGGCCTGCAGCAGCAGCTCCTCGATGACTGGAAGGCCCGGCGGAGGAGTCGACGGTGATGTCAGGTACGGCCTCGATGCTCGTCGGTGCCGCACTGCTCGTCGTCGTGGCCGGGCTGCTGGCGATGGCCGATGCCGCGTTCACGACGTTCTCGAGGGCCAGGGCTGATGCCCTGGTCAGCGCCGGGCGGCGCGGAGCGGCACAGGTGCGAAGACTGGTCGAGGATCCTGCGCCGGCGCTCAACACCGCACTGCTGCTGCGTCTCGCGGCCGAGATCACGGCCGTCGTCCTCGTCGCGGTGCTGTGCGTGGGGTGGTTCGACTCGGGCTGGGTCTCGGTCCTGGTGGCCGCAGGCGCGATGCTCGTGGTGTCGTTCGTCGCCATCGGGGTCGCGCCCCGCACGCTGGGCCGCCAGCATGCGGAGCGCGTCGCCCTGGTCATGGCAGGCCCGCTGCTGCCGGTGACCCGGGTGTTGGGTCCGCTGCCGCGTCTGCTGATCCTGCTGGGCAACGCGCTGACACCGGGCAAGGGATTCCGGGAGGGACCGTTCGCGAGCGAGGCCGAGCTACGCGAGCTGGTGGATCTCGCCGAGGCCGGTAGCGTCATCGAGTCCGGTGAGCGCGAGATGATCCACTCGGTCTTCGAACTCGGCGACACGATCGTCCGCGAGGTCATGGTGCCCCGCACCGACGTCGTCTACATCGAGGCGCACAAGACGCTGCGCCAGTTCCAGTCGCTGGCGTTGCGCAGCGGCTTCAGCCGGATCCCGGTTGTCGGATCGGGAGGCCTCGACGACGTGGTGGGCATCGCCTACCTGAAGGACGTCGCGCGGCGACTCTACGACAACCGCGACGCCGAGTCGGTCGAGCGGGTCGACTCCGTGCTGCGCCCGGCGCTGTATGTTCCCGACTCGAAACCGGTCGACGACCTGCTGCGCGAGATGCAGGCCCAGCGCACCCACGTCGCCGTGGTCGTCGACGAGTACGGCGGCACTGCCGGACTCGTCACGATCGAGGACATCCTCGAGGAGATCGTCGGCGAGATCACCGACGAGTACGACACCGAGGGCGTGACGGTCCAGAAGCTCGAGGACGGCGCGGTCCGGGTGAGTTCGCGGCTGCACGTCGACGACCTCGGCGATCTGTTCGGCATCGAGCTGTCCGACGACGACGTCGACAGCGTCGGCGGTCTCATGGCCAAGCAGCTGGGCCGCGTCCCGATCCCGGGTGCCGAGGTCGAGTTCGGCGGGCTCCGACTGGTGGCCGAGGGTCCGGCCGGCCGGCGCAACCAGGTCGCCACGATCGTCGCGTCTCGCACGGACCCGGCGTCTGGCGGCGCGGCTCACCCCGGCGGTGCCCGGCGGCGGGAGCCCGCATGACCGACGGGTATGTCGACCCGGAAGACGCGAAGATCGTCACGCTGGCCCGCGCGACCCGCGCGCGCTCGGGCGGGGGCGACGGCGCGGCCGTGCGCGACGTCGACGGCCGAACGTATGCCGCCGCGACCGTTTCGCTGCCCTCGTTGCGGCTGTCTGCGCTCGAGGTCGCCGTGGCGATGGCGGTCTCCAGCGGTGCGACCGGCCTCGAGGCGGCGGCCGTCGTGACCTCTGCCGACGGGTCCGGCGAGCCGGGCGAGACATCGGTCGAGCGGGTGGGGATCGCCGCTGTTCGTGACCTGGGCGGCGCGGGCGTTCCGGTGATCGTGGCCGGACTCGACGGGGCTGTGCGGCTGACGCTGACGACCTGACGGGTGTCACCGCACGGCCCCGACGGAGAGGTTCAGGAGCACCATGAGGGCGTCGCGGGCGGCCGCGCGGACCCGAGCGATCGCGGCGCCCTCGACGAGCGCTCCGACGACGGAGCCGTCGACGAGGGCGAGCGCGACGTGGGCCGGCACCGCGCCGTTCCAGCCCGACCGCTCCAGGACGGTGGCGACGTGGCGGCATGCGGCCTCATTGGTAGCGCGGGCGCCCTCACGGAGCAACGGCTCTCGCGCGGATCTGACGTATCGCTCGTACCACGCGACCACGTCTGAGCGGCTGCCCGGTGTCAGCAGGTCGACGACCGCGGCGGCGGTGGCGCGGGAACCGCGCCTCCGGGGACGCACCTGGGCCACCGCGCGCTCCATGCGAACGAGCTCGCGTCCGACGATCCGGTCGGCTGCGGCGCGCCGCAGGTCGTCGAGTGTGCTGAAGTAGTACGTCGTGGCTCCGAGCGGCACCCGAGCCTTCTCGGCGACCGCGCGGTGGCTGACCCCTTCCAGACCCTTGACGAGCAAGATCGCGGCGGCGGCGTCGACGAGGGTCGCGCGCCGGCGCTCGCCACGGGCCGTGGACGCCACGGTCAGTGCGCCGATCCGCCGGCGAGGTTGAGCATGACGACACCGCCGACGATGAGGAGGATCGCGCTGATCCGGAGCAGCGTCGCCGGGTCGTCGAGGAACAGCATGCCCACGACGGCGGTACCCGCCGCACCGATTCCGGTCCACACCGCGTAGGCCGTGCCGACGGGCAACTCGCGAAGTCCGAGACCGAGCAGCCCCATACTGATAGCAACTGAAACGACGAACCCGACCGTCGGCCAGAGCCTGCTGAAGCCGTCGGAGGCCTTCAGGCAGACCGCGAAGACAGTTTCGAACAGACCGCCGACGATCACCAGGACCCATGCCATGACAGTCAATTCCGATCACTCAACAACTGGTACGATCGTACCAGAAATCCTGTACGTCCGTATCATCAGTGCGCTGATGTACCGACTCGGTCCGTGCTGTGAATCGGACTGGTCGAAGGCTATTCTGATCATGTGGAGACCATCGGTGCCGATGACGCCGCGGTGATCGGCGAGAGGGCCTAGCCGGTGCCGACGGACGGTGCCGCGTTCCGGTCCGGCTTCGCATGCTTCGTCGGCCGTCCCAACGCCGGCAAGTCGACCCTCGTGAACGCACTCGTGGGCGACAAGGTCGCCATCACCTCGACCAAGCCCCAGACCACGCGGCACGCTATCCGCGGCATCGTGCACCGCGACGACGGTCAGCTCGTGCTCGTCGACACACCGGGGCTGCACCGTCCGCGCACCCTGCTTGGCCAGCGGCTCAACGACGTCGTCCGGACGACGTGGGCCGAGGTCGATGTGATCGGCTTCTGTGTACCCGCCGACCAGAAGGTAGGGCCCGGTGACCGCTTCATCGCGACCGAGATCGCCAAGATCGGCCGCACAGCGAAGGTCGCGGTGGTGACGAAATCCGATCTGGTGGGATCGGATCAGCTAGCGGTCCAGCTGTCCGCTGTCGCCGGCTTGGGCGCGGACGTCAACGTCGACTGGGCCGAGATCGTGCCGGTCTCAGCCACGCGGGGTGACCAGCTGGACGTCCTCGCCGACCTGCTGCTCGCTCAAATGCCGGAGGGGCCGGCCCTGTACCCGGCGGGGGAGCTCACCGACGAGCCCGAGGAGACTCTCGTCGCGGAGCTGGTCCGCGAGGCTGCCCTCGAGGGTGTCCAGAACGAGTTGCCGCACTCTATCGCCGTGGTGGTGGAGGAGATGATCCCTCGCGAGGACCGCCCGGCTGACCGTCCCCTGCTCGACGTGCACGTCAACGTCTACGTCGAGCGTGAAAGCCAGAAGTCGATCGTCATCGGGCGTTCCGGGGCGCGCCTGCGCGATGTCGGCACGAACGCACGGGGACAGATCGAGCGCCTGCTCGGCACGCCCGTGTTCCTCGACCTTCACGTCAAGGTCGCCAAGGACTGGCAGCGCGACCCCAAGCAGCTCCGCAAGCTCGGTTTCTAGTTGTCCACAGCCTCCGTCCGGGACATCGTCGGTCCATCAGCTGCGGACTAGGTTTGAGGGGTGCGCATGGCCACCGTCGAACAGGACTGGAGCTGGGACTCGCTCTACGCGGCCTGGCGCGAGCTCGACGTGCCCGAGGGTTGGCACGCCGAGATCACCGAGGAGGGCATCACGGTGACGCCGCCACCGACGGTGCAGCACACGTCCGTGGTCGAGGCCGTGCAGACGCGACTGCACCCCGCGGTTCTGCCCTCAGTCGCCGTCTATCAGCGGCTCGGGCTCTCCTTCCCACACCTGCGAAGGTTGTATGAGCCCGATCTCGTGGTCATTCCACGACAGGCGCTCGAGGGTGCGACGTACTCCGTGCCCGCCGCGGCCGCCTTGCTCGTCGTCGAGGTGACCTCGAAAAGCAACGCCCGGCACGACCGCACGGCAAAGGGGTGGGCCTACGCGCACGGTCGTGTTCCTCTCTACTTGCTCATCGACCCGTGGGATGCCGATGGTCCCGCGACCACCCTGTTCGCGGCTCCGGCCGACGGCGAGTACGCCAACGCAGAACGGGTGGCGTTCGGCCAGACGGTCACACTCCCGGCCCCGTTCGTCGTCCAGGTCGACACGGCGAAGTTCCCGGTGCCATGACCGCAGGTGCCCCGGGGACGGTCTCGCATGGTGAGAACCGGTCAGGTGTTCCGGCGAGTGATCGCCTAAGCTCTCGCCCCATGCGGCCTGTGGAGCTCCTCCTTCTCTGCCGCGGCGGGGCCAGCTAGACCGGCGCCCTCGCCGCGGTGGTCCTGCGCTGCCGGTCGCGCCAGAAGTGACCCGGCGAGGAGCCGCACTAATGAGCGAGTCCGCACCCGTCCGTCCCGAATCGGTCAGTTGCCCGCCGGCGCAGCAGCCGTCCGGGATGGCGCTGCACCGCTACCGCCCTTTTCACGAACAGATCGCGGTCGGACTGCCCGACCGCACCTGGCCCACCCGCCGGATCGACGTGTCGCCGCAGTGGTGCGCCGTCGACCTGCGCGACGGCAACCAGGCGCTGATCGACCCGATGAGTCCCGAACGCAAGAAGCGGATGTTCGACCTGCTCGTCGCGATGGGCTACAAGCAGATTGAGGTCGGGTTCCCGTCGGCGAGCCAGACGGACTTCGACTTCGTGCGTCAGCTCATCGAGGGCGACCAGATTCCCGACGATGTCGTCATCCAGGTGCTCACCCAGTGCCGAGAGCCGCTGATCGAGCGCACCTTCGAGTCGCTGCGTGGGGCTCGCTCGGCGATCTTGCACTTCTACAACTCGACGTCGATCCTGCAGCGCCGGGTGGTTTTCGGGCTCGACCGCGACGGCATCGCTGACATCGCCACGAGCGCGGCCCGCGTGGCCCAGAAGTACGCCGGGACGATGACACCGGACACCGAGATCTACTGGGAGTACTCGCCCGAGTCGTACACCGGCACGGAGCTCGACTTCGCCCTCGACGTGTGCGGCCAGGTCGTGGAGGTACTGGACCCGTCCCCGGACCGGAAGATGATCGTCAACCTGCCGGCCACGGTCGAGATGGCGACGCCCAACGTCTATGCCGATTCGATCGAGTGGATGCACCGCAACCTGCCGCGGCGTGAGTCGCTCGTGCTGTCGCTGCACCCTCACAACGACCGCGGCACCGGCGTCGCCGCCGCCGAACTGGGCCTGCTGGCCGGCGCGGACCGGGTCGAAGGCTGCCTGTTCGGCAACGGCGAGCGCACGGGCAATGTGTGCCTGGTCACACTCGGGTTGAACATGTTCAGCCAGGGCATCGACCCGCAGATCGACTTCTCCGGCATCGACGAGATCCGCCGCACGGTCGAGTACTGCAACCAGCTCCCGGTGAACGAGCGGCACCCCTACGGCGGGGACCTGGTGTTCACCGCGTTCTCGGGCAGCCACCAGGACGCGATCAAGAAGGGCTTCGAGGCACTCGAGCACGACGCCAAGGAGGCCGGGACCGCGCTCGAGGACGTCCGCTGGGAGGTCCCGTACCTGCCGATCGACCCGAAGGACGTCGGCCGCTCCTACGAAGCGGTGATCCGCGTCAACTCGCAGTCCGGTAAGGGCGGCGTCGCGTACGTCATGAAGGCCGAGCACCATCTCGACCTGCCGCGACGCCTGCAGATCGAGTTCTCAGGCGTTGTCCAAGGCGTGACCGACGGCGAGGGCGGCGAGATCGAGCCTGGGCGCATGGGTGAGATCTTCCGGGCCGAGTACCTCGACCGGGCGGCGCCGCTGGCCTTGAACTCCGTCCACACCTCCTCGGCGGCCGGCGAGCGCGACGCGCTCGAGGTCGGTGTCTATATCGGTGGGGAGCGCCACCTCCTGACCGGCATCGGCAACGGTCCGATCGATGCGTTCGTCAACGCCCTGGGCGAGATCGGGTACGACATCCGGGTCCTCGACTACGCCGAGCATGCGCTGTCGTCGGGCACCGACGCGCGTGCGGCGGCGTACGTCGAGTGCGCGATCGGCGGGGAGGTGTACTGGGGCGTGGGCATCGACCCGAACATCCTGACCGCGTCGCTGCGTGCCGTCGTCAGCGCCGTCAACCGTTCGTCGGGTGGTTGAGGACGCGCCGGTCGCACGCCGCCTCACCGTCCTCGGCAGTTGCGGCGCATGGCCGGAAGCCGGCCGCGCGGCCAGCGGGTTCCTGCTCGAGTACGACGGATTCCGTCTGGTCCTGGATCTCGGGTACGCGACGCTTCCGCGGCTCCTGGCCTACTGTCCGGACGGTGACGTCGACGCTGTCGTGGTGACTCACGAGCATCCCGATCACTGTGTAGACCTGCACGGCCTGTACCGGGTGCGGTACTTCGCGCCCGAGCGGCTCCCACGGCTGCCGCTCTATTGCCCGCCGGGCGTCATGAGCCGGCTGCGTCCGCTCGAACCGGACGGAGACCTGGCCGACGTCTTCGACGTGAACGACCTGCCCGGGTCATACGAGGTGGGCCCATTCCACGGTGATGCTGCCGCATTACGTCCCGAACGCAGGCATCCGGCTGACGGCGCCGGACGTGACGGTGGCGTACACGGGCGACACCGGTCCCGATGACGCGCTCGCCGCCCTGGGCGCCGACGCCGACCTGTTCATCGTCGAGGCCACGGGCCAGGCCAAGGGGATCGGCGTGCTCCGTGAGCCGACGCAGCCGCGCTATCACCTGCGAGCATCGGACGCCGGGTTGTGGGCGCGGCGGGCCGGGGTGCATCGGCTGATGCTGACGCATTTCTGGCCAGGCATCGACCGGACCGTCTCGCGGCTCGAGGCCTCGGCGCGCTTCGACGGTGACATCCTGCTGGCCGACGAGGACCTCGTCGTACCACTCGTGGGTCACCCGCGAGGCGAGTAGATACCACACTGGCGAGTGAACTCGAAACGCGATGCCGCGCAAGGCGTCGCCTCACCCGTCCTCGGTGCCTACCCGACCAGAAGTACGAGTCCCGAGAGGATGAGCCATAGCGACCAGGCGATGTAGGTGATCGGGACGATCGCGCCGGCGAGCCTCCAGCCTTGCTCCTCGAAGCGGCCGACGAACTCGAGGGACCCGACGACAAGGAAGAGACCGATGATGATCCCCGGCCAACCGAGCCACGCCTCGAATGTGGACGATTGGAGCATCGCCACGCCGACCAGCAGACTCCATGCTCCGGTGAGGAGATAGCCGAGGCACTCGCCGATCCCGACCCCGAGGTAATGGTGGAACGAGTCGAAGGCGACCTTCGTGGCCTCGCGCGTCGCTTGGGTCGAAGCGGGATCGG
>DATHII010000301.1:0-13036 GCA_035316885.1 Jiangellaceae bacterium | reverse complement strand
GAGTACTTCGCGCTACGCGGGGTGGCGCTACTGCAGGAGACGATCGAGAAGGTCCGCGACCGGCTCAATCCACGGCTGGAGATCGTGGGCCTGCTGGCCACGATGTACGACTCCCGCACCGTGCACGGTCGCGAGGTGTTGACCAGACTCGTCGAGGCTTTCGGCGACAAGGTCTTCCACACCGTCGTCTCCCGCACTGTCCGCTTCCCTGAGACCACCGTGGCCGGGTTGCCCATCACGAGCTTCGCGCCCGAGTCACCAGGAGCGGCGGCCTACCGTCAACTGGCCAGGGAGGTGCTGGCGCGGTGGCGGAAGGTGCCCTCGAGCAGCTGATCGGCGAGCCTGCCTCCGCGCCGCCAGCCACTGACCGCTTCGAGGTGCATCTGGAGAACTTCGAAGGCCCGTTCGACCTGCTGCTCAGCCTGATCGCCAAGCACAAGCTCGACGTCACCGAGGTGGCACTCTCGCAGGTCACCGACGAGTTCATCGCGCACATCAGGTCAGCGGGCCCGGAATGGGACCTCGACCAGACCAGCGAGTTCCTCGTGATCGCCGCGACGCTGCTCGACCTCAAAGCGGCCCGGCTGCTGCCCGGTGGGGAGGTCGAGGACGAGGATGACCTCGCGCTGTTGGAGGCCCGCGACCTGCTCTTCGCCCGTCTGCTGCAGTACAAGGCCTACAAGGAGGTCGCGGCGGTCTTCGCGGCCAGGATCAGTGCCGAGTCCTTACGGTTCCCACGAGCGGTGGGCCTGGAGGAGCGCTATGCCCGCGCGCTTCCCGAGGTGGTCGTCGCGCTGGGCCCCGCGGACCTTGCGGCGCTGGCCGCCAGGGCACTCGTGCCCAAGCCGGTGCCCACGGTGGCGACGGATCACCTGCACCAGCCGCGGGTCAGCGTCCGCGAGCAGGCTGCGCTGCTGGTCGGCCGGCTGCAGCGCTCGCGCAGCGCGACATTCCGGGCGCTGTCGGCAGACTGTCCCACAACGCTGCACGTGGTCGCCCGGTTCCTCGCCCTGCTCGAGCTCTACCGCGAACGGGTGGTTATGTTCGAACAGATAACCCCGTTGGGTGAGCTGACCGTGCGGTGGGCGGGTAGCGACGACGACGCAGACACCGACCTGTCCCTTGACGAGTACGACGACGAACTCGGCCAGTTCGCCCTGGCCCAGGAGGGGGGACCGGCGTGAGTGCCCTGCCGATGCCCGAGGCCGCCGACCGGCCCGACGAGCCGACCCTGTCCGCGGCCGTCGAGGCCGTGCTGCTCGTCGTGGACGAGCCCGTCGCCGAGGTCACGCTGGCCCAGGTGCTCGAGCGACCGCGCACCGAGGTCGGGGCGGTTCTGCGGGAGCTGTCAACCGAGTACACGGCGGCCGGGCGAGGCTTCGACCTGCGCGAGGTCGCGGGCGGCTGGCGCCTCTATACCCGGGCCGACTGCGCCCCGGTGGTCGAGCGGTTCGTGCTCGACGGACAGCAGGCGCGGCTGACCCAGGCCGCCCTCGAGACGCTGGCCGTCGTTGCCTACCGGCAGCCGGTGAGCCGCTCGCGGGTGTCGGCCGTACGCGGAGTCAACTGCGACGGCGTCATGCGCACTCTGTCCACGCGCGGACTTGTCGAGGAGGCCGGCGTCGACGTCGAGACCGGCGCGACGCTGTACCGGACGTCGTCCTTCTTCCTCGAGCGGCTGGGCATGTCCTCGCTCGACGAGCTACCCCCACTGGCACCCTTCCTGCCCGACGTCGAGGACGTCGACGGTGCCGGCTGAGGCCGGCGTCCGCCTGCAGAAGGTCCTCGCCGCTGCCGGCGTCGGTAGCCGGCGTGCCTGCGAGGATCTGATCGCCGAGGGCCGCGTCGAGGTCGACGGGCGGCAGGTCCGCGAAATGGGCACCCGGGTCGACCCCGCCACTGCGGTCATCAAGGTCGACGGGCTGCGCATCACCACCGAAGAAGCCGGTCTGGTCTATCTCGCACTGAACAAGCCGCGCGGCGTCATCAGTACGATGAGCGATCCGCAGGGGCGGCCGAGCCTCGGCGACTACGTCGCGGGGCGCCGGGAGCGGTTGTTTCATGTCGGCCGGCTCGATGCCGAGACCGAGGGCCTGATCCTGCTGACCAATGACGGCGATCTTGCCCATCGGCTCGCACATCCGAGCTACGCCGTTCCTAAGACCTATCTCGCCGAGGTTCCGGGCCCGCTCGCACGCGACGTCGGGCGGCAGCTGCGCGCCGGGGTCGAGCTCGACGACGGCGTCGTGGCGGTCGACAGCTTCCGGGTGGTCGGCCGGTCCGGCGTTCGGGTCATGGTCGAGCTCGTCCTGCACGAAGGACGCAAGCACGTCGTGCGCCGGCTGCTCGATGCCGTCGGGAATCCGGTCGAGCGGCTGGTGCGCACCGAGATCGGGCCGATCACCCTGGGAGACCTGCGCCCCGGACGGACCCGAATGCTGACACACGACGAGGTCGGGCACCTTTACCGCGAGGTCGGGCTGTAGTGACGCTGAGGGCGATCCGCGGCGCGACCCAGGTCGAGGTCGACGAGCGCGAACACCTGCTCGAGCGGGTCACCGAGCTGGTCGGGCAGGTACTCCGCCGCAACGGTGTCTCCACCGACGACCTCGTCAGCATCCTTTTCACCGCGACGCCCGACTTGCACGCGGAGTTCCCTGCCTACGCCGCCCGGGCCGTCGGGATCAGCGACGTCCCGCTGCTCTGCGCCCAGGAGCTCGATGTCGTCGGCGCACTGCCGCGCATCGTTCGTCTGCTGGCACACGTCGAGACACCGCTGGCACGCGCCGAGATCCGCCACGTCTACCTGCACGGGGCCCGCGAGCTGAGAACCGACCTGCGCCGCGACGACGGGGTGGCGGGGTGACGATCGGGCCGCTGGACCGGGGCGTGCTCGTGGTCGGCACCGGTCTGCTGGGCACGTCCGTGGGACTCGCCCTGCGCCGTGCCGGCATCGACGTGCAGCTTCGCGACCACGACGCCGCGTCCCTGGGAGAGGCCGTTGACCTCGGCGCCGGCCGCCCCCACGAGGCCCGGCGTCCCGCCGGCCTGGCCGTCGTCGCCGTGCCTCCGGTCGTCACGGCCGCGACCGTCGTCGACGTGCTCTCCCACGGGTTCGCCGAGTACGCCACCGACGTCGCCAGTGTGAAGGTTCTGCCGGCCACGCAGGTCCGTGCGCTCACGGCTGAGCCGGGCAGGTATGTCGGCGGCCACCCGATGGCGGGCCGGGAGGTGTCCGGGCCGGGGTCGGCACTGGTCGACCTCTTCCAGGGCCGGCCGTGGGTGCTCTGCCCCGACGAGGGCACCGATCCGCATGCGGTCACCCGCGCCCTGGCCGTCGCCCGTCTCGCCGGCGCAATCCCGGTGACCATGCCCGCCGCCGACCATGACGCAGCAGTGGCCCTGGTCTCGCACGCTCCCCATCTGCTGGCCGCGCTCGTCGCCGGCCGCCTCGCTGCGGCACCGGCGCACGAGGTCCGGCTCGCCGGCCCTGGCGTCGCCGACGTGACGAGGGTGGCAGCGGGCGATCCGGCGATGTGGACCGAGATCCTCACGGCCAACGCCGGCGCCGTCGCCGACGTCCTGGTAAGACTCCGCTCGGATCTCGACCGGGCCCTCGCCGCGCTCGGATCGGCGGCCGGCCGGGACGAGCTCACGGAACTGCTTCGCGCCGGCGTCGACGGTCGGGGCCGGCTGCCCGGCAAGCACGGCGCACCGCCCACGGACTACGCCACTGTCTCGGTCGTCGTGGACGACCGTCCCGGACAGCTGGCGGCCCTGTTCGCCGACGCGGGGCGGGCCGGCGTCAACGTCGAGGACGTCCGGATCGAGCACAGCCCCGGCCAGCCGGTCGGCACCGTCGAGCTCGACGTCCGGCCCGGCGCCGACACCGCCCTGACCGCCGCGCTGCGGGCCGCGGGGTGGAGCGTGCGCGACTGAGCATTACCCTCGTCCCGACCCTCCACCCCCGCGAGGAGCCCCCGTGCCGCCGCCGTCGTCCCTGGTCGTCGCGATCGACGGGCCGTCCGGATCGGGCAAGTCCACGGTCGCCCGCCGGGTGGCCGTGGCGCTCGGGCTGCGGTATCTCGACACCGGCGCGATGTACCGGGCCCTCACCTGGTGGCTGCTCGACCAGGGCGTCGATCTCACCGACGAGGCGCGGGTCGCCGAGCTGGCCCGCGACCTGCCGCTGAGCATGGGCACCGACCCCCGCCGGCCCACGGTGCACGTTGGCGGTACCGACGTCGCGGCCGCGATCCGCGAGACCCGGATCTCGGCCGCCGTCAGCACCGTCGCAACGAACCTCGGCGTGCGTGCCGAACTGGTCGCACGCCAGCGCGCCGTCGTGGCAGACGGCGGCGTGGTGGTCGAGGGGCGCGACATCACCACCGTGGTCGCCCCGCGCGCCCCGGTACGGGTGCTCCTGACAGCCGCCGAATCGACGCGGCTTCAGCGACGGGCCCGCGACGTGCACGGGGCCGCCGACGCCGCGGCCGTCGCCGCCACCCGTGACGAGGTGCTGCGCCGCGACGCGGACGACGCCACGGTCGCCAGCTTTCTGGAGGCGGCCGACGGCGTCGACGTCGTCGACTCGTCTGAGCTCAGCCTCGACGAGGCGGTCGCGGCGGTGCTCGACCTGGTGGAGCAGCGGGTCGGGGTGACGCCAGCGTGAAGACATCGGCGCCTACCGCTCGGGGCGCGGCGGCGGGGTGGCGGATCGCGCATGTCGTGATGCGGACCGGGTGGTCGGTCCGGGTCCACGACGCCCACCTGGTGCCGCCCGACGGGCCGGTCATCCTCGCAGCGAACCATGCGGGGTTCCTCGATGCACCCCTGCTCATGGGCACGTCGCCGCGGCCGATCCACTGCCTGACCAAGAAGGAGATGTTCCGCGGTCCGTTGGGGTGGTTCCTCCACTCGATCGGCCAGGTCTCGATCGACCGTTCGGGCCCCGACCGGGCGGCGCTGTTCCGTTCTGCGGCCGTCCTCGACGAGGGTCGGGTGCTGGTGGTCTACCCGGAGGGCCGCCGCGGGCTCGGTGACTTCGCCGACGTCCGTCCGGGCCTGGCTTGGTTCGCGTTGCGCTCAGGGGCGCCGGTTGTCCCGGTGATCTCGCTCGGCACCGGTGTGCGCGGAACCACCGTCACCGCCGTGCCGCGGCCGCGCTCGCGCCTCGAGGTGGTCTTCGGACCCGCGGTTGCCGTGACCGGCGGTCCGGGTCGCTCCCGCTCAACGCTCGCGGCGGCCAACGCACAGCTGCACGCTGCGCTGACCGCACATCACGCCGACGTCGTCCGCCGGTTCGGCCGGGCCGCCGGTGACCAGCCTGCGCCCGCGGGCGAGGAGGCATCGTGAACGACCAGCCGTACGGCCCGGTGGACGAGGCCCACGCGGATCTGATCGCCGACGAGGAGGCGTTCGTCGACGAGCAGGACGCCGGGCCGATCCCGGTCGTCGCGGTCGTCGGCCGCCCCAACGTCGGCAAGTCGACGCTGGTCAACCGGATCCTGGGCCGCCGGGAGGCGGTGGTCGAGGACGTCCCCGGCGTCACCCGCGACCGGGTCGCGTACGACGCAAGCTGGTCCGGACGCAGGTTCACCCTCGTCGACACCGGCGGGTGGGACCCCGAAGCAGAAGGCATGGCCGCGAGGATCACGGCCCAGGCCGAGGTCGCTGCGGCGGCGGCCGACGTCGTGGTCTTCGTCGTCGACGCGACGGTTGGCGCGACCGACGCGGACGAGGACGTGGTGCGCGTCCTCCGTCGGGCCGGCAAACCGGTCGTGCTCGCCGCGAACAAGGTCGACAGCGCGACCGGCGAGTCGGACGCCGCTGCGCTGTGGAACCTCGGCCTCGGCGAACCCCACCCGGTGTCGGCGCTGCACGGGCGGGGGAGCGGCGACCTTCTCGACGCGGTTCTCGAGGCGCTGCCGGACGCTCCGGCCGAGACGTTCGACGTCGCCGAGGAAGGCCCTCGCCGGGTAGCCATCGTCGGCAAGCCGAACGTCGGCAAGTCGAGCCTGCTCAACCGCCTGGCCGGTGTGGACCGCGTCGTCGTCGACGCCGTGGCCGGCACCACCGTCGACCCGGTCGACGAGCTGGTCACGCTCGGCGGGCGGACCTGGCGCTTCGTCGACACCGCTGGGATCCGCCGGCGGGTCAAGGAGGCCTCGGGCGCCGAGTACTTCGCCTCGCTGCGTACGGCCGCCGCGCTCGACCGGACCGAGGTCGCCGTCGTCCTGATCGACGCGAGCGAGCCGATGTCGGAACAGGATCTCCGCATCGTCTCGACGGTCGTCGACGCCGGCCGTGCCCTGGTGCTCGCTTACAACAAGTGGGACCTGCTCGACGACGACCGCCGGCACGTGCTCGACCGTGAGATCGACCGCCAGCTGATCCGGGTCACCTGGGCGCCGCGGGTCAACATCTCCGCCCGCACCGGCCGCCACGCCGAGCGGCTCGTGCCGGCGATCGACACGGCGCTCGAGGGCTGGGAGACGCGCGTTCCCACGGCGCGGCTCAACGCCTTCCTCGGCCAGCTCGTCGCTGCGCACCCGCACCCGCTGCGCGGTGGCAAGCAGCCGCGGATCCTGTTCGCGACCCAGGCCGGGACGCGCCCACCCCGGTTCGTCCTGTTCACGACCGGGTTCCTCGAGGCGTCCTACCGGCGTTTCGTCGAGCGCCGGCTGCGTGAGGAGTTCGGGTTCGCGGGTACCCCGATCGAGATCTCCATGCGCGTCCGCGAGAAGCGCGGCCGCTCGTGAGGCGCAGCCGTTCTGGGACGTGGTCGTCGGCGACCCGGTCGCTCAGGGGCCCGGGGTTGCGGCTATCTCGGCCAGCAGGCTCTTCATCCGGGCGATCTCGATGCTCTGGTCGGAGTCGATGTGCTGAGCGAGCTGGAACAGCGCCGACTCCTGGCCGCCTTCACCGCCGGAGAGCAGCTCGCTGACCATCACCAACGCGCCCTCGTGGTGGCGGATCATGTACAGCAGGAACAGCTCGTCGAAGTCCCGACCGCTTGCGGCCTCCAGCCGGGCCAGGTCGTCTTCGGTGAGCATGCCGGGCATCAACTGGCCATCCTCGCCATGCTGACCGGGCTCGCCGGTCGCGTCGGGGACGTCCTCGCCGCGGTCTTCCAGCCACTCTTCCAGCAGGGCGATCTCGTCGCCCTGGGAGACGTCCATGCGCTCGGCCATCAGAGGGAGGTCGTCGCTACCGGCGCGTTCGGCGACAAGGTCGGTCATGACCAGCGCCTGCGCGTGATGCGGAATCATGCGCTGGACGAACGCGACGTCGGTGGGGGTGTACTGGGGCTGGTCCAGCTCAGCGACCTCGTCGTCGGTGAGTGGCGTGCCCGTCTCGCCCGGCGGGCCGAGCTGGACGACCGGCGGTGCGTCCGCCTCGCCGTCGTCCGACGTGCACGCCGCGACGACGAGTACGGCCATCCCGGCGACGAGAGTTCGGCGACTGATCAACAACAGTGGTGATCTCCGCATATGTCCGATCCAGGAGAGTAGTAAGTCTGTACAGCCCATGGCCCTCGACGCTGCTGACCAGTAGGGTCGGTTCGCCATCGTAAGGTCCTCGCTGCGTAGCCGCTACAGCGGCCTGGCGGGGATGTCGGTACCTCGGAGGTGGAGAGCCCGTGGCCATGAAGCCAGCACTTCCCACTCGTACACATCGCATGAGACGCCGCGTCGTCACGGTCATCGGAGCCATGCTCCTGCTCGGCGGCCTGCTCCCCGCTGCGGCCTCTGCCCAGGGCACAGACCCTCGGGTCGGCCTCGATCCGGGGTACATCCCCTGGTCAGAAGCCAGCAGCAACATCGACCTGCTCGACAACGACCCCCGGGTCGCGCCCTTCGACTCGCCGCCCACGGGCTTCACGGGCATCGGGTTCGCCAACTCCGACCTAGCGTTCACCGGCAACCACGCGATCGTTGGCAGTTTCAACGGCTTCCAGATTTACGACATCAGCGACCCGGAGAACCCGGTCCTGAGCACCTCGTTCGTCTGCCCGGGTGGACAGGGCGACCCGTCGGTGTTCGGTGACCTGTTGTTCATCTCGGTCGAGGAGACCCGAGGTCGCATCGACTGCGGCACGCAAGGGGCCCCGGGCGCGGTCAACCCGGAGCGCTTCCGCGGGGTGCGCATCTTCGACATCAGCGACATCGACAACCCGGTCCAGCTGCCCGGCGTGCAGCTCTGCCGCGGCTCGCACACGCACACGCTGGTCACGGACCCCAACGACGATGACAACATCTACGTCTACAACTCGGGCACCGCAGGTGTCCGGTCGCCGCTGGAGCTGGCGGGCTGCGAGAACGCTGCTCTCACTCAGGCCCCGGTGACAACCGGAAACCCGACCCAGTGGCGCATCGACGTCATCAAGGTCCCCCTGGACGCTCCCGAGGACGCCGAGGTCGTCAGCCAGCCGCGGATCTTCACCGACCCCGCCACGGGCGCATTCAACGGCCTGCAGAACACCCTTCCCGGCGCACTGCACCCGTCCGGCATTCCCTACTCGCCGCTGCCCAACACCAACACGTGCCACGACGTCTCGGCCTTCCCTGAGATCGGCCTGCTCGCCGGCGCCTGCCAGGGCAACGGCATCCTGCTGGACATCTCCGACCCGGTGAACCCGGTACGGCTGGACGCAGTGTCGGACCCCAACTTCTCGTACTGGCACTCCGCACAGTTCAGCAACGACGGCACCAAGGTCATGTTCACCGACGAGTGGGGCGGCGGCACCAGTGCACGCTGCCGGGTGACCGACCTGCCGGAGTGGGGTGCCGACGCTCTGTTCGACATCGTCGACGGGGAGATGGAGTTCGCGAGCTACTACAAGATGCCGGCGGTGCAGACCTCGCAGGAGAACTGCGTGGCGCACAACTCGTCGGTCATCCCGGTACCGAACCGCGACATCTATGTGCAGGCCTGGTACCAGGGCGGCATCTCGGTCGTCGACTTCACCGACACCGCGAACCCGGTCGAGATCGCGTTCCTCGACCGCGGCCCGATCACCACGCCAGACAATCCCACGGGTCTCAACCTTGGTGGCCTATGGGCGACGTACTGGTACAACGGCTTCATCTACGGCACCGAGATCGCCCGTGGCTTCGACACGTTCGGTCTGCTGGCGAGCGACCAGCTGTCCGCCAACGAGATCGAGGCCGCCTCCGAGGTACAGCTGGACCAGTTCAACTCCCAGCTGATGTCCGAACTGGTTGCGGCGCCGAGCTTCGCCGTGGTGCTTGCCAACCTCGACCAGGTGGTCCGGGCCGCTGACATCGACGCCCAGACGGCCGACAAGGTCCGACAGGCCGTTGACAAGGCCGAGAAGCTGGTCGGTCAGGGCGAGACCGCGTCGGCGTTGGATCAGCTGAACAACGCCGTCAGGCGACTCGACGACTCGGCGGGCCAGGCCACGCTCAAGCAGGCGCTGCTGGATCTGATCGACACGCTCAGCTGAGTCACCGGTCCCACCGGCAGACGCGGCGCGCCAGGCATCACGCCTGGCGCGCCGCACCACGTCAGAGTCCCGTGTCGGGGCTCGCTGTCACTGCGGCTGCGGGGCCAGCGCTGGTTCGTTCGACGCTGTTCGGCGAGCAGCGTTACTTATGGCTTTGTCCCGCGCCCTGACCGCCGTCAAGGATGGACACATGTCGCCGACCCGCCTTCACGCCGACGAGATCGGCATCGACGTGTCGATGGCGCGCCGGCTGGTCGCCGAGCAGGTGCCTGAGTACGCGGTCGTCGCCGCGCACGTGTCGCGGACGTGCCTCAGGTCGTGGCAACCGGAGAGCCGGGCGAGGGCTATCAGTTCCATTGTGCGGTGGTGCGGTGGCTGACTGGCGAGGACGCCCTGACCGGGCGCATCGACTCGATGAGCGAGACAGCTCGGACTCTCGGTCGGTTCGTCGCGGAGCTGCAAAGCATCGACATGACCGACGCGCCGCGTCCCGGGTCCGAGGGGTTCGTCCGAGGGCTGCCGCTCGTCGGGCGCGATGCCTACTTCCGCGCTGCTCTCGCTCAGTGCCAGGGACTCGTCGATACGCAGCGCGTGGTGCTTGACTTCGGGGCAATGGCGACGGGCGACCCGGCCTACGACGTCACCCCGGCCTGGCATCTGTTCGACCGGTCCAGCCGGCATGCGTTCTACGAGATCGTCGGCGCGGACGACGCGACGCGCCGCCGTGCCCGTGGGCTCGTCGTGTCTGGATGTGTCATCGCCCTGCCGTACTACCTGCACTCCAACCCGTCGATGGTGGCGACAGCTCGCCGTGGATCGAGGAGGTCCTGTCCGACCTCGTCTGACCGTTGGCGACGGCCGACCGTGCCAGGCCAGACAGTGGCGTCCGAGGGCGGCGGGGAACGGCCGCTCGCGTGGCCATCGTGCGCGCCGTTGGTCCGGAACTGGCCGAGGCGAGCCGCCCGTTCCGTGCTCGGACGGACCCGACCGTTCCGTCCGTCGTCCCCGACGCGGAAGGGTGTCGGAGGCTGACCCTAGGTTTGGCGCATGAACACCACACCGATTGTCCTGGTTCCCGGGTTCTGGCTCGGCGCGTGGGCGTGGGACGAGGTCGCCGCCGCCCTGCGCGCCGACGGGCACGACGTCACGGCGGTGACGCTGCCCGGTCTCGAATCGCTTGACGCCGACCGGTCCTCGATCACGCTCGCCCACCACGTCGACGCGATCTGCGAGGCGGTGACGGCGGCCGGGCGTCCCGTCGTGCTCGCCGTGCACAGCGGGGCCGGCACCCCCGGCTACGCAGCCAGTGACCGCATTCCAGAGAAGATCGCCGCCATGGTCTACGTCGACACGGGAGCGGGAATCGGTGCACTCGACCCCGACTTCGACGGCGTGGAGAAGCCGCTGCCTTCGTGGGAGAACCTCGACGAGAACCTCGACGGCATCAGTGAGGAGCAGCTCGAGACCTTCCGGCGGCGGGCCGTTCCGGAGCCGGGTGGGGCACTGCGCGACGCGGCCGAGCTGACCAACGACGCTCGCCTCGATGTGCCCTCCACGGTCGTGTGCACGGCGTTCACGTCGGAGCAGTACAAGGCCGGCGTCGAGGAGGGCTGGGGCTTCCTCGGCGGGCTCGCCGATCTGCGTAACGTCACGTACGTCGACCTGCCGACGAGCCACTGGCCGATGTGGTCGCGCCCGCAGGAGCTCGCCGCGGTCATCGGCGAAATCGCGCGGGGCGCATCCGGGGCCTGACGGACCGGCCACGAGAGCCGTGTGCCGCCCGGGGACCGCACTCGGCGGCACACGGGGTGGGTTGCTCAACCGTCCGCCCGACCACGGTAAACGAGCCGCTACCTTCACCCCGATGCGCAGGCGATTCTGGACGCCGGCACCACGTTCTCGGCTTGGTGTTCGGCACTGGTCCGGCGAAACCCAGTCGGCCTGGCGAATGCGTGCACAGGGTCAGGGGCGTGGATTCTCACTGGCGGCCAGTAGCCGTTGCCCGAGGGCGCGCGCGGCCTCTTGGAGTTCGGGGGGCTTCAGGATCCGGTACGGGGCCGGGATCGCCGCGAATTGCTTGGCGTACACACCGGATTGCTGGTGCTGCCGACCAGGCGGGTGGTCTGGGCGTCGAGCGGCTCGAGTGGTCCGATTGACACAGCAGGTACCACCGGCCGTGGCGTACGACGACCGCCCACGGGTCGACCTCGATGAGCCATTCCGAGCCGGCCTCGGTGCGGTAGCCCCGAGCCGGACCCGTCGGTGGTTCGAGCAGGCCTGCACGAGGGCGGTCGTGGTCGCGGAGTCGGGCCGGGCGGCGGCGCGGTCCGGGGCGGGCGCGGTGGTCTGACGGACCGCCTCGGCCTGGGCGGCCACCGGCTCCGGGAGTGCCCGCATGATCTTGCCGAGCGCGCCGCCGACCGGGTCGGTGGGATCGCTGGCGTCGTGGTGGCCGTCGAGCACGGCCATGACCAGGCCGAGGGCCTCGGCGGCGCTGAACATCAGGGGCGGAAGCCGCAGGCCGCGGCCGACGTGGTAGCCGCCGTAGCGACCCCGCACGGACTCGACCAGGACGCCGGCCTCGCGCAGGATGGCGACGTACCGGCGTGCCGCGCGGTCGGAGACGCCGAGCTTGTCCGCGAGCCGGTTCGCGGTGATCCCGGGGCTGTCCTGCAGCAGTTCCAGGCACCGCAGCGCGCGGGCGGTGGGGTTCGAGGCGTCCACGCGGGCAGGATCCCACGATTACGGAAACGATACGTCCGCAAATAGCGCCTACGGTGCCCCCATGACGACCAACGACACGACGACCAACGACCCTCCGTGGGACCCTCCGCTGGCCGGCACCGAGGTCGAGCACCTCGTCGGTGCCCTCGACCGGCTGCGTACGACGTTCCGGTGGAAGGCCGGCGGGCTCGACGCGGCCGGGCTGCAGGCCCGCACCGCCGCCTCGTCGCTGACCCTGGGCGGCCTGCTCAAGCATCTCGCTGCCCAGGAGGATTACGCCTTCAGCACCAAGCTGAGCGGGGAGCCGCTCGGCGCTCCGTGGGACGCCACCGGCTGGGACGGCGACAACGATTGGGAGTTCACCTCCGCCGCCGACGACACCCCCGAACAGCTCTACGCGCTGTGGGACGGCGCGGTGGAGCGGTCCCGCGCCAGGCTCGACGCGGCCCTGGCCGACGGCGGGCTCGACCAGCTCGTCCACCTGTCCGCGCCCGACGGCCGCCACGCCAGCCTGCGCCGGCTCCTGTGCGACCTGGTCGAGGAGTACGGCAGGCACACCGGGCACGCCGACCTGCTCCGCGAGGCGGTGGACGGCCTGGTCGGGGAAGACCCACCGCCCGGATGGCGCTCGTGAGCGAACCCGTCGCGGCCGAGCGGCTGACCGCCGTCCCGGCCAACGAGGCGTCGTGCGACGACCTCGCCGCGATCTTCGGCACCACCGCCGACTCGCGCCGGTGCCAGTGCCAGCGGGCTGGTGGCCCACGTCGACGACGAGCCGGCGGGCTGGGTCGCGGTCGAGCCGCGGACGGAGTACCCCAAGCTGCGCACCTCTCGCGTCCCGTG
>DATHII010000300.1:0-2885 GCA_035316885.1 Jiangellaceae bacterium | reverse complement strand
CGTGATCGCGTCGGATCAGAGCTAGGCCTCCAGCAATGCCTTCAACTCGCCGAGGTTCGCCATGACCGCGTCCCGGATTCTCCCGGCAACAAGGGGAGCTGCGAGCTTCATGAGCCCGCGCCCTTCGAGATGGACGGCGTTAGTCAGGCGCGTGCCTTCGTCGACCGCCTCGAGCATGTAGGTCAGCGTTGCCTCGAACGGTCCGAGATCCCCGCCGATCTGCAGCCGTTGATCCGGCTCGAACGCTGTGACCTCGAAGCCTTCCTCGCGAGGCGAGGGAAGCGAACGAACCTGCCGATATCTCGTCCCGACAGCTACGGGTCCAGGCGATGCCTTGCGAGTCTCGGTGATCGCATAGTTCCACTTCGGGACATTCTCGAAATCGGCTAGGAACACGAAGACGCGATGTCGTGATTGCTTGATCAACACTGAGTTGGTGAAGTCCACAGTGGCTGCCTCCGGTTTGAGGCCATCATCGCGCGGGCTGGCGCCTGCCGATGAGATCCCAGCCAGACAGTCTGTGGAAGGCAAGGTGTGCGCATTGACCATGTCCCCGGCGGGCCGCGTGACCCGGTTGCGCGCCGCACTGTGGGACTTGGGCGCGATAGTCACCTGGCTGACCGCTAAGGCGGCCGTTGCCGCGGCACTGTGGGCGGCATGACTGGAATGGCCGCGGAGCCGGCGTGTATCTGTGGGCGGGCGAAGCCGGTGAGAAGCAGGCCACATGGGGAAAGCGCAAAGCGAGAATCGTGGTTGCCGGGCTCGACGCAGGCAGGCCCACCATCGGCCAGATCGTGCTACGAACCATCGTAAAACTGCTGCCGTGGCAGTTGGCGCACGTCGCGGTCACCCGTGCCGTCGGCACCGTGGAGGGATCCGGCGCATCCACCATTTCGCTGCTGGCATTCGGCGGCGCGTACGGTCTCGTCGCACTGAGCCAGGTCCTGTTCCTCGCCCGAATCGAAGCGAGGCACCTCGGACTGCTCGCCGCGCATGGGCGGTGATCGAGGGCAGTCACGTCGCCAGCGCAACCGTTTCGACTACCCCCAAGCGGGCAGGATGCACGCAAATCCCGTCGTCGAAGGATCCCGGATGTCCAGACGCCGCCCGTTCCGACGTCCGCAGCTACTGGCTCTCGCAGCGCTGCCAGGCCTGCTCGCCCTCTCGTTGAGCGCGGCACCGGCACAGGCCGCCCCGAAGGCCCCCGCCAAGGACCCCGTCGCCGTCGGCCACGGCGGAGCGGTGTCGTCGGTCGACCCGTACGCGACCGAGATCGGTCTGGATGTGCTCAGGCGCGGTGGCAACGCGGTCGACGCTGCGGTCGCGACGGCTGCGGCGCTCGGCGTCACCGAGCCGTACAGCGCCGGGATCGGCGGGGGAGGCTTCTTCGTCTACTACGACGCGGGCTCTGGCGCTGTCGAGACCATCGACGGGCGCGAGACGGCACCCGAGCTGATGGAGGAGGACGCGTTCGTCGAGGGCGGCGTTCCCATCCCGTTCGCCGAAGCGGTGACAAGCGGCCTGTCCGTCGGGGTACCCGGGACACCCGCGACATGGGAGCTGGCCTTGGATGCGTGGGGCTCGATCGACCTGCGCGACGCGATGCGCCCGGCGGCAAGACTCGCGCACAACGGGTTCGTGGTCGACGAGACGTTCCGCCAGCAGACCGCGGACAACGCCGCCCGGTTCTCCGATTTCACCAGCACCCGGGAGCTGTTCCTCCCCGGTGGCGCACCGCCCGAGGTTGGGTCGGTGTTCCGCAACCGCGACCTGGCCATGACCTACGACCTGATCGGCCGGCAGGGCACCGAGTTCCTGTACGAAGGGAGCCTTGCCGACGAGATCGTCGCAACGGTGATGCAGCCGCCCCTGGTGCCCGGATCCACGCGCGTCGCCCGGCCCGGGCTGATGCGGCTGCCCGACCTCGAGGCGTACGAAGCACTGCTGAGAGATCCGACGCTGGTCGAGTACCGCGGGCTGGAGGTCACTGGCATGGCACCACCGTCCTCCGGCGGCTCGACCGTCGGAGAGTCGCTGAACATCCTCGAAGGCAGCGACCTCGGTGCGCTCGACCGGACGGAGGCGCTGCACCGCTACCTCGAGTCGACCGCACTGGCCTTCGCCGACCGCAACCGCTTCGTCGGCGACGCTGACTTCGTCGACGTGCCGCTGCAGGAGTTGCTCTCGCAGGGCTTCGCCGACGAGCGCGCCTGCCAGATCGCGCCCACTGCGGCCACCAAGCCGGTGTCGCCTGGCGCCCCGGACGGTACGTACGAACCGTGTGCCGCCGCGACTGCAGCGACGTCAAGCACCGACGGGGAAGGCCTGTCGACGACCCACCTCACCACCTGGGACCAGTGGGGCAACGTGGTCGCCTACACGCTGACCATCGAGCAGACCGGTGGCTCCGGCATCGTCGTGCCCGGCCGTGGCTTCCTGCTCAACAACGAGCTGACCGACTTCAACTTCACCCCCACGCAGGGAACGGCACCCGACCCGAACCTGCCTGCGCCAGGCAAGCGGCCGCGTTCGTCCATGAGTCCGACCATCGTGCTCGAAGACGGCGAACCGATCCTTGCAGTGGGCTCCCCCGGCGGTTCGATGATCATCACTACCGTCCTGCAGACGCTGCTCAACCGGCTCGACTTCGGCGCCACGCTGCCCGAGGCCGTCGCCGCCCCGCGAGCGTCGCAACGCAACACCGCTGCTGTATCGGCCGAGCCGGCCTTCATCAGCGCCTGGGCACCGGCGCTCGTTTCCCGCGGCCACACCTTCGTCACCACGCCCGAGATCGGCGCAGTGACCGCGATCGAACCCACGGACGACGGACAACTGCTGGCCGTCGCGGAGCCGGTGCGGCGCGGCGGCGGCGACGCCGGCGTGGT
>DATHII010000299.1:0-4819 GCA_035316885.1 Jiangellaceae bacterium | reverse complement strand
GGACTGCGACATCGCCAGCAGCAGGTCCGTGCCGGCGACGCGCCAGCGCCGCACGGGCTCGTTCACGACAGCGGTGAGTGACTCCAGCTCGCCGGTGTACCGGTAACCGGGATCGACGACGCCGTGCTCGATGACGGCCGTCGGCGCCGACCCGCAGTCCCACATCACGGCGTTGAAGGACGTCACGTGCACGACCGGCACAGCGTCCTGGTCCGCCATGGGGTGTCGCGTCGCCGCCGCGTGCCCGGTGGGAGCGTTGTGTTCGACGTACACGGTGGGCAGGTCGACCCCGGCGCGCCGACCGGCCCAGCGTCGCAACAGTTCCGGTTCGTGTGGACGCTGCAGCAGAACGACGTCCACATCGATGTCCGCCAGTTGATCGGCATGGACCTCCCGGACCACGGCCGGCCAGTCCCAGGTGCGGGCTCTGCCCCGCCCGTCCGGTCCCCGGTCCGCAAGCAGCGGAACGACGTACTCGTGGTCGCCCTGTACGAACGACGTCGTCCACGACCCGTGCACGTGCCACAGCAGAACTCTCATGCGGCACCGGCACTCGTCGTCGCCGGTCGGCCCGCGGTCACCAATGACTCGACGGCGGCCACGACCTCCGCCGGCTCAACCTCACTCAGGCAGGGATGGCCAGCAGTCGGGCACTCGCGGGCCCGGGTGTCTCTGCAGGCAGCGTCCTGGTCGCCGAGCACGACCGACGGCACGCCGTACGGGTGCCACCGTTCGACCGGTACGACAGGCGAGAACATCGACACCACGGGCGTGCCGACGGCGGCTGCCAGGTGGGCGGGGCCGGTGTTGCCGGCGACAAGGCACGCCGCCCGGCGGAGGACAGCCGCGAGCTCGGCCAGCGATGTCCGGCCGGTCAGGTCGACGGCACCCGGAGCCGTTGCCTGCCGGGCGAGATCCCTCTCGGCTGGCGCACCTGTCACGGCGACGTCCCAACCGCTGTCGAGCAGCGCGGACACGATGCGCCGTGCATGATCGGCCCCAAGTGCCCGGGCCGGAACCGAAGCACCAGGGTGGACGACGACAAGCGGCCCCGAGGGGACAATCCCGCTCACATCCGCCGACGAGGGCAGCACGGCGAGTCGACCGTCGTCGCCGGCCGGTAGTCGTGCACCAGTCGCCTGCGCCAATTCGAGTGCCGCATCTACCTCGTGGTGCGCCATCCGGCGGTGCCGGAGATCGAGCAGTGACCCCGGGTAGTCCTCGCTGGTGGCGGCGACGTACGGGATGTCGGCGAGCTTCGCGAGCAGCGCCATCGGCAGTGGGCTCTGGTGGAACGAGGTGAACACGACCACCCGGTCATAGGCGGCTCGGCGCAGGCGCGCCACCAGGTCGGTGATCGCCGCAGAGTCCACCTGCGGCGGGCGGTAGCCGCTCCATGGTGCGTCGAAGACGATGATCTCGCGCGGTCCGGGCAGCAGGCGCGCAGCCTGCTCCCCCACCGGCGAGACGAGCAGGTCGAGCCTCGCGGCCCCGTGGGCGAGTGCACGCAATGCAGGGCCGGTCAGCAGCACGTCGCCGTCGCTGTCCAGACGGACCGCCAGGATCCTGGTCACGGCTGTACCCGCTGGCTGGGGCCGCTGTTCCATCCAGGCAGGACCAGATCGATGGCGGCCGCCAGGTCGGCCGCCACGGCCGGTGCGCTCGCCACCTCATCGGCCCGGGTCTCGGGCGTCGGCACCAGCACGGCACGCGCGCCCGCGGCGCGGGCGGCCTGTATGTCGGCTCCGATGTCGCCTACGACCAGGCACTGCTCGACCGGCACGTCGAGCGCTCTCGCCGCCCGGACGACCATGCCGGGCTTCGGCTTACGACATTCGCATCCGTCGTCGACGCCGTGCGGGCAGACCTGCCAGGTGTCGAAGGGTCCCACCGCGGCGTCGACCCGGTCGTTGACCGCGCTGACCTGGGCAGGTGTGAGCAGGCCCCGGCCGATCCCGGACTGGTTGGTGAGAACGCCGACCTTCACGCCTGCGTCGCGCAGCGTGGCGACCGCCTCGCCCGCACCGTCCACCGGGCGGACCCTCGACGGGTCGCCGTTGTACGGCACGTCGTGGACGAGCGTGCCGTCCCGGTCGAACAGCACCGCATTGATCGTGGGTGGCCACGGTTCAGCGGCGCGGTGTCGCCAGGCTCCCCGCAGCCGGTGGGTCACAGCTGCAGCCGGGATGACGACGCTCGTCGTGAGCATCCGGCAGGACTCGGCTGCCCACCCCTGCTCTCCCGGCCTGGGCCCGGGCGCAAGCCGCCGCCACGCGAACTCCGCAGTCAACGCCGCCCATCCGAGGAAGGCGGAGGCGGCCGTCCGCCGGTGTGCGGCCAGCAGTGCGGACAGGCCCCAGCCGGCAGCGGCCACGATCAGCGCATGTCGGCCCAGCCGTCCCCGCGGCACGTCGGCCTCCCGGCGCCAGTCCGCTCCGTGCAGGCGCCGCATCAAGGCGTCGTCGCTGTTGCCGGCCTGCGCCCGGACACTGATCCAGAAGCCCGCCGGCCGCACCGGGTGCAGGACATGGCGGCTCCCACCGACGAGTCGCCAGCCGGCCCGCCGGACCCGCAACGCCAGGTCGGCGTCCTCCCGGTAGGCGCGGGGAAAGCGCTCGTCGAAGCCGCGAACCTGGACCAGCGCCGCCCGCCGGTACGCCATGTCAGCCGTCGCCCATGTGGCGTGCTGCAGGCCTGCGGTGTTGCGCTGCCAGTCGGTGGGGCGCGCGTGCGCGTTTAGCGGCACCTTGATCCGGCCCTGGCTTCCCGCGACGTCGGCTCCGCAGCACAGCAGGTCGTCCACGAGGCGTCGCGCCCAGCCGGCGGACGGTACGACGTCGTCGTCGAGGAAGGCGATCCACTCAGCCGATGCCAGCTGCCAGCCGAGGTTTCGGGCCGCCGCGGGACCGCGGCCGCCGGAGGCGACCACCCGTAGCCTCCACGGAGCCGCGTCAGTCTTCAGTGGTGGTCGCGCATCCGGCCGGTCGTTCACGACGACGACCTCCACCGGAGCACAGCGACCGCCGTCGGTGTCCTGTTCGGCCAGGGCGCCGAGCAGGCGCGCCAAAGACGGCCGGCCCACCGTTGGGACGACTATCGCGTAGCGCGGAGCGTTCATCGGGCCGCCCGATCGGCGAAGAGATTCTGTCGCTGCACCACGTGAGGACCTAGCACGAGCGCATCGACGGGTGCAGACCCGAACAGCTCGAGTGCGTCGCGCGGGTCGTCGACCATCGGGCGTCCCGCTGTGTTGAGGCTCGTATTGACCAGAACGGGCAGTCCGGTGCGTCGCTCGAATGCGGACAGCAGTGCGGCCACCCGGGGAGTCTCGGCCGGGTCCACCGTCTGTATCCGGGCGGTGCCGTCGACGTGGACGACGGCAGGGATCCGTTCTCGCCAGGCCGGGCTGACGTGGTGGACGAAGAGCATGTACGGGCTGGGCACCGGCCCGCCGCTGAACAGCTCGTGCGCCCGCTCGGCGAGCACCATGGGGGCAACCGGCCGGAACTGCTCCCGTCCCTTGACCTCGTTGAGCCGCTCCACGTTCTCCTCGTGGCCGGGGTGCGCGAGCAGGGAGCGGTGGCCGAGCGCACGCGGTCCGTACTCGCTGCGCCCGTCGAACCATCCCACGACGCCGTTGTCGGCGAGGATCTCGGCCACCATGTCCGCAAGCCCGCGTGGAGTGGTGAACGGCACGGCCGCCTGGCGCAGTGCAGCGGCCAGATCGTCGTCGGACCAGCTCCGGCCCAGCGCCGCCGAAGGCATGGGTTCGGCCCGCTCGCCCCCGTCGACCGTCACCTGAAGCGCAGCACCGAGGGACGTACCGGCATCCCCCGCGGCCGGCTGCACCCATACCTGGTCGAAGGGCGTCTCGCGCCAGATCCGCGAGTTCGCCACGCAGTTGAGCGCGGTCCCCCCGGCCATGGTCAGAACGCTGTCGCCGGTCTGTCGGTGCAGCCACGACGAAAGCTCGACGAGTACCTCCTCCAGCCGTGCCTGCACCGACGCGGCCAGATCGGCGTGGACGGGCTCCCAGCTCCCGTCGTCCACCCGGGGAGGCGCCCATCGCAACCAGTCGGGTATCTCTGCGACGAAGCCACCGTCGCCGGTCGGGTGCACGACGTCGCGCATCTCCGACAGGTGCGTGGGCTCCCCGTAGGAGGCCAGCGCCATGACCTTGTACTCGTCGCTGGAGCGCAGGAAGCCGAGGTGCGCGGTCACCGACTCGTAGAGCAGGCCCAGCGAGTGTGGGAGCTCCTGGCTGGCAAGCACCTCGAGCCTGCCCCCGGTGTACCTGCCGGCCAGGTGCGATGCCCGCTCACCGCGGCCGTCGAGCACCAGAACGCTGCTCGTGTCGTGGGGCGACGCGAGCGCTGCCGACGCCGCATGCGCGACGTGGTGCGGCACGAAACGCACCCGGCTCCGGTCCAGCCCGGGCAGCGCCTGGGTGAGGAATCCCGGAGCATGCTGGGCGTAGGTGACCCGAAGGTGGTCCCACGGGTCGTCAAGTCCCATCTCCTCAGCCGGTTTTGCCAACGCCGGGTCGAACGAGTACGCGACGCCGTCGAGATCGTCTGGGCGGAGCCCGGCAGTGTCGAGGCACCAGCGCATCGACTGCTCGGGAAGCTCCCAGGCCGCGAACGGCACCGGACGCTTGCCGTGCTTGCGCCTGCTGAAACGCTCCTCCTCCGCTGCGGCGACGACCGTACCGTCGACGACCAGTGCCGCCGAAGGATCATGGAAGATCGCGTTCACGCCGAGCACACGCATGGACGCCGCCGTACCCGCGAGAAGCGCTTCTACACGTCGCTTCTGGCGG
>DATHII010000298.1:0-2816 GCA_035316885.1 Jiangellaceae bacterium | reverse complement strand
GGAGCGATCAGGACGTCGGTACGGGGGTTGGACGCGTGCACGACCTGGCCGTTGCCGATGTACATGGCGACGTGGCTCACGGGGCTGCCGTAGAAGAGGATGTCGCCGGGCTGCAGAGCGCTGACCGACACCCGCGTGCCCTGGTTGGCCTGGGCGCTCGAGGAACTCGACAGGCTGACTCCCGCTTGGCGCCAGGCCCAGCTCGTGAACCCGGAGCAGTCGAACGAGTCGGGGCCCTTGCCGCCGTAGACATAGGGATAGCCCAGCTTCGACAACGCAGCCTTGACCGCGATGGCCGCACGTCCGCTCGCGGGCACGTCGATGGCCGGTATCGACGGCTCTGAGGAACTCCGCGACAACGCCTGCTCACGCTCACGGGCGAGGCGGGCCTGTTCCTCGGCGGTGAGTTCGGCCAGCAGCTCCTTCTGCTCGGCCACCAGGTCGTCGAGCGTCTTCTTCTCTTCGGCGAGCACGGCAAGTACGGCGTCCTGCCGACCGAGCTCCTCGTCGGCGACGAGCTTCCTCTGCTCGAGATTCTGGCGCTGCGTGGCGACGACGCCGAGTTGCTCGGTCTGTTGCGCCGCGAACGCGTCGACGATCGAGGCTCGCGCGAGGAAGTCAGCAGGGTCGTCGGCGAACAGGGCCTGGACGGTCGGGTCGATGCCGCCGGCGCGATAGGTCGCGGCCGCGAAGCCACCCATGTCCGCGCTGAGCTCCTCGAGCCTGACCTGCTGGCGTTCGACGTCGTTGCGCGCACGGTCGAGTCGACGCTCGATCTCGGCGAGCAACTCGGTGGCCGCGTTGAAGCGCTCGTTGGCCTCGCCGGCGAGGTGGTCGAGCTCATCGACCTTGTCCCGGACCTCGTCGAGAGTCGGCTTGGGCTGGGCGATGGCCGGTGCGGACAGGGTCAACCCACCGAAAACGGTGGCGGCACTGACACCCAGGACGAGGAGATTGCGGCGTGCGTGTGTGATCCGATGGTGATGCTCGGACACGCGAGTCCCTTCTTCCGCTACGCCTACCGGGTTAGCTGACGGGTTCGGGGCCGGAAGTGCCCCTACGGCTGCCCTGCACAGCCGATTCACCCCGGGGAAGTGGTGGTTCCCCGGCTCCGGCCAGGTGGCCGAATTCGGCGGGGTGGCCGCCTGCCGGCCTTGGCGGCCGGCCTTGGTGGGGCAGACACCTCGCGCAGCACCGTAGCCAGTGGACGGACGTCGGGCAACAGGACACTCGACCTTTCCGATGACGCAAAGCTATATAAAACAGCTCATACCTGCTCGGCGTCCCGGCGCCGGTAGAGGCGTGCGACCGTGATCGTGGCGAAACCGACCGTCACGGCGACGATGTTCGTGACGATCAGCGGCGTGTTGCCGATCGCCAGGCCGTAGAGGAGCCAGAGCACGAATCCGCCCGTGAGGATGCCGAAGTAACCCACCGAGACGTCCGACGAGGACTTCCGCACGATCATGCGGCGGATCTGCAGGACCGGCGACACCCCCATCAGGACGCCATACGTTGCGGCCAGCACCGCCAGCGCTCGTGTCATGCCCGCCGACGCTACCGAGCCGAATCGTGCACTGTGGCCCCGATAGCACGGCACCGGGGCGTAATGGCCTCGTAACGATCGGGCAGCCGCCCGGTGGGCGAAGATGGTCAGCGGCTCCTGCTCACATCCACCGGAGGTACCGACGAGATGCGCGGCCGCGCCCTCGCACTGTGCGTCGCCCTTGCGACTCTCGCGCTGACCGCCTGCGGCGGCGAGCAGCCGGCGACCGAGACCGCGCCGCAGCTCAGCACCTCGCAGCCCTCGGCTTCCGGGGCGGCACCGTCGCCGACGATGACCGAGGGGACTTCGCCCGATCCTCCGGCGGCGACCGTGCCGGATGTGCTGGACTTCACCGCCCAGACCGTCGACGGTGGCACGTTCGACGGATCGACCCTGGCCGGCACCCCGACGGTGCTGTGGTTCTGGGCGCCGTGGTGCCCCGTCTGCAAGCGCGGCGCCGCGGACGTGACAGCTGCTGCTGATGAGTTGGGCGACGCAGTGGCCTTCGTGGGCGTAGCGGGTCTGTCCGGGAGCGTCGAGGACATGCAGGCCTTCGTAGACGACACCGGCAGCGGTTCCATCCCACAGGTCGCAGACCTCGACGGTGCCGTGTTCACCATGTTCGAGGTGGCCCAGCAGGACACGTTCGCGTTCGTCTCCACCGACGGCACGGTCGAGTTGGTCGACGGCTACAGCAGCGACCCCGACCTGGTGGGCATCGCCCGCGAACGCTTCGGCCTGTGACCGACTCGCTCATCCTCGCCTTGACGGCCGGGATGGTCGCGGCGCTCAATCCGTGCGGCTTCGCGCTGCTGCCTGCGTACCTCACCCTGCTGGTTCGCCGGACCGCCGGCGGTAACCCGGTCGGGCGCGCACTTGGCGCCACGGCGGCGATGACTGCCGGCTTCGTCGCGGTCTTCGGCGCCTTCGGGCTCGTGGTGGTCCCGCTCGCCCTCTCGCTTGGGACAGTCCTGTCCTGGGCGACGGTCGTCGTCGGTGCGGCGCTGGTGTTGCTCGGGGTGTGGTTGCTCAGCGGTCGCGAGCTCCTGGTTCGGCTGCCACGGCTCGGTGGCGGCGCGCCGACTGGTGGCCCGGCGTCGATGGTGGCCTACGGAGTCGCGTACGCCGTTGCATCACTGTCATGCACGATCGCGCCCTTCCTGGCGGTCACGACCAGCACGTTCCGGTTGCAGAGCACACCCGCAGGCATTGCTGTCTTCGTGGCGTACGCGCTCGGAATGGGCCTGGTCGTCGGTGTGCTCGCCGTGTC
>DATHII010000297.1:0-10268 GCA_035316885.1 Jiangellaceae bacterium | reverse complement strand
AGCGAGCGGCTCGGCGTCCACCGACGCCGACGGATCCGGGATCGGGCCCGGCCTGCTCGGTTTCCTGGTGTTCGCCGGCCTGTGTGCGGCGCTGATCGTGCTCTACCGCAGCCTGCGCCGCCAGTTGCGGCGGATCGACTTCGATGCCGAGGGCCAGTCCGACGCGGAGCGCATGCGGCGCGACGGCACGACCGACGACGGCCCGGCCACGTAACCATGCCCAACCGGCTACGGGACTCGACCAGCCCGTACCTCCTCCAGCACGCCGACAACCCCGTGGACTGGTGGGAGTGGGGCGACGAGGCATTCGCCGAGGCGCGCCGGCGCGACGTCCCGGTGCTGCTCAGCGTCGGATACGCCGCGTGCCACTGGTGTCACGTCATGGCGCACGAGTCGTTCGAGGACGATGCGACGGCTGCCGACCTCAACGCGAGGTTCGTGGCGGTCAAGGTCGACCGCGAGGAGCGGCCAGACGTCGACGCCGTGTACATGGAGGCGGTCCAGGCGCTGACTGGCCAGGGCGGATGGCCGATGACCGCCTTCCTCACGCCCGATGGCCGGCCGTTCTACGCCGGCACCTACTTCCCATCCCGGCCGGCGCACGGAATGGCGTCGTTCCGGCAGGTCCTGGACGCGGTCTCCCAGGCGTGGATCGACCGCCGGGGAGAGGTCGACGATGCCGCTGCCGGCATCACCCACCAGCTCGGCGGTGCGCGGGCCCTGCCTGGGGCGGAACCGCCGTCGCCGGAGCTGCTGGACGCGGCCGCCCGGCGCCTTGCCGGCGAGTTCGACGCCGAGCACGCCGGGTTCGGCGGCCCACCGAAGTTCCCGCCGTCGATGGTGCTCGAGTTCCTGCTCCGCCACCACGCCCGC
This sequence comes from Jiangellaceae bacterium, assembly GCA_035316885.1. Taxonomy (GTDB): domain Bacteria; phylum Actinomycetota; class Actinomycetes; order Jiangellales; family Jiangellaceae; genus DASRTE01. The sequence continues at coordinate 9,395 of DATHII010000297.1, read as the reverse complement.
ACCGGCGATCCCAGGTCGCTGGCGATGGTCGAGGCCACGTGTGAGCAGATGGCGCGGGGTGGTATGTACGACCAGTTGGGCGGCGGGTTCGCGCGGTACAGCGTCGACCGGGCGTGGGTCGTGCCGCACTTCGAGAAGATGCTCTACGACAACGCGCTGCTGCTGCGGGTCTATCTGCACTGGTGGAAGGCGAGCGGGTCACCGCTGGCCGAGCGGGTGGTGCGCGAGACCACCGAGTTCCTGCTCCGTGACATGAGGACCGCCGACGGGGGTTTCGCGAGCGCCCTCGACGCGGACACGGTGCTCGAGGGTCGGTCGGCAGAGGGAGCGACGTACGTCTGGACGCCGGGACAGTTGGGCGAGGTCCTCGGCGACGACGACGGAGCATGGGCGGCCGGGCTGCTGGGTGTCACGGAGGCGGGCACCTTCGAAGACGGCGCGTCGACGCTCCAACTCCGGCGCGATCCCGACGACGCGGGAAGGTGGGCTCAGGCGCGCCACCGCCTGCACTCCGCGCGGGCCCGACGTCCCCAGCCCTCCCGCGACGACAAGGTCGTCTCGGCGTGGAACGGCCTGACCATCGCCGCACTCGCAGAGGCGGGGACGCTGCTCCTGGAGCCGTCGTGGGTCGAGGCGGCCGTCGCCTGCGCCGACCTGCTCGTGCGGGTCCACCTGGACGACCACGGCCGGCTCGTCCGCACCTCGCGCGACGGCGGGGCAGGCCGGCATCCGGGCGTCCTCGAGGACCACGCCGACGCTGCCGAGGGGTTTCTCGCGCTCGTCTCGGCGACCGGCGACCCGGTGTGGTTGTCCTTCGCTGAGCAGATGCTCGATGTCGTCCTCGTGCGGTACGCCGCCCCGGACGGCGGCTTCTACGACACCGCCGATGACGCGACCGACCAGCGCCTGGCCGGGATCCGGCGACCCCAGGACCCGACCGACAATGCGACACCGTCGGGTCGATCCGCCGCCGCTGGAGCCATGCTGACCTTCGCCGCCCTCACCGCCGCGAGCGCACACCGCGAAGCCGCCGAACGGGCCCTCGTCGGCTACGACAGCCTGGCCACCCAAGCGCCGCGGTTTGCGGGCTGGGCGCTCGCCGTAGCCGAGGCCGTCGCTGCCGGCCCGGCAGAGGTCGCCGTCGTCGGGCCCGGCGACGATCCGCGGACGCGGGCCCTGTACCTGGCCGCGGTGCGCGACACGTCGCCGGGCGCCGCCGTCGTGGCGGGCGATCCGGTGGATCCGTCGTCGTCGTCCGTGCCGCTGCTGGTCGGGCGTCCGCTGGTCGACGGCCGTCCGGCTGCCTACGTGTGCCGCGGATTCGTCTGTGAACGCCCCGTCACCGACCCGGCCGGCCTGAGCGACGCGCTCGCGTCGACACCAGCCGGTCGCCAGAGCACGTCGTGAAGATCGGCGGCGAATCGTCTGCTCTGAGCGGGCGTGTCCTCGGCAAGTGCGTAACTATGTAATCATCGTTGCATGACGACCAACGACCTGCGGGTCGAGAAGATCCGCGGATGGCTGGCCGGGCGCCTCCCGCAGGACTGGTTCGAGGGCCCGCTGGAGGTCACGGTCGACCGCGACGAGATCACCGTGGTCGGGCGTATCGCGGAGCCGACCCTGGCCGACGGCGCGTCCGACGTGGAGCGCGCCGCTGCCGTGTCTGGCCGGATCAAGCAGTTCCGCGAGCAGACGCGCGAACGGCGGATCGAGATCGCACGCGAGCTCGAGCACCGCAGCCACCGCAAGATCGCGTGGGGAGTCACGTGTGGCGACCGGCGCCAGCTGTTCACGACGCTCGCCATGCCGGTCATGACGCGGCTGCGGCAACCGGAGCGCCGGGTGCTCGACACGCTCGTCGACGCCGGTGTGGCACGGTCTCGGTCCGAGGCGCTGGCGTGGTGCGTCAAGCTGACCGGCCAGAACACCGATGCGTGGTTGACGCAGTTGCGCGAGGCCATGGCCCGCGTCGAGCAGGTCCGTGCGACCGGCCCGGACGCGGCGTCCTCCTGACGAAGGCCGTCAGCCGACGGCCACGGCGCCGACGCCGAACGCCGCCAGCCACACCCCGACGTGGTGGGCGGCGAAGCCGGCCACCGTGCAGGTGTGGAAGATCTCGTGGAAGCCGAACCATCGTGGCGACGGATTGGGTCGTTTGAGGGCATAGACCACCGCGCCCGCCGAATAGAGCAGCCCGCCGACCATGATCAGCACCAGCACGGCGATGCCTCCACGGGACGCGAACTGGGGAAGCCAGAACGCGGCCGCCCAGCCGAGCGCGATGTACACGGGGACGTACAGCCATCGTGACGCGCCGACCCAGAGCACCCGGAACGCGACCCCGGCCAGCGCTCCAACCCAGACCAGCGTCAGCAGGATCCGGGCATCGTCACGGTCGAGCAGCAGAATCGTGAACGGGGTGTAGGTGCCGGCGATGATCAGGAAGATGTTCGCGTGGTCGAGGCGCCGGAGCACGGCGCTCGCCCGTTCCGACCATCGCCCGCGGTGGTAGAGGGCGCTGACGCCGAACAGCAGGGCAGCTGTCAACGCGAAGATTCCGCCCGTGACCCTGGCCTGCGTCGACGGCGCGAGGACGACGAGCCCGACTCCGGCGGCCAGCGCGACCGGGAACGTGCCAGCATGAAGCCAGCCCCGGAGTCTCGGCTTGACCGCTTCGACCGCGTCGCGGAACTGTTCCTCGAGCGCCATGACCGAACAGTAACTGAGGTCATCGTTGGTTTCCGCCGTCACCGGGTCGGCGCCCGCCGTCTCCGGCCGTCGTTCCATGACCCGCTGGCCGACACGCGGGGGAGTAGCCTTCCGCGAAGCGGTCGGGCGTGTCGCCCGCATCCACGAAGGTGGGAGGTTCTGCGGACGATGGGTCTGGCCGATCTGGTGTACGGCCTCTACGGACGCCGGATCCAGCACGACCTGGATCCGGCCCGGATCCCCCGGCACGTCGCCGTGATGCTGGACGGCAATCGGCGCTGGGCCCGTGGTTTCGGGGCACCAACGGCGAGCGGCCACCAGGCCGGTGCCGAGAAGGCGCACGAGTTTCTGGGCTGGTGCAACGAGGTCGGCGTCAAGGTCGTCACGCTCTTTCTGCTCTCAACCGACAACCTGAACCGGCCCGACGACGAGTTGGTCCCACTGCTCGGCATCATCGAGAACCTGGTCGAGGAGCTCGCCGACGTCGGCCGGTGGCGCGTGCACCCAGTGGGCGCTCTTGATCTACTGCCCGACCACACCGCAGGCGTGCTCAAGGAGGCCGCGGACCGGACCCGAGAGCTCGACGGCATGCACATCAACGTGGCCGTCGGGTACGGAGGCCGGCGTGAGATCGCCGACGCGGTCCGATCGCTGCTGCACGAGCACGCCTCGAAGGGGACCTCCATCGAGAGGCTCGCCGAGGTGCTCACGGTCGAACACATCGCCGAGCACCTCTACACGAAGGGTCAGCCCGACCCCGACCTGGTGATCCGGGCGAGCGGTGAGCAGAGGCTGTCGGGATTCCTGCTCTGGCAGAGCGCTCACTCGGAGTTCTATTTCTGCGAGGCACTCTGGCCCGACTTCCGCCGCGTCGACTTCCTTCGGGCGCTCCGCGCGTACGGAGAGCGCGAACGCCGTTACGGACGCTGAACTCGACGTTCACCAACCGTGTTCGGGAGTGTCCCTTCTGGGCGATCGGTCCGCGGGCGTACCGTTGTGTTCGGCAGCCGGTGGAGAAGCCGGCGGCCCGGGAGGCCCGTCCACGTGCTGCAACCACGGCGCGCAGGGAGGGCCGGCACCCGGCCCTCGGGCCCGGTCCCGGTCGCCCGCGCGAGAGAATCCGGGCCAGGGTGCGCGCCCGGCCAGGGAGACGGACGTGACCGCTTCGACCCGCTCACCCCGCCGTTCCGCAGCTGAGGGCTCAAGCCTCACAGCCCGCACCTACGTCCTCGACACGAGCGTCCTGCTGGCCGATCCGTACGCGATCCTCCGCTTCGCGGAGCACGAGGTCGTCCTCCCCGTCGTCGTCATCACCGAGCTCGAGGGCAAGCGCCATCACCCCGAGCTCGGCTTCTTCGCCCGTTCGGCCCTCCGGCTGCTCGACGAGTTGCGTCTCGAGCACGGCCGCCTCGACGCCCCGCTCCCGGTCGGCGAACAGGGCGGCACGGTGCGGGTCGAGCTCAACCACACCGACCACGACGTGCTGCCGGCGGGCTTCCGGCTCGGCGACAACGACTCCCGAATCCTCGCCGTTGCACGCCACCTGGCCGCCGACGGGCGCGCGGTCACGCTGGTCTCGAAGGACCTCCCCATGCGGGTCAAGGCGTCCGCCGTAGGACTGCACGCGGAGGAGTACCGCGCCGAGGCGGTCATCGAGTCCGGCTGGACCGGCATGGTCGAGCTCGACGTGTCCGCAGCCGATCTCGACCTGCTGTACGAGGCCGGCGTCGCCGACCTCGATGCCGCCCGCGACCTGCCCTGTCACACCGGGCTGGTGTTACACGGCGGCCGCGGCAGCGGGTTGGGACGGGTCACGCCGGACAAGACCGTCCGGCTGGTCCGCGGCGACCGCGAGGCTTTCGGTCTGCGGGGCCGCTCGGCCGAACAGCGGGTCGCTCTCGATCTCCTGCTCGACGAGGAGGTCGGCATCGTCTCCCTCGGCGGACGGGCCGGCACCGGCAAGTCCGCACTGGCGCTCTGCGCCGGCCTCGAGGCGGTACTCGAGCGGCGCCAGTACAAGAAGGTCGTCGTCTTCCGCCCGCTGTACGCCGTCGGGGGCCAGGACCTCGGCTATCTGCCCGGCAGCGAGTCGGAGAAGATGAACCCCTGGGCCCAGGCCGTTCACGACACCCTCGGCGCCCTGACGACGCAGGATGTCGTCGACGAGGTGGTCGGCCGGGGCATGCTCGAGGTGCTGCCCCTCACCCACATCCGCGGGCGGTCCCTGCACGACTCGTTCGTCGTGGTCGACGAGGCGCAGTCGCTGGAGCGGAACGTGTTGCTGACGGTGCTCTCACGGGTGGGCAGCGGTTCACGGGTGGTGCTGACGCACGACGTCGCCCAGCGCGACAACCTGCGGGTCGGCCGACACGACGGCATCGTCGCCGTGGTCGAGAAGCTCAAGGGTCACCCGCTGTTCGCCCACGTCACGCTCACCAGATCGGAGCGGTCGCCGATCGCCGCGTTGGTGACGGAGATGCTCGAGCAGTTGCCCGGCTGAACCGGTCGGGCCAGCCGGCCGGACGTGACAAAGGCCATATCGTCCTGATTTGCCCTGACGGCCCACCGACGGCATTGTTGACGTGTAAAGCATCTCTGCGTGCCGCCACACCCTGGCCGGCGCGCCGCGTGGGCCGCGGATCCCTCCCGACCTGCGCCGGATCCCCCGCATGTCCGGCCCGCACCTGTGGGTCTTGCGGTCCGTGCCCGAGGTGAGGTTGTTCGTGCTGCGACCGTGACATGCGGGGCACGGCCGTCGGAAGGCACTCGTTGATCCGCACGTTCGTCCGCCCCGCAAACCTCGGGGCCGCAGTCCTCGCCGTCGCCGCGCTCGTCGTGACCGGCATCTTGATCGGAATGTCGGTCGTCTCCGGATCGTCGTCGCCATCGGAACAGCCCTATGTCCTCACCGCGGGTGAGCGGCTGACCCACACATCCGCACAGGCCAACTACACGGCCGTGGCCGAGACCCGGGCTGCCGAAGAGACAGCCCGCAGGGCCGCCGAGGTGCAGGCGCGCAAGGCCGCAGAGGAAGCCGCTCGCGAGGCCGCCGAGGAGCAGGCACGCCAGGAGGCCGAGGCCAATGCCGCGGCCGAAGCCGAGGCGGAGCGCAAGGCCGCCGCCGAGCGGGCCGCCCGGGCGGCCGAGCGTGCCGCCGTCGATCCGAAATCGGCGGCCCGGGCGATGCTCGGCGACTACGGCTGGGGCGAGGACCAGTTCGGCTGCCTGGACAGCCTGTGGACCCGGGAGTCCAACTGGGATCACCGCGCCCAGAACCCGTCTTCGGGTGCCTACGGGATCCCGCAGGCGCTTCCCGGGGACAAGATGTCCAGCGCCGGCGCGGACTGGCGGACCAACCCGCTGACCCAGATCGAGTGGGGCCTCGGCTATATCCGCGACGTCTACGGCAGCCCGTGCGGCGCCTGGGGCCACTCGCAATCGGCCGGCTGGTACTGACCGTGATCAACGGACGGGCTAGGGACGGGTCATGCGGAGCACGTCGAGGGCCTCGTCGAGTTGCTGCAGGGTGAGGTCGCCGCGGTCGACGTAGCCCTCGTCGAGGACGACCTCGCGGATCGTCCTGCGCTCGGCGAGCGCCTTCTTCGCGACGGACGCTGCGTTTTCGTACCCGATGAAGCGGTTCAGCGGAGTGACGATCGCGGGCGACGACTCGGCGTACTCGCGGCAGCGCTCGACGTCGGCCTCGATCCCGTCGACGCAGCGGTCGGCGAGCAGCCGTGTGGAGTTGGCCAGCAGCCTGATCGACTCCAGCAGGTTGCGCGCAAGCACGGGCAGCATCACGTTGAGCTCGAACGTGCCTGCGCCGCCGCCCCATGCCACCGCTGCGTCGTTGCCGACGACCTGGGCACAGACCATCGCCACCGCTTCGGGAACGACCGGGTTGACCTTGCCGGGCATGATCGACGAGCCGGGCTGCAGGTCGGGAAGCCTGATCTCGGCGAGACCGGCGCGCGGACCCGACCCCATCCAGCGGAGGTCGTTGACGATCTTGTAGAGCCCAACGGCGATCGTCCGCAACTGGCCGGAGGTCTCGACCAGGCCGTCGCGAGCGCCCTGCGCCTCGAAGTGGTCGCGCGCCTCGGTGAGCGGGAGGCCGGTCGAGGCGGTGAGCCGCTCGATGACCTTGGCCGCGAAGCCGGGCGGGGTGTTGATGCCGGTTCCGACGGCCGTGCCGCCAAGCGGTAGCTCGGCCAGCCGCGGTAGCGATGACTCGAGGCGTTCGACGCCGTACGCGACCTGGGCGGCGTATCCGCCGAACTCCTGCCTCAGCGTGACCGGGGTCGCGTCCATGAGGTGCGTCCGGCCCGACTTGACGACCGTCTCGAACTCGCCGGCCTTGCGCCGCAGGCTCTGTTCCAAGTGGCGCAGCGCGGGCATCAAGTGGTTGACGACCGCATCGGTTGCGGCCAGGTGGATGCTCGATGGGAACGTGTCGTTGCTCGACTGGCTGGCGTTGACGTGGTCGTTCGGGTGGACCGGGCGTCCCAGCCGCTCGGAGGCGAGCGTGGCCAGCACCTCGTTCATGTTCATGTTGCTGCTGGTGCCCGAGCCGGTCTGGAAGACGTCGATCGGGAACTCGGCGTCCCAGCGGCCGTCGGCAACCTCGTCGGCAGCGGCCATGATCGCCTGCGCGACGTCGTCGTCGACGACCCCCAGTTCGGCATTGACCGACGCCGCCGCGGCCTTGATCCGCGCCAGCGCGGCGATCTGCGCGGACTCCAACGGTGCGCCGCTGATCGGGAAGTTCTCCACCGCCCGCTGGGTCTGCGCACGGTACTTGGCCGCCGCCGGGACCCGGATCTCACCCATCGTGTCGTGCTCAACCCGGTACTCGCTCATCCGCCCATCATCGCGGCTGTTGTGATCGCGTCGCGACCTGGGGCGGGCACGCCTGCCGGCGGGCCAGGTAGATGTGGTACGTCACCGAGCGGCCGTTGCGCTCGACGGTGCGGACCACCTCCTGGCAGCGCCCGACGACTTCGGCCAGCGTTGTCTCCAGGGCGGCAGACGGGGCTGCCGACCACACGGCCACCACACCGCCGGGCGCGAGCGCCGTCGTGACGTCGCGTACCGAGGCCGGCCGGTAAACCGCCGCGTTCGCAGCGCGGACCAGAAAGTCGGGCCCGTTGTCGACGTCGAGGACCACACCGTCGTACGTTCCGGCAACGGCATGGCGCAGCACGTCGCGGACGTCGGCCACGGTGACATGCACCCGCGGATCCGCGAGCACGGCATCAGCCCCGGGAACCAGCCCCGCGCGCAGCCACTCGACCAGCAGGGCCTCGACCTCGACGACGTCCACCCGGTCGACCCGGACGTCGGTCAGCAGGCGGCCGAGCGTGACGCCGAGCCCGAGGCCGCCCACCAGGATGCGGCGTGGTGCGGCGAGACGTTCGAGGACCTGCTCGGCGAGCATGCGCTCGGTCGATGTCTCCGCCGTGTCCATGAGGAAGACCCCGTTGACGATCAGCTCGAAGACGGCGTCGAGGCCGGCTTCCGTCCCGTCCCGCCGCCGGAGCGTCAGCTCACCGGAGACACCCTCGGCCCGAGCAAGGGTCTCTGGTCCCGCGTCCACGAGGCAGGTCCTAGGCTCGCTCGACGACGATGCCGTCGGCGAGGTGGAGCTCGTCGTCGCACTGCGCGGCCACATTCGGGTCGTGGGTCGCTACGACGACCACGGCGCCACGGTCGGCCTCGGCCCGGAGCTCGGCGACGACCCGGTCGCGGTTCACGGCGTCGAGCTCGGCGGTCGGTTCGTCGGCGAGGATCAGGGTGGGCACGATCACCAGGGCCCTTGCTACGGCCACCCGTTGGCGCTGCCCGCCGGAGAGCTGCTCGACCAACCGGTCGGACAGACCGGTCAGGCCCATCCTCGCCAACGCGTGCGCCGCCTGCGTCCGCACCCTCCGCCCGCCGATGCCTCGGGCCTGCAGTGCGACCTCGACGTTTTCCTGCGTGGTGAGCACCGAAACCAGCCCATAGAGCTGGAGGACGACACCGGTATGGAGCAGGTGCCGCGCGTCGCCTGGAACGACGGTGTTTCCGGCGAACCTGACCGTGCCCGCGGCCGGGGCGAGCAAGCCGGCGAGGACCGCGAGCAGCGTGGTCTTCCCCGAGCCTGACCGGCCCGTGACGGCGAGAAGCTGGCTCGGACCGACCGAGCAGCCGACGTCGGACAGGATCAGCCGCTGCGGTGCCCGCACGGTGATCGCTTCGGCGCTCAACGTCGCGGGCGCAACGCTCGTCTCGGTCACGACGTCTCCTTGGTGATCCGCAGGTCGCCGTCGTTGTCCTCGACCCGGACGAGCGTGCCGGCCGGCCAGTTGGGGAGCAGCTGGTCCGGGATGTGCACCGAGCCATCCTTGCCAACCACCGAGTACAGCTCGCCGCGGCGCCCCTCGGCGACGACCCTGCCGTCACGCATCGACACCGTCCGGCCCAGGCGGTCACCGACGTCGGGGTCGTGAGTCACGACGACGACCGTTGTGCCGAACTGCGTGTTGATCCGCTCGATCAGGTCCAGGACCTCCTCCCGGTACCGGTGGTCGAGGCTCGACGTCGGCTCGTCGGCGAGGAGAACTCCCGGCCCGTTGGCGACCGCGACGGCGAGCGCGACACGCTGCTGCTCGCCGGCCGAGAGCGTGCCCAGCCGCTGGTTGCGATGA
>DATHII010000296.1:0-5417 GCA_035316885.1 Jiangellaceae bacterium | reverse complement strand
CCTGACCCTCGACGGAGTCATGCAGGCCCCCGGTGGCCCCGGAGAGGCCGACAGCGGAGGTTTCGCCTACGGTGGGTGGTCGGTGAACTACTGGGACGACCTGATGGGGCAGGTCATGGACGAGGCGACCAGCAAGCCGTTCGCCATGGTTCTCGGCCGCACGACCTACGACATCATGGCCGCATATTGGCCGGACGCCCCAGAGGAGGCCGGCGCCAAGACATTCAACGAGGCCACCAAGTACGTCGCGTCGCGGAGTCATCCCACGCTGGAGTGGAGCAACTCGGTCCTGATCGAGGGAGACGCGGCCGAAGGCCTCGCGGCGCTCAAGCAGGAGGATGGGCCTGAGCTGCAGGTGCATGGCAGCGGGAACCTGATCCAGACGCTGTTGCGCCACAACCTTGTCGACCAGTACCGCCTGTGGGTCTTCCCCGTCGTCGTCGGGTCGGGCAAGCGCCTGTTCGCCGAAGGCACCATCCCCTCCGGGCTGAAGCTCGTCGACAGCAAGGTCTCCACCACCGGAGTCGTGATCGGGACCTACGAGCCAGCAGGCGAGATCGTCACAGGATCGTTCGCGCCGGACTGACCGCGCCCCGGTCGCAGACCCTTTGCGACGGTCTGGGGTGGCTGCTGCTAGCGTGGGGCGCCAACGCCAAGGCGGGGACGATCGCCATGCCGCAGGCACGACTGCACGACGAAAGCACCATCGCCGTGGAGGTCCACGGCGATGGGCCCACGGTGTTGTTGGCGGTCAACCCCCAGCCGGTCCAGGGACCGCAGGCCGAGGAGCTGCGACGGTGGGGCACTGACCCGGCCCTTGGCCGCTCCTTGATCGACGGCCTCAGCGACGCGTTCCGGGTGGTCGCGTTCGACTACGAAGGCCAGGTCCTGCAGGTGCCCAAACCCGACACCCTGACGCCGGCAAACCTCGCCGGCGACCTGCTGGCCGTGGCCGATGCCGCCGGTGCCGAGCGGTTCGCCTACTACGGCTATTCCTGGCTGGCGCTTGCCGGGCTGCAGCTCGCCATCCGCACCGACCGGGTGGCGGCGCTGGTCATGGGCGGGTTCCCACCACTGGAGGGGCCGTACGGGTAGATGCTGCAGGTCACCACCGCGACCCATGCGATGGCCAGCTCGGCCTCGGCGCCCAGCACCGCGACCAGCTCGCAACCATCCGAGGAGGCATCCGGTGAGCCGGACTGGTCGCAGGTGGAGGTGTCGTTGACGGAGGCGCAGACGCGCCAGTTCGTCACGCTGTACCAGGCGCTGCAGGGGTTCGATGACCGCGCGGCCCAGGCGCAGATCGGGTGTCCTCGCCTGTGCTTTGTCGGCGCAGCCGACGAGATCGACTACGGCGAGGGTTGGGGTGGGGTACAGGTGCGCCTCGCCGGCCCGGTCATCAACCGACGCGCCGAGCTGGAGGCGCTCGGCTGGCAGGTGCAGGTGCTGGAGGGGCTGGACCACATCCAGGCCATGCAGGCCGCCCATGTCTTGCCGATCCTGCGCCCCTGGCTGGTTGGCAGGCTGGGCACGTGAGCGTGCATCTGAAAGCTGTCAGTGGGAGTCGGCTTCCAGCGAGGAGCGGCGGCAGCCTGCGCTACTCGTACCGGACGGCGTCGAACCGCGTCGCGGCGTCCAGCAGCGGGAGGGCCATCGTCGAGAGGAGCAGGGCGGCGAGCACACCGATGCCGACCGTGGCGAAGACGCCGACGTCCGGCCACATCCACGCCATGTCGCCAAACAGGGCCAAGGCGTATGACGACCCCAAACCGAGCCCGACGCCCACCGCCGCGGTAGCCAGCATCGCCGCGGCCGTCTCGAGGAACACGACCTGGCGGAGCTCCCCGAGGCGGAGGCCGGACGCGCGCAGCAGGGCGAACGGCCGTCGCCGCTCGATGACGCCGGCGACCATGCCGACGGTGAGGCTGCACGCCGCCACCACCAGGACGAACTGCCAACCCAAACGCACCAGTTGCCCGAGGTCGCCGAGGTAGCGCGCGTCGACATCCCCCCGGTCCTGCTGGGTGTGGATGATCGCGTTCGGCACGAGGTTGGCGGCCCGGGTGCGAACGCGGTTCTCGGCGGCCGGCGTGCCGTCGGTCAGGACGTACACCGAGAGGATCGGCAGATCGGCGTCGGCGACCCCGGCCCGCGCCCGGATGCCCTCGGCGGGGCCCGAAGGGGAGCACGAGCGCGTCACCACCCGCGCGAGCTCCGGACAGGACTCCACCAGCTCGCCGGCGGCGCCGATCTCGAATCGGGTCACCACGGCCTGCCCGGACAGGAGTGGGGCGACCTGCGCTTCCGGCACGCCGCCGGTGAAGACCTCGACGACGCCCGGCCGCAGCACACCCGCCGCGCCGTCGCCGGGCCGGTCCTCGGACAGGTCGACGAGGCTGGCGGAGAACGTCACTGAGAAGGCCGCCAACACCACGCCGCTGACCGCGCGGAAGGTGGCCCGCGGATCGCCGGCGATGCGGCGGGCGGCGATCAGCCCCGGTACCCGCCGGCTGACGCGGGCCAAGCCGCGACCGGCGAGCATGCACAGCCATGGCCCGATGGCCACGAAGCCGATGATCGTGGCGATGACGAACAGCGGCACCAGGTTGTCGAGGGTCTCGCTGTCGACCACCCCGCGCAGTGGCGCAGCGGCGAGCTGACCTCCGACACCGATGGCGAGCGGCAGCGCGCGCCAGGCCGACGGCGGACGGTGGGCTCGCCGGCTGGCCGCGAGTGGGCCGACCTGTACGCGGCTCAGCGCCGCGATGGTTGTCAGCGTCGCGAGGACCGGCACCCCGAGCAGGACCAGCAGCAGAAGCCAGGGGGCGACGACCACGTCGTCGACGAAGAAGCGTCCGCCCTGGAACGTCACGGTCGCCGCCAGCACCCGCCGTCCCACCTCGTAGCCGGCCCACCCCAGGGCACTGCCCGCCATCGCGGCCAGCCCGGTCTCGACCGCGGCCACGACCCCCGCCTGCAGCCGTGTCGCGCCGACGAGACGGATCGCGGCCAGCCGCTGCTCGCGCTGCGCAGCGGCGACGCGGGTCGCCATGACAACGAAGACGACCACGGGTACCAGCAGGAGCACCGCGCCGACCAGAAGGAACACCCGCAGGGCCAGGTAGTACGCGTAGCCGCTCGGCGGCGAGCCGAACCCCCGCACGACCTGCAACGACCTCGAGCGCACCTCACCGAGCTCGTCTGGCGTGCGACCGATGAGCGCGACGAGCTCGTCGGGGTGGGCGAGCCCCGCGTCGCCGATGGTCGCGGTGACGCCTCCGGGGTACCGGTCGTCCAACTGGTCGTCCGGCGTGGACTCGAGAAGTCGGCGCATCGCCGGGGAGACCGCGACCTCGCCCGGCCGGGGCAGGCGTTCCAGGCCCGGCGGCAGCGGCGGGCGAGGCCCCAGAGCCGCCACGTAGGCGCGGCTCATCGCGGTGCCGTCATGGTAGTCGGTCACGCTGAGGAACAGCGCAGCATCGGGCGCCGTGGCCGGTGTCCGGGCGTCCGCGCTCCGCCACCCGGACCGCTCCGCGCGCCCCTGCGCCGCCGACTGGCCGGTCAGGCTGATCAACAGCAACAGGACGCCGACGCCGACGCCGATCGCCGTGACCGCGAGCCGCAGCAGCGACTCCCGCCCACCGGCGACGGCCAGCCGCAGGCCGAGCCGGACGGTCATGCCGCGCCGACCCGTGGAGTGTCGACGCCGTCGCGGACCATCACCGTCCGATCCGCGTACGCGGCGACTCGTGGCTCGTGCGTCGCCATCAGGACGCTGGTGCCCTGCTCGCGAGCGGCGTCGACGAGCAGCTCCATGACCTGATCGGCCGCCACGGAGTCGAGCGAGCCCGTGGGCTCGTCGGCGAACACGACCGTCGGGTTCGCAACCAGCGCCCGTGCCACCGCGACCCGCTGGCCCTGACCTCCGGAGAGCTCGCCGGGTAGCCGCTCGCCGAGGCCGTCGAGGCCCAGTCGCGAGAGCCACGGCGCGGCGGCTGCGAGTGCGTGCTTGCGGCGTCGCCCGCCCAGCAGCAGGGGGAGAGCGATGTTCTCCACGGCCGGCAGCTCGGGCACCAGCTGACCGAACTGGAAGACGAACCCGAACGCCGTGCGCCGCAGGTGGGCCCGTTCCCGGTCAGGCAGCTCGTCGATGCGCTGGCCGGCGAAGTGCACCGCGCCCCCGTCGGGCGTGAGCATGCCCGCGAGGCAGTGCAGCAGCGTCGACTTGCCGGAGCCGCTCGGTCCCATCACCGCGACGATCTCGCCCTCGTCGAGGACGATGCTCGCGCCGCGCAGCGCCTGGGTCAGGCCGAACGACTTGTGCAGGTCATCGCCGACGAGGATCTGGGACATCGCGCACCTCCTCGGCCAGGGCCGCCAGGCGGGACTCCGTGTGATCGATCCACCGCAGGTCGGCTTCGAGGTGGAACAGTTGGAAGTCGGCGAGCAACGCGTCCTGCGTCGTCGCCGCCTTGCGCCGGGCCGTCGTCAGCGCCTTCATGGTGTCCAGGTGCATGGCCCGTTGCACGTCGAGGAAGTGCTCCGCCGACCGTCCCGACAGCAGCGCCACCACGACCTTGGTGAACAGCACCGACTGGCGGTGCGGTTGTGGTTCCTCCGGCTCGCCGAGCCAGGTGTCCAAGTCGGTCACCCCCTCCGGTGTGATGGCGTACCGCTTGCGATCAGGGCCCGATCCGGCCTCGACGCCAACGACCTCGATCAGGCCGTCCCGCTCGAGCTGGGACAGCGTGCGGTAGATCTGGCCGAACCGGATCGGCTTGACCTCGCCGAACCGCCGGTCGTACGACCGCTTCAGGTCGTAGCCGTGTCGGCTGGATCCCTCGAGCAGACCGAGGAGCGCGTAAGAGACGGTCACGGCCGCGAACTATACACGCCGGGTATACCCGATGTAAATACGCGCCGCCCCCGACGACGAGTTCGAGACAGGGCGGAAGTGCGCCTTGGAGGGGGCCTGGCCAAGGCCCGCCTACCAGCTGGGCGGGTACGGCGCTACGTCGTGTCCGGGACGACCGGCGGTGCCTCGGTCCGCTCGAAGGCGGCGGAGAACAGGTAGCTGGTGGCCAGGCTGCGGTAGGGCCGCCATTTCTCGGCGATGGCGAGGACCTCCTGCTGGGTGGGGAGGTGGTCGAGCCGGTATGCGATCTGGACGGCCTTGCGCAGCGCGAGGTCGCCCGGCAGGACGACGTCTTCTCGCTGCAGCGCGATGAGCATGGCGCCCTGCACGGTCCAGGGGCCGATCCCCGGAATCGCGGTGAGCTCCGCCATCAGCTCGTCATCGGGCAGGCAACTCAAGGCTTCCGGGTTCAGCCGGCCGTCCGACAGCCGCCCGGCCAGGTCGCGCAGCGTGCCGATCTTCTGCCACGACAGGCCGGCCTGGCGGAGCTTGCCGGGATCGA
>DATHII010000295.1:0-3958 GCA_035316885.1 Jiangellaceae bacterium | reverse complement strand
GCCGCCGGCTTCGACAAATGGGCCGTCGTGCCCCTGCCCGACGAGCTGCTCGCCGTCGACCGAGACGTGATCCGCAACGCGATTATCTACCAGAAGGGTGTGGTCGCACCGGTTGGTGAGCCGGTCGGCTTGGTCAACGAGACCGTGTGGTTCAACGCCCGTGAGCCGATCGCACAGACGTTCGTCAAGGACGGTGACCAGTTCACCGTGATCGCCAACCACCTCAAGTCCAAGAGCGACAGCTCGCCGCCGCAGACAGGCAACGACAACGAGGACATCGGCGACGGGCAAGGCGCGTTCAACGGCGACCGGACCCGGCAGGCGGCCTCCCTCGCATCGTTCGCCGAGGAGCTGCGCATGTCGAGCGGCGACGACGACGTCCTCATCATGGGTGACATCAACGCCTACACCGAAGAGGACCCGATCCACGTCCTGGAGGGAGCCGGCTTCACCGACCTCGGTTCCTTGCTGGACGAAGGCCGCTACAGCTTTGTGTTCAATGCACTGTCGGGGTCGTTGGACCATGCGATGTCCAGCGGCGTGCTGACTCCCAAGGTGACCGGTCTGGCGCATTGGAACATCAATGCGGTCGAGTCGTTCGCCTACCAGTACGACGGTGACCCGGCGCTGTTCGCGGTGGACCCGGAGAACCCGAACCCGTTCCGCTCCAGCGACCACGACCCGCTGGTCCTGGGTGTCGACCTCGAGGAGCGCTGCGCGGGACGGTTGCCGACGATCCGCGGCACCGACGGCCCCGACGTGCTCACCGGCACCATCAAGCGTGACGTCATCATGGGCCTGGGCGGCGCCGACGTGATCCGCGGTGGAAACGCTGAGGACGTGATCTGCGGAGGGGCGGGCAACGACACCCTCCGTGGCGAGAACGCCGCGGACGTCCTGCTGGGTGGCTTCGGCGACGACATCCTCTCCGGAGGCACCGGCGATGACGTGCTCACCGGAGGGCCGGGCGCAGACCTTCTCGATGGCGGTAGTGGCGTCAATCAGATCGAACAGGAGGGCCCCGAGTCCTGACCCGCCGCCACGTACGCTCGTCCAATGGGGGTGTGGGGGGTCGTAGCCGCGGCGGTCGCCGTCGTCGCGATATCCGTTGCCGGATACCTGGTCATGCGCCTGCGCGGTCTGCAACAGACCGTCGACGACTCGTGGCAGCAGGTGCTGCTGGCCATGCGACGGCGTCGTGACCTGGCGGTTGAGCTGGCCGAGACGGTTCGGGCGCACTCCCGGCGCCGCACGGACCTGGTGGAGCAGGTGAAGGATGCACGATCCGTGGCCGATCTGCCGGGTGCGTCGCCGGATCAACAGGGCGTGGCCGAGCAGGAGCTCGATGCGGCGCTGGCGTTGCTGGAGAAGGTCGTCGACAGGTCACCCAAGCTGCGCAAGCACCCCGACGTCGTGGTCATCCGAGAACGGCTCGCAGACGCTGAGCGACGCATCGAGGCGCGCCGCAGGGTGTACGAGGAGGGCGCGCACTCGCTGCGACTGATGGCCGGGGCACCTCGGTTCCGGTGGCTGGCCGGGCCGCTGGGCATCCCAGGGGACGACGGCATCGTGGAGAACGGGGAGGCCCGGGACCAGGTCTGAGATGCTGGGCTGCCGTGGAGGCCAGCAGCGGACCGGGCGTGGGGCCATGGCCGGGCCCGCTCCCCGTGGACGCGCGCTACGACCCCGACCTACTCGCTGCCGGTGACCACCGCAACGTCGCCGACCGCTACCGCTACTGGCGCCACGAGGCGATCGTCGCCGACCTCGACGGGATGCGGCACCCGTTCCACGTCGCGGTCGAGAACTGGCAGCACGACTTCAACATCGGCTCTGTCGTCCGGACGGCCAACGCATTCCTGGCGGCCTCGGTGCGCATCGTCGGCCGCCGACGGTGGAACCGCCGAGGGGCGATGGTGACCGACCGCTACCAGCACGTTGCGTACCACCCGACGGTCGACGACCTGGTGTCGTGGGCGCGATCGGACCGGCTGCCCGTGCTGGGTGTCGACAACCTTCCCGGCGCCGTACCGCTGGAGACGTATGACCTTCCGGAACGGTGCGTGCTGCTGTTCGGCCAGGAGGGCCCGGGGCTGTCCGGTGACGCGCGCGAGCAGATCGACGTCGTCCTCTCGATCGCCCAGTACGGCTCGACCCGCTCGATCAACGCCGGCGCCGCGGCTGCCATCGCCATGCACGCCTGGGTGCGGCGCCACCGCTTCGGCCAGCAGTGATCTCACTGTGCCAGGGTGGCGTCATGACTGAGCGCGTCGTCGTGATCGGTGCGGACGCCGCCGGGATGAGCGCCGCCTCGCAGGCTCTGCGCACCGCAGTTACGCATGGTCGCTCGCTGGAGGTCGTCGCGCTCGAACGCGGCCACTGGACGTCGTACTCCGCGTGCGGCATCCCTTACTGGGTCGCCGGTGCCGTCGAGGGGCCGGACGCGCTCGTCGCCAGGACGCCGGCCGAGCACCGAGCCAACGGCATCGACGTCCGTCTACTCACCGAGGCGGTCCGTCTCGACGTCGACGGCCGCACGGTCGGGTACGTCGACCGGAAGACCGGCGCCGAGGGCACCCTGGAGTTCGACCAGGTGGTGATCGCGACGGGCGCACGGCCGATCCGTCCCGACGTGCCGGGAGTGGACGCGATCGGCGTCCACGGAGTTCAGACACTTGACGACGGCGCCGCACTGTTGCACCACCTGACCGCCAGGAGGACGCGCCGCGCGGTGATCGTCGGCGGCGGTTACATCGGCATCGAGATGGCCGAGGCGATGGTGGTGCGCGGGCTCGACGTCACGCTGATCGACCGTGCGGCTGAACCGATGTCCACTCTGGACCCGGACCTCGGGAGCCAGGTCCACGCGGCGATGGAGGCGATGGGCATCGACGTCGAGACCGGCACTCCGGTCGAGGCGTTCGAGGTCGGTGCCGACGGTGCCGTGCGCGGGGTCGTCGCCTCCAGCGGCAAGACCTACCCGGCCGACACTGTGGTGCTCGGCATCGGCGTCGAACCCGCGACCGCCCTCGCCGAGGCCGCCGGGCTGCCGGTGGGCGAGTTCGGAGGGCTGCGGGTCGACGACCACCAGCGGGTGCCCGGCCACGACTGTGTATGGGCGGCCGGAGACTGCGTGGAGTCCCACGACCGCATCGCCAAGACCTGGACGTACACGCCACTCGGCACCCATGCCAACAAGCAGGGGCGCGTGCTCGGGACCAACCTCGGCGGCGGGGACGCGGCCTTCCCCGGCGTTGTCCGCACGGCGATCAGCAAGGTGTGCAACCTCGAGGTGGCGCGCACCGGCCTGCGGGAAGCAGACGCGAGGAGGGCTGGTCTCCGGTATGTGGCGGCCACGATCGAGTCGACCACGCGCGCCGGCTACTTTCCGGCCACGAAGCCGATCACGGTCAAGGTGATCGCCGAGGATCCATCCGGCCGATTGCTCGGTGCCCAACTCGTTGGCCGAGAGGGGTCGGCCAAACGGATCGATGGGCTCGCGCTGGCGCTGTGGAATGAAATGACCGCGGCGGAGCTGAGCATGGTCGACCTGGCTTACGCGCCGCCGTTCTCGCCGGTGTGGGATCCCATCCTCATCGCCGCCCGCAAGATCGCCGAGGAACTGCACAGCCGGTCACTCGACCCTGGCCGAGTTGGCGCCTGACGATGTCGGCCACCCAGGCAGTCGTGCTCCGGCAGGACCGCGGCGTCAATGACGCGAGGACAGGGACGTCAGAACGGTGGTGGGTCGGGGTCGACGGGCTCCGAATCGCTGTTCTGGTCTGCGGGTGGGGGTTGGGGGAGGAGGCCGACGATTTCGGGGTCGACCTGGTAGGTGTGTCCGGTGGGTGCGGTCCAGGTGTATCGGCCGGGTTCGGGTTGGTCGAGTCGCCAGTGGTGGTGGGTTTTGTCGGTGTGGTGGCCGCGGTGCAGCGGCCCGAGGTTGCCGGCACTGGTG
>DATHII010000294.1:0-5073 GCA_035316885.1 Jiangellaceae bacterium | reverse complement strand
TAGATCACGTCGAGGAAGGCGAGGAGCTCCTCGTCGCTTGGAGGGTCCGAGTCGTCAGGTGGCGAGGCGAGGATCTCCGCGCCGGTGTGCAGTCAGTCGTCGGCCCTGCGCGCGCACTTGCGCGAGGTAGCGGGCGCGCCGCTCCGCCGCGAGCTCCTCGGTCGGTGCGGCGCCGAAGCCCGCCTCAGCCGCCGCCACCTTCACCTCCCCATCCCTGGTTCGGTCCACCGGCGTGGGCGGCGCTGGCGCCCAGTTCGCGGACGACGTCGACGAGGAGGTCGAGGTCGGCCGCGGTGGTGCACCAGTTGCTGATCGCCGGACGCAGCGCCACCCGACCACCGTAGACAGTGGTGCCGGCGAACACCCGACCGTCGTCAAGCAGCGCCTCGCCGAGCCGGCGGTTGACGTCGTCGAGCTCCTGCTCGGACAGGCCGGTCGGTCGGTAGCGGAAGCAGACCACGTTGAGCGGGACCTCGGCCAGGCGCTCCAGGTCGGGTGCGGCGTCGACGGTCGCCGCGAGGTGTGCGGCCAGGTCGCAGTGTCGCTCCACCAGCGCTCGGTAGCCGGTGCGGCCGTAGGCGGCGAGCGTGGCCCAGATCGGCAGGGCGCGCGCCCGCCGTGAGGACTCCGGGCCCAGCAGGCCGTAGCCACCCCGAGGGTCGTCCGGGCCCGGCAGGTACGCCGCCCCCGGCATGCCGAACGCCCGGCCGAGCCGGTCGGGCTCCCGGACGAGCGCGAACCCGCTCTCGTAGGGCACGTTGAGCCACTTGTGGGCGTCGGCGGCGATGGAGTCGGCGCGCTCCATTCCCGCGGTCAGGTGTGCGGTGCGAGGGGAGAGCGCCGCGAAGAGACCGAACGCGCCGTCGATGTGGAGCCAGGCGCCGAACTCCTCGGCCAAGCCGGCGAGGTCGGCCAGCGGGTCGAACTCGCCCGCGTTGGGCTCGCCGGCGGTGGCGATCAGCACGGCGGGAGCTCGGTCGAGCTCACCGAGCCGTCGCCGTACCGCGGCCAGGTCGATCCGGCCGATGTCGTCGCGGGTGAACACCTCGACCGTGTCCTTGCCGTGGCCCAGCATCTGCAGGGCCTTGCGCGCGCTGGGGTGCACGTACCCGCCGGACAGCACCGGCATCCGCGGCAGACCGGCCAGCCCCGCCGAGGTCACGTCCACCCCGTGCCCCTGCGCCCACCAGTGCGTGGCCAGGGCCAGACCGGTGAGGTTGGCAAAGGTGGCGCTGGCGGTCAGCGCGCCGCCCCAGCCCGGTGGCAGGCCGACGAGCTCGCGCAGCCAGTCCAGCGTGACCGTCTCTGCCGCGTCGGCGAAGCGCGACGAGGCCCGCACGAACGCGTTCTGGTCCAGCAGGGACACGACCCAGTCGGCGGCCAGCGCCGCGGGCGTCGAGCCGCCGATCACGAAGTGGTAGAAGCGCGGCCCGGCCGAGGCGGTTGCGGTCGCCGTCCCGATGCGCAACAGCGTCTCGACCGCGGTCCGGGTGCCCGAGCCCTGCTCCGGTAGCGGCCCGCCCAGCTCCCCCAGCAGCGGCTCGGCGGCGCGGTCGTAGACCAGCCGCTGCGGCAACCGGTCCAGGTACGGCCCGGCGGCGTCGAGCACCTGCCTGAGCGCTGCCAGCGTCTCGGCCTGCTCGTCCAGTGGATCGCCCACGTCGCTCCTCTCCTGTGGTCACGGCGGCTCAGTGTACGGGGCGAAGTTCGCCGCGATGGCAGGTCCACGATGAGCACGCTCGCGCAGGTGTGGCGAACGTCATGGAACCGCGGCCGGCGGGGAGCTACGCCTGGCTGCGCTCAGGGGGTTGCCGCGGCGAGGTTCCGCCTCCGGGGAGGTCGTCGAGCTCGTCGAGGCTCGGCGCCGCGCGGATCGACGGGCTCAGCGTGCCCCAGATGGCCAGCACCAGGCCGAACGCGGCGAACAGGGCGATGGTGGCGCGCGCCGAAACGGCGTCGAGCAGCACTCCGGCCACCAGCGGGCCGAGCGGCGCGATCAGCAGCGAGATCATGCTCCGCACGGACTCAGCCCGGCCGAGCAGCCGGTCGGGCGTCATCGCGATCCGGTAGCCGTGGACGACCGAGTCGGTCGAGGGGATCGCCAGCGCCGTGGGCAGGATGCTGGCGGTCAGCACGTAGACATTCGGCCAGACCAGGAACAGGGCGCAGCCGGGCCATGTCCACAGCTCCAGCAGCAGCACGGCGCGAACCGGCAGCAGCCGCCGGACGAGCGGCGCCACCAGCGAGCCGACCAGCAGACAGGCGCCGAAGGCCGCGACCAGCGCGCCGACCTGGCCGCCCGACAGGCCCTGCCGCTTGCCGAGCACCACCACCGCGAGCAGGACGCCGGGGCCGACGAAGTTCGCCAGCCCGAACAGGAACGCGCAGGTGCGCAGGAACGGATGCCCCCAGAGGAAGCGAACGCCTTCCGCGAGCCGGGAGCGCAGCGACGAGGTGTCGGGCGCGCGCTGCTCCTGGAATGGCGTCCGCATCGCCAGCAGCGAGACGATCGAGAACGCGTACGAGACCGCGTCGACCAGGAACGGCAGCGCGCGGGCGAGCCCGAAGAGCGCCCCGCCGAGCGGCGGGCCGGCCAGCTGCACCGCCGCCTGCCGGCCCGTCTGGGCGCCCGCGGCCGCCGGCAGCTGGCGTGCCGGCACCACGGCGCGCAGGGCGCCGGCGTGCGCCGCGGAGAACAGGGCTGCGCCGCTGCCCTCGACGAAGGCGACCAGCGGGATCGCCCAGAAGCCGGTCCGGTCCAGCAGGATGGCCGCGGCGAGGCCGCCGATCGCCAGCACGCGGACGCCGTCGGCCGCGATCATCAGCCCCTTGCGGTTCCAGCGGTCGGCCACCACGCCGGCCACGAGCGCGAACAGCGCCCAGGGGAGGGTTCGTGCGAACGAGACGACGCCCGCTTTCGCGGCCGAACCGGTCACCGCCAGCACCAGCAGCGGGTACGCGATCGAGGTCGACTGGGTGCCGGCGTCCGACAGCAGCTGCCCGATCTGGAGCAGCACGAAGTCGCGGTTTCGGCGCAGGGGTACCGCGGTCACGCGTTGATGCCAGCTGACGTCGTCCGGAGGGACCGGTGGCTCCGTCGTTGGTGGCTCGGTCGTTGGGATGGCAGCGGCGTCGGTCGGGTCAGGCTGGGCGGACGGTTGCGGCGGTGCCGTAGGCGACGATCTCGGCAAGGCCGTTGCCGAGGTCGGAGGAGTCGAAGCGCACGCCGAGGACGGCGTTGGCGCCGAGCTGCTCCGCGTGGGCCACGAGGCGTTCCAGCGCCGTGTGGCGTGCCTGGTCGACCACGTTGGTGAACTCCTTGACCTCGCCGGCGCGCAGCGAGCGCAGGCTGCCGGTGAGGCCTTTGGTCAGCCCGACGCTCCGCACGATCAGGCCCCAGGACAGGCCGTGGGTGCGTTCCACCGTGTAGCCGGGCAGCTCGAAGGTGGTCGAGGTGGGGATGCCTGCTGCGGGGCCGCCGGTCATGGTTGCTCCTTGTCCGTGCCCTGGTGAGGATCAACGCGCACGACTATAACCGGCGCGCGCGAACGATCCCCGGCCCGCTACCCCGCTCCACGGTCGTCGCGATGCGACGGGATCACCACCACCGGGCAGGTCGCGTGCAGCACGGCGGCATGGCTGACCGAGCCGAGCAGCAGGCTGGTGAAGCCGCCGCGGCCCCGTGACCCGACGACCAGCAGGTCGGCATCGGCCGACAGCTCCACCAGCGCCTCGGCCGGGTTCCGGTCCTCCACCACCGTTCGCTGTACCTCAACGCCTTTGGCCGCCTCGCCCAGCTCGTCGAGCAGCGCCTCGAGCAGGTCCTCGGCCTGGCGGCGGACGGCACCCTCGAACTCGCCTCGATCGCGCAGGGTCTCGGCCAACTCCTGCTGCGCCGGCCTTCCACCGGCGGCGACCGCCCTGCCGGGCAGCGCATGCTGGGACGGGAAGTACAGCGGAGCGGCCAGCTCCTGCGAGTGGTAGGCGTGCACCACCTGCAGGGCCGCCTGCCGCAGGCGCGCCTCCTCGGCCGCCCATGCCATCGCCCGTAATGCGCCCGGCGATGCATCCACCCCAACCACGATCCTCGCCATGGTCCACCTCCTGTTCCTCAGCCGCCGTCGACAAGTATCACCCGTCACGGATGGCCCACCAGCCCGGTTTGATGTCTGGGGGCCCCCGGCGCCCAGCCGGAGTGACTTCCCGGGTTCCCAGGGTGTCTGATTCGATAGGTGCGTTCATGGACAGGAGGCGCGGATGACGACACTCGACCGCTTGGTGGCGCGGCTGCTCGGCCGTTCGCCGCGGCAGCCGCTCCGTGAGGTGCTGGCCGAGCAGGACCCGAGGCAGGCCGGCCCGCAGGCGCACGAGGACATGTACAAGTACCTGGTCCACGGGGACCGGGCGCGGCTGCACATCCACCCCACCGCGGTGGTCAACAACGCCCTGTTCAACGTCGGCTCGGGCGACATCACGGTGGGGGAGTACGCCTTCTTCGGCCACGGCGTCTCGGTCCTGACCGGCACCCACGACATCAACAAGTTCGGCCGGGAGCGCCAGCTCGCGATCCCGCGCAGCGGCCGCGACATCGTCATCGGCGAGGGGGCCTGGCTGGCCAGCAACGTCCTGGTCCTCGGCCCCTGCGTGATCGGCGCCCACGCGGTCGTCGGAGGCGGCTCCCTGGTCCTGGGCGACGTCGCGCCCTACACCATCGTCGCCGGGTCCCCGGCCAGGGTCCTGCGCACCATCCCCCACGACGACCAGCCCGACTGAGCGGTCGGCAGGTCAGCGGGACGGGCCGCCGCCGGGGTCGTCCCAGCCCAGGTTGGCGGCCATTCGGCGCAGGACCTCGACGGTGGCCAGGTAGTCGTCGGGGGTGATGCCGGCGGTCACCTGGCGACGGCTGCTCGAGACCTTGGCCAGGAGGGCGGCGTGGGCGGTGATGCCGGCCCGGGTCAGGGCGGAGGGGCCCTGGAAACGCGCCCGCCCGGGCCCCATATGGGCCCGGGCGGGTTGGGTGGGTTGCTCAGGGAACCGGCATGAGGGCGATGCGGCGGCGGGTCTCGTTCCCGA
>DATHII010000293.1:0-7480 GCA_035316885.1 Jiangellaceae bacterium | reverse complement strand
TCATTCGAACACGTGTTCGAGCGCAATGCAAGCTACTGCGCCGTGCTTTCTGGCAGCGCGCTCAGATTGGCACAGGGTTGACCACGAAGATGCAGAACGGATGTCCGGCAGGGTCGGCGTAGACCCGTAGGGGCTCCTCGGGATCGTCGGAGCGGTCGTGGAGCAGTCGGGCGCCGAGGGCCAGGGCCCGATCGTGTTGGGCATCGAGATCCGCCGTCGTCGGCACCGTCAGGTCCATGTGCAACTGCTGGGGTATCGGACCCTCCGGCCACGTCGCCTCCGGCAGCTCCGGCACCTGCTGGAACGCCAGGCGGTTGAGTCCGGCGGCGTCCCGCAGCACCAACCAGTCCTCGCCCATGGGATCCGGCTCGCCGATGGCTGGCGGTTCATCGCCGGGCCGGTACCGCAAGCCCAACAGTCGACGGTAGAACTCCGCCAGCCCACGCGCATCGGTGCAGTCCAAGACCACCTGAAGAAGCTCCGGGAACCCTCGCTCGGCCTGCACAGGACCACCTCCACGAACCAGGCGCCAGGATGTCGGCACCCTAGCGAGAAGCCAAACCCCGATCGACTTGTGGCGGGTTTGCCACGTGTGGGGCGCCAATGAGGCGTGTCCAACCCGCCACAAGACGGGCTGAGGGGTTGGTGGGCATCTGGTCAGGGCGGGCCCGTATCAGGCAGGGTGGCGTCACGCTCTGATCAAGGGGCAGGCGTGTGCTGCCCGCTGACCGCGGGCGCGCCGATCCGAGGGGGCACCATGGCAGAGCCGTCCACCATCTCGCGCGGCCACGGGCTCGGCGTCGTTCGGACGATGCCGGAGTTCCGCGACTTCGCCGACCAGCAGAGGCCGCTGACCGTCCCGCAGCGCCGGCTGCTGGTCGAGCAGGCACGGGTCCTGGTCGAGAACCTGTACGTCCACCTGCCGCTCAAGCGCGCCATGCACGCCGTCGACCCGGCGCAACGTCTACGGCTGCTCGCCTACCGGCTCCAGGTGCTCACCGACCGCGAGTTCCACGCCGAACTGCTCGACATCTTCATCTCGGTGCGCGACCTGCACACCAACTACCTGCTCCCCAAGCCCTACGCGGGCCGGTTGGCGTTCCTCGGTGTGCTCATCGAGCGCTACGTCGAATCGGGCAAGCCCAAGTGGATGGTGTCCAAGGTCTTCGACCACCTGGTGAGCGAGCCGACCCTGGCGGCCGGGGTCGAGGTGACGCATTGGAACGGTGCGCCGCTCGAGCTCGCGGTATGGCGCAACGCCCAGCGCGAGGCGGGCAGCAACCTGCCGGCCCGCACCGCCCGCGGCCTCGAGAACCTGACGCTGCGCAGCCTCGTCGTCTCACTGCCCCCCGAGGAGGACTGGGTCGACCTGCGCTACCTCGTCGACGGGGAGCCGCACGAGGCTCGCCTGGTGTGGCAGGTGTTCGACAGTGTCGCCGAGATCCTCGGCGACACTGCCGCTCCTTCGGGGCTGCTGGCCGGTCTGGCCACGCCGCCGGCGCACCTGGTCGGTGTCGACTTCCGCACCGAGCTGGTCCGCAGGGTGAAGAAGCAACTGTTCCACCCGGCCGCGGTCAAGGAGGAGCGACGGGTCGAGCGCACCAAGGCGGACGTCCCGCGCGCTACCGAGTCCCAAAAGGCTGAGAGCATCATCCCGACCAGCAGGCCCGACGACCTGTTCGCCAAGATCGTCGACACAGCGCACGGCAGGTACGGCTACTTGCGGCTGTTCACGTTCCACATGAAGGACGGCAAGATCGGCGAGTTCGTCGGCGAGGTGGCCCGCCTGCTCGACGAGGAGTTCCCGCCCGACGGGCTCATCGTCGACGTCCGCGGCAACGGCGGCGGCTACATCATCGCCGCCGAGTTCCTTTTGCAGTTCCTGACGCCGCGCCGGATCGAACCCGAGCCGACACAGTTCGTGAACACGCCTTCGACGCTCGAGCTGTGCACGAAGGTGGCCGACATGTCGCCCTGGCAGGCGTCGATCGCGCAGGCCATCGAGACCGGGGCGCAGTACTCGACCGCGATCCCGCTGTCCGAGCCGGACCTGGTCAACGTCGTGGGACAGCTCTACCACGGTCCGGTCGTGCTCATCACCGACGCGCTCTGCTATTCGGCCTGCGACATGTTCGCCGGCGGCTTCGCCGACCACGAGATCGGTCACATCCTCGGTGTCGACGCCAACACCGGAGCGGGCGGCGCGAACGTCCTCGACCACGACCAGCTGCGCAGCGAGTGGACTGACGGCCCGCTTCGCGTCCTGCCCGCCGGTGCCGGTATGCGGGTGTCCCTGCGGCGGACCCTCAGGGTGGGCGCCTCGGCCGGTCAGCCGGTCGAGGACCTCGGTGTCCAGCCGCACGAGCTGCACGACATGAGCCGCGACGATCTGCTCGAGGGAAACCGCGATCTGCTCAACCAGGCGGGCAAGATCCTCTCGGAGCGCACCATCCGCGTGCTCGACGCGACGGTGGCGTCGGTCACCGGTCAGGATCTGCTCCTCGAGGTGACCACCGTTTCGGTCGCCAGCGTCGACGTCTACGTCGACGGGCGCCCGCAGGGTCCCGGCGGCGTCCCGACACCCGACGGCGCCACGACGCTGGCCGTGCAGCTCCCGCCGTCCGGTGCCGCAACGATCCGGCTGGAAGGGTTCGTCCACGGCACCCTGGTTGCCGCCCGGCAGGTGACGGTCGAACCGGACTGAGGTTGCGCCGCGTCGTCAGTTGGCGACCGTGGCGAGCACGCGGATGCGCAGGTCGGCCACGAGCGCGTCCAGGGACAGGGCCACCTGGTCGCCGCTCGCCAGGTTCTTGACCTGCGCCTCGCCCGCCGCAAGGTCGCGCTCGCCGAGCACGACGGCGTATGCCGCACCGCTGCGATCGGCCGCCTTCATCGCGCCCTTGAGGCCGCGTCCTCCGGTCGCGAGGTCGGCCGCAACACCGCCGCGCCGTAGTTCGGTGACGACCCCGAACAGATAGCGTGCCGCCCGGTCCCCGAGCGGTACGGCGAAGACGTCGACGTGGGGAGCACCCGGGAGCGGCAGGCCTTCGGCGTCCATGGCGAGCAGCGTCCGCTCGACTCCGAGCGCAAAGCCGACACCGGGCAGGCGCGGGCCACCCAGCAGTTCGGACAGGCCGTCGTAGCGGCCGCCACCGCCGACGGCGGACTGGGCGCCCAATCCGTCGTGGACGAACTCGAACAGCGTGCGGGTGTAGTAGTCCAGGCCCCGAACCAGCCGCGGCTCGTCGACGTAGGCAATTCCGGCGTCGGTGAGCAGCGTGCGCACGGCATCGTGATGTTCGCGGTCACCGGCCGAAAGGAAGTCGGCGACCACCGGCGCCTTCTCGAGGGCGGCCTGGATCTCCGGCCGCTTGTCGTCGAGCACCCGCATCGGGTTGAGCTCGACCCGCTGCCGGGTCTCGGCGTCCAAGTCCAGCCCGCGCAGGTAGTCCTGCAAAGCCGCCCGATAGGCCGGGCGCGACTCGTCGGAGCCCAGCGAGTTGACCAACAGCCGGACGCCTGTCAATCCGAGCTCGCGGTACGCATCGGCGGCCAGCACCATCGTCTCGGCGTCGACGGCCGGGTCGTCGCTGCCGACGACCTCGGCACCGACCTGCGAGAAGTGCCGGTACCGCCCCTTCTGCGGCCGCTCGTAACGGAAGTACGACGCCGAGTACCAGAGCTTCACCGGCAGGGCGCCACGGTGCAATCTCTGCTCGAGTACGGCGCGTAGCACCGGTGCGGTGCCCTCCGGGCGCAGCGTAACCTCGTCGCCGCCCCTGGTGACGAACGAGTACATCTCCTTGGTGACCACGTCCGTGGACTCACCGACGCCGCGGACGAACAGCGCGGTCTCCTCGAACGTCGGAGTCTCGACATATCCGTAGGCCGCCCGCCGGACGGGCCCGGACAGCGCAGCACGCACCGCGAGCACCGCCTCCCCGCGGGGAGGAACGAGGTCGAACGTGCCCCTGGGGGCGCGGAACTGTCGGCTCACCACTGTCCTCAGTTCCGCGTCGTTCTCATGAGCCCCTGCAGGAACGGGTTTGTGGCGCGCTCCCGGCCGATCGTCGTGGTCGGGCCATGACCGGGCAGCACGATGGTGTCGTCACGCAGGGGCAGTACCTTCTCGGCCAGGCTTCGCAGCATGAGGTCGTGGTCGCCACCGGGCAGGTCGGTGCGACCGATGCTGCCCGCGAACAGGACGTCGCCGGTCAGGCAGGTCTGCGCGCCGCCGTCCGACCCGGTGTCAGGAAGCCGGAACATGACCGAGCCCTCGGTGTGGCCGGGCGCGTGGTCGACCCTGACGGACAGCCCGGCCAGCGAGAGCGTCTCGCCATCCATAACCGTTCGCACGTCCTCGGGCTCGGCCCAGGTGGCCCGCTCGCCGAACTGATGCTCGAGCATCTCCACCAGCATCGGGTCGAGGGTGGACAGCGGGTCGGCCAGCCGGTACCGGTCGTCTCCGTGGACGTAGGCCGCCAGTCCGCGTGCACCGCACACCGGCGTGACCGAGTAGACGTGGTCGACGTGCCCATGGGTGAGCAGGACGGCGGCGGGACGGAGGCGGTGCTCACGCAGCACCTCGTCGAGGCGATCGACCACCCCGATGCCGGTGTCGACGACCAGGCACTCCTCCCCCGCCGCTGGCGCCACCACGTAGCAGTTCGTCGCGAATGCGGCGGCCGGGAAACTGACGACGAGCACGTCCGGAAGGTTACCGGGGCAGGTGATCCGACACGAAGTCGTGACGTTCAGCAGCTGACGTCCTGCCTAGACTGTGCCAACCCGGGCACGCCGACGCGACAGTCGAGCGCCGGGCGGCACCTTGCTGAAAGCACGCACGAGCACGGAGGAACCAGTGGCCAGCACGAGCCAGCGGCGGCGTCAGCTCGCCCGGCAACGGTGGGAGAAGCAGCAGGCCCGCCGCGCCGAGGCAGCGGCCCGGGCCCGGCGGCGGCGCCAGATCCTGGCCGGCGTCACGGCGGTCGCGGTCCTGGGTGCCAGCATCGCCGGCGTCGTCGTGTGGAGCCCGTGGAGCGGGGACGATGTCACGACCACTGCCGCAGACGAGCCGACCGATGCGGCAGCGGCCGACGGTAGCTGCACGTACACCGAGGCCGGCCCGCCCGCCGAGACGATCGGCCTCCCCCCGGCCGAGCCGATCGCGGCCGCCACGGCGACGCTGACCCTCGACGGCAAGCCCGTCACCGTGGAACTGCTCGCGGACGTTGCGCCGTGCACGGTGAGCTCGCTGGCCCACCTCGCCGCCAACGACTACTTCGACGGCACGTCCTGCCACCGCCTCACGAGCTCGCCCGCCCTGCGCGTGCTCCAGTGCGGCGACCCGACCGGCAGCGGTGGTGGCGGGCCCGGCTACGAGTTCGGGCTCGAGAACACCGACGGCGCGACCTACCCGGCGGGCACGGTGGCGATGGCGCACCGCTCCGGCGAGCCCGGCTCCAACGGCAGCCAGTTCTTCCTCGTGTACGAGGACTCCCAGCTCCCGCCGGAGTACACGGTCTTCGGCCGCATCACCGGAGGGCTCGACGTCCTCACCGACATCGCCGCGCGGGGCACCGCCGACGGCAACGAGGACGGCGCGCCGAAACAGCCGGTGACCCTCGACGACCTCGTGACCGCCGCATGAGCTCGGACGGGACTACGCCAAGCCCCCCTCCGACGCCGGCCCCGGCGCGACCCACAGTCGCCGAGAACGAATGGGGTCGCGTCGACGACGCCGGCGACGTCTTCGCGCGCACGGACACCGGTGAGCGTCAGATCGGGTCCTGGCAGGTCGGCGAGCCCGAGCAGGCTTTGGCGTTCTTCGGACGCAAGTACGACGACCTGGCGGTACAGGTCGATCTTCTGGAACAGCGTTTGGGTTCCGGCGCAGCGGCTCCCGACGAGACCCAGGCCGGCGTCCGCAAGCTCCGCGAGGCTCTGGTCGAGCCGCACGCGATCGGCGACTTCGCCGCGCTGTCGCAGCGGCTCGACGCGATCGAGGCGCAGATCGCCCAGCGGCGCGCGGAGCGGCGAGCCGAGCGAGCGCAGGCGCTCGACGAGGCCCGCGTCCGCAAGGAGCACATCGCAGTCGAGGCCGAGACGATCGCCGAGGGCGACGACTGGCGTCACGGCGCCGATCGTCTGCGCACCCTGTTGGACGAGTGGAAGACCCTTCCCCGCCTCGACCGGGCGACCGACGACGCCCTCTGGCGGCGCTTCTCCAGTGCGCGAACCCACTACACGCGCCGGCGTCGGATCCACTTCGCCGAGGTGGCCGAACGGCGCGAACAAGCCAAAGTGGTCAAGGAAGAGATCCTCGCCGAGGCCGAGACGCTGGCCGGCTCGACCGACTGGGGAGCGACTGCACGCCGGTACCGCGAGCTCATGGCGCGGTGGAAGGCCGCCGGCCCCGCCCCGAAGCCTGCAGACGACGCACTCTGGCGGCGCTTCAGGGCAGCCCAGGACACGTTCTTCACGGCACGGTCGTCCGACCTGTCCAAGCGCGACACCGAGCAGCAGAGCAACCTCGAGCTCAAACATGCATTGCTCGCGGAGGCCGAGGCACTTCTCCCGGTCGACGACTGGAAGGCGGCGCGCGAGTCACTGCGGTCGATCCACGAGCGCTGGGAGGGCGCAGGGCACATCCCCCGTGACGCCATGCGCACGGTCGAGGGCCGCCTGCGCCGCGTCGAGGAGGCGGTCCGCGAGGCCGAGCAGGGCGAGTGGCGGCGCACCAATCCCGAGGCCCGCGCCCGCGCCGAGGCGACGGTTGCGCAGCTGCAAGCGTCGATCGCCGATCTGGAGAAACAGGCGGCCACAGCCCGCGAACGCGGCGACGCGGGAATGCTGGCCGAGGCTGAGGACGCGCTGAACGCCCGCCGGTCCTGGCTGGCCCAAGCCGAGCTCGCCCTCGACGAGTTCCGCGGCTGAGTCCGGCCCAAGCCCATGAACTCGCAACCCGAGCCGGAGTTGCTGGCCACCCAGATCAATCTGGCCCGCCGGGGCAGCTCGGCGGCCTTCGAGCGGGTGGTGGCGACCTATCGCGGTGAGCGGCACAGCAGGTCGAGCTGGAAGCCCTCGGCGCGGACGGCCGTCGCCAGCTGGTTGACGCGTTCGTGGACGCCTGGGAGCGGGCCGGTGTGGCGGCCATCATGGAAATGCTGGCGGAGGACGCAAGGTTCACCATGCCGCCGTTGCCCGCGTGGTTCCTCGGCCGCGAGGACGTCGGCCGGTTCCTCAGCGAAGGGATGTTCGCGACCCCGTGGCGGTTGGTGCCGATCACGGCGAACGCCCAGCTCGCCTTCGCGTGCTACCAGGGCGATCATGACGGCCCCCGGTTCCGGCTCGGCGCGATCAACGTGCTGAGCCTTCGCGCCGGGAGCATGGTCGAGATCGCCGGGTTCCTCGACCCGGAGGTGCACCGCCACTTCGGACTCCCCGAGCAGCTGACCGAGGACGTTGAGCAGCGACGGGG
>DATHII010000292.1:0-7198 GCA_035316885.1 Jiangellaceae bacterium | reverse complement strand
GCCACAGGTGGCGGCTCGGGCGTTCGAGGCCTTCTATACGACCAAGGACGTGGGCAAAGGCACCGGACTCGGCCTGGACATCGCACGGCGCATCGTCGTGGAGCGCCACGGTGGGAAGATCACGATCGATTCCCAACCGGGTGAAACGGTGCTGCGGGTCCATATACCGGTCCGTCCGTGACAGGAGATCAGGCACGTGCTGCACCTGCACCGATCCGAGCGCGCCGACCGGCTGGTCGAGTGCCTTGCCGAGGTGCTGCGCGGGCCGCCGGCGGACGCGTTCGCGCCGGAGGTCGTCGCGGTCCCGGCAAGGGGTGTCGAGCGCTGGGTGAGCCAGCGGCTGTCGCACGTGTTGGGCGTGACAGCCGGTGAGCAGGACGGGGTGTGCGCTAACGTCCGGTTCCCGCATCCATCGTCGCTGGTGGCCGAGGTGCTCGGCGCGGCAGCCGGGATCGGGTCCGACGACGACCCGTGGGATCCCGAACGGCTGCTCTGGGTACTGCTGGAGACCATCGACGAATGCGCGCCGGAGGCGTGGTGCTCGACGCTGGCCGGCCACCTGGGCGTCGGCGAGACGACTGACCTGCATCGCCGCGGGCGCCGACTGACAACTGCCCGCCATCTGGCCAGGCTCTACGACTCCTACGCGGCCCACCGCCCAGCGATGCTGCAGGCATGGGCGGCGGGAGACGACCGCGATCTCCCGGGAGACCTGCGCTGGCAAGGCGAGCTGTGGCGACGGGTCCGGGCCCGGATCGTGCTGCCGAGCACCGCCGAGCGGCTGCCGCCCGCCTGCGACCGGCTGCGGGCCGAGCCCGGCCTGGTCGACCTGCCGGGCAGGCTGTCGCTGTTCGGGCCGACCCGGCTGACGGCGGCGCAGCTCGACGTCCTCGACGCGCTGGCCGAGCACCGCGACGTCCACCTGTGGCTGCCGCACCCCTCCCCCGCGCTGTGGGATCGGATCGCTCCCCGCGCGTCCGGCGTCACCGCACGGCATGACGACCCGACGGCTGACCTGCCCCGCAACCTCCTGCTCGCCAGCCTGGGCCAGGACGCCCGCGAGCTGCAGCTCCGGTTGGGGTCGCGCGGCGCGGCCGTCGAGGATCACCACCACCCGCTGCGAGACCGTCCACCGACCCTGCTCGGCCGGCTGCAGACGTCGCTCCAGGACGACGCGCTGCCGCGGCCGGAGCCGTCCGTCCTACAGGAAGACGACCGCAGCCTGCAGGTGCACGCCTGCCACGGCCAGGAGCGCCAGGTCGAGGTGCTGCGCGAGGTGCTGGTCGGCCTGCTCGCCGACGACGACACCCTGGAGCCTCGCGACGTCCTGGTCATGTGCCCGGACATCGAGGACTACGCACCGCTGATCTCCGCGACGTTCGGCCTCGCCGACGTCGCCGACGAGACCGACACCCACCCCGGCCACCGGCTGCGGGTCAAGCTCGCGGACCGGTCACTGCGCCAGACCAACCCCTTGCTCGCCACGGTCACCGCACTGCTGGAACTGGCCGACGCCCGGGTCGCCGCCAGCCAGGTGCTCGACCTCGCCGCGTCGACACCGGTCCGGAGACGGTTCCGGTTCAGCGACGACGACCTCGAACGGCTCCGGGAGTGGGTGGTGGCGTCGGGCATCCGGTGGGGTCTCGACGGCGAGCACCGCCAGCCGTTCGGCGTGGAGACCATCCCGCAGAACACCTGGCGCACCGGCCTGGACCGCATCCTGCTCGGCGCCGCGATGGCCGAGGACGGGCTGCGCTGGGTCGACAAGGCGCTACCCCTCGACGACGTCGACAGCAGCGACATCGACCTCGCCGGCCGGCTCGCCGAGCTCGTCGACCGGCTGGCCGCAACGCTCGACGACCTCACCGGCGAACACCCGCTCGCTCACTGGCTCGACGCGCTCGGCACCGGGCTGGCCCGGCTCACCGCCGTCACCGAGACCGACGAGTGGCAGGCCGCCCAGGCCGAACGGGAGCTCGCTCAGTTCGCCAACGACGCAGGCGACCGCGCGCACACGCTGAGCCTCTCGCTGGCCGACGTCCGCGCTCTGCTCGCCGACCGGCTGCGCGGCCGGCCCACCCGGGCCAACTTCCGCACCGGTGAGCTGACGATGTGCTCGATGGTGCCGATGCGCTCGGTGCCGCACCGGGTGATCTGCCTGCTCGGTCTCGACGACGGTCGCTTCCCGCGCACCGCGAGCGTCGATGGCGACGACGTGCTCGCCCGCGACCCGCGGGTCGGCGAACGCGACCCACGCAGCGAGGACCGTCAGCTTCTACTCGACGCGATCCTCGCCGCCCAGGACCACCTCGTCGTTCTCTACACCGGCGCCGACCCGCGCACCAACGCCCGCCGCCCGCCCGCCGTCCCCGTCGGCGAGATCCTCGACGCCGCAGACGCGCTGGCCGTGACCGCCGACGGGGGCGCGGCGCGGGAGCAGGTCGTCGTCCACCACCCATTGCAGCCGTTCGACGCGCGCAACTTCGTCACCGGGTCGCTCGGAAGCGGTGCGCGGCCGTTCAGCTACGACCGGCAGGCGCTGGCCGGCGCCGTCCGCGCAATCCGGGCCCGCGAGCCGCGCGGCCCGTTCCTGCATCCTCCACTCACCCCGCTGGACGAGCCGGCCGACCTGGCCCTCGACGACCTGATCGCCTTCCTGGAGCACCCGGCCAAGGCGTTCCTTCGGCAGCGGCTGGGGGTCACGCTGGTCCGCGACGACGACGAGCTTGACGACGCCCTCGCCGTCGACCTCGGGCCGCTCGACCAGTGGGCCGTGGGCGACCGGCTGCTGCGGGCGCGGCTGACCGGCGCCGACGCGACGACGTGCATGCAGGCCGAGTGGCGGCGGCAGACCCTCCCGCCCGGCCAGCTCGGCCGGCGGGTGGTCGAGGGGGTCATGGCCGAGGTCGACCCGCTGGTCGAGGCGAGCGCGGACGTCCGCGTGGGCTCGGCGCGGGTGATCGACGTCGCCGCCGAGGTGGCCGGGCGGCGCGTGGTCGGGACCATCGGCGGCGTGTACGGCGACACCGTCGTGCGGGTCGAGTACTCGCGGCTCGGCCCCAAGCACCGGCTTCGGGCATGGGCACAACTGCTCGCGCTCGCGACGGCTCACCCGGACGCGAGCTGGACGGCGGTGACGATCGGACGCGACCGCAGATCCGGCGTCGCCCGTTCCGTGCTCGGGCCTGTTGATGTAGCGATGGCCGGTGAACATCTGGCCGCGCTCGTGGAACTTCGCGCCCGTGGCCTTTGCGCGCCTCTTGCCCTCGCGACGAAGACGTCCGAGGCGTATGCGGTCAAGCGCGGCGAGAGTGTGACGGCGGCGAACGCGCAGCAACTGGCCGGCAAGGAGTGGGCGACCACCCGCTACGACGGCGAGCAGGCCGACCGCGCGCACCAGCTGGTGTGGGGCGACGCCGCGCCGCTGGACGTCCTGCTCGACGAGAAGGCCACCGACGACGAGCAGCCGGCCGGCTGGCCGGGCGACGAGCCGAACCGGTTCGGGGCACTGGCCCGCCGGCTCTGGGATCCGTTGCGGGCGGCGGAGAAGCTGGAGCGGTCGTCGTGACCGTCCGGCCGTTCGACGTCTGCGGCCCGCTTCCGGCCGGCACGACCGTCCTCGAGGCGAGCGCGGGCACCGGCAAGACGTACACGATCGCCGCGCTCGCCACCCGCTACGTCGCCGAAGGTGTCGCGACGCTGCCGGAGCTGATGCTCGTCACGTTCAGCCGCGCCGCGACCCGGGAGCTGCGCGAGCGGGTGCGCGAGCGGCTGGTCAGCGCCGAGCGCGGCTTGGCCAGCGGGCAGTTTGCGCGGGACGACGAGCTGCTCGGCCTGCTCGCGGATGCCTCCGCTGAGGAAGTGCAACGCCGGCGGCACCGGCTCACCCGCGCTCTCGCCGGGTTCGACGCGGCGACGATCGCGACCACGCACGGCTTCTGCAGCCAGATGCTCGACGGGCTCGGGCTGGCCGGTGACCTGGAGCCGGACGCGACGTTCGTCGAAGACGTCGACGACCTGGTGATCGAAGCCGTCGCCGATCTCTACCTGCAGCGGTTCGCCGCGGACACCACCGAGCCGGCCGTCAGCCACGACGCCGCTCTGAGGGTCGCCCGCGCCGCGGTCGGCGACCCCCAGGCGCGGCTGGTCCCCGCTGACGCACCGTCCGGCTCGTCGGCGCAACTCCGCTACGCCCTCGCGAGCGACGCATACACGGAGGTGTACCGGCGCAAGCGGACCCGCAGGCTGCTCGACTACGACGACCTGGTCAGCCGGCTCGACGACGCCCTGCGCGACCCGGTGCGCGGTATCGCCGCAGTCGAACGCGTCCGGTCGCGATACCGCGTGGTGCTCGTCGACGAGTTCCAGGACACCGACCCGCTGCAGTGGCGGATCCTGCAGACCGCGTTCCACGGCGTGACGACGCTGGTGCTGATCGGCGACCCGAAGCAGGCGATCTACGCGTTCCGCGGCGCGGACCTGGTCACGTACCTGTCCGCGACCGGCGAGGCGTCGACCCACCGCACGCTGGACCGTAATTGGCGCAGCGACGAGCCGCTGGTGGGGGCGCTGCGGTCGGTGTTCCGGGGTGCCGCGCTCGGCGACGAGCGGATCCCGGTTCGGGAGGTGGACGCTCAGCACGAGTCGGCCCGGCTGGACGGCGCCGGGCCGCCGCTGCGGCTGCGGGTGGTGCGGCGGTCGCTGGTCGGCGAGTCCGACCGGGCGAAGATCAGGGTGTCCGAGGCGCGGCCGGTCGTCGCCGCCGACCTGGCCCGCGACGTCGTCGCCCTGCTCGACGGTCCGGCGCGGCTGCGCCTCGATGGCGACGCCCGCCCGGTCTCCCCCGGCGACGTCGCGGTGCTGGTGCGGACCAACGACAACGCGGCGCTGATCCGCGACGCTCTCGCCGCGGCCGGTGTCCCGGCCGTGCTCACCGGCAGCCGCAGCGTGTTCCTCGCGCCGGTGGCCCGCGAGTGGCTGACCCTGCTGCGGACGCTGGAACAACCCCATCGCGCCGGGCTGACCCGGGCCGCCGCGCTGACCTGCTTCGTCGGCTGGACAC
Source organism: Jiangellaceae bacterium (assembly GCA_035316885.1). Taxonomy (GTDB): domain Bacteria; phylum Actinomycetota; class Actinomycetes; order Jiangellales; family Jiangellaceae; genus DASRTE01. Next base: position 2,136 of record DATHII010000292.1, on the reverse strand, counting down.
CGCGGCAGCTCGCCGACGCCGGCGACGAGGGAACCGACGAGCTGGGCCGGCTGCTGCGGACCTGGCGGGACGTGCTCGCCGAGCGCGGAGTCGCGGCTCTTCTCGAGGTGGTGTCGTCGTCGACACGGTTGACCGAGCGGCTGCTCGCCGCGGACGACGGCGAGCGGCGGCTCACCGACGTCCGGCACATCGGCCAGGCCCTGCATTCGGCGGCAGTGGCGGGACGGCTCGGCCCGGCGGCTGTCGTGGATTGGCTGCAGCGGCGGATCACCGAGGCGGCCGCGGATGCGGCGGAGGAGCGCAGCCGCCGGCTGGAGTCCGACGCCGACGCGGTGCAGGTGGTCACCATCCACGGCGCGAAGGGGCTGCAGTTCCCGATCGTGTACGTGCCCTTCGGCTGGGATCGGTACGTGCGCGACGCCCCTGACTTCCTGCTCCTGCACGACGACGACGGCACCCGCCTGCTCGACGTCGGCGGCTCCGAAGGCCCCGGGTACGCCACGCGGCGGGAGCAGCACCTGGCCGAGGAGCTTGGCGAGGACCTGCGGCTGCTCTACGTGGCGATGACCCGGGCGCGCTGCCAGGTTGTCGCGTGGTGGGTGCCGGCGACGACGGCCGAGCAGTCGCCGCTGCATCGGCTGCTGTTCGGGTCGTTCGACGAGGGCGGACAGCCGCCGGCCAAGGTGCCGCTCCCCCGCGACGCCGACGCGCGCAAACGGCTGGACGGGCTTGCCGCGTCGGCCGGCGGGACCGTCGCCGTCGAGGACGTCGGCGACGATCGGCCGGCACGCTGGCAGCCGGCTGTCGAATACGAGCCGTCTCTGGCTGCGGCCGCCTTCGACCGTCGGCTCGACGAGGGCTGGCGGCGCACCTCCTACACCGGGCTGACCCGGTTCGTCCACGACGGCGCCGCCGAGCCGCCCGGCGTGGGCAGCGAGCCGGAGGTCGAGGAGCGGCAGGACGAGCCGGCGCTGCCCGCGCCGCCGGAGCCGCCCGTGCTCGACCTGCTCGATGCCGCGATGCGCGCGGTGCCGTCCCCGCTGGCCGATTTCCCGTCCGGCACCGCGTTCGGCACGCTCGTCCACGGCGTGCTGGAGACCGTCGACACCGCCGCGGTCGACCTGGAGGCCGAGCTGTCGGCGCGCTGCCACGATGCGGTGGTCCGTCGGCCCAGGTCCGAGGTGGATCCGGACGCGCTCGCGGCCGGTCTGCTGCCGGCGCTCGACACCCCGCTCGGCGGACTCGTCGACGGACGTCGGCTGCGCGATTTCACCCCTGCCGACCGACTGGCTGAGCTCGACTTCGAACTCCCTCTCGCCGGCGGCGACTCCCCGCGCGGCACCGCCGCAACGCTCGCCGAGATAGCCGGTCTGCTACGGCGACACCTGTCCTCGTCCGACCCGCTCGCCGGATACGCCGACGCCCTCCACTCCCCGGCGCTGGCCTGGCAGCGGCTGCGCGGCTACCTCAGCGGCAGCATCGACGCGGTGCTGCGACTGCGCGCGCCGGACGGCGACGCCCGCTACCTGGTCGTCGACTACAAGACCAACTGGCTCGGCACCTTCGGCCCCGATGGCGCCGAGCCACTGACCGCATGGCACTACCGGCCGGCCGCGCTGGCCGAGGAGATGGTCCGCGCGCACTACCCGCTACAGGCGCTGTTGTACTCGGTGGCTCTGCACCGGTTCCTGCGCTGGCGGCAACCTGGCTACAACCCAGACGGTCATCTCGGTGGAGTGCTCTACCTGTTTCTTCGCGGAATGTGCGGCCCCGACACGCCCGTCGCGGATGGCAACCCGTGCGGCGTGTTCTCCTGGCAGCCGCCCCCCGCGCTCGTCGAGGACGTGTCCGCACTGCTGGACCGAGGCGCGCCGTGACAGTGCTCGACGATCTTCACGACGACCGACTGGCGACGCGTGCACAGGGTCTGCTCGCCCAGTTCAACGCCGCAGGGGTGCTGACCGCCGCCGACGTCCATGTGGCGTCGACGCTGGGCCGGCTGTGCGGCGAGTCCTCCGACCCCGTGCTGCTCGCGGCGGCCCTGGCGGTTCGGGCCGTGCGCGAGGGCTCGGTGTGCCTCGACCTCGCCGAGGCCCACAGGTCGGCAGGCGATGTCGAAGAGCCGGCCGACCTCGA
>DATHII010000291.1:0-2026 GCA_035316885.1 Jiangellaceae bacterium | reverse complement strand
GGGCCAGCTCCTCGGCGGCGGTCCGGGTCCCGGACCGGTCCGGGCAGTGGGTGTCGGCCAGCCGCCGGGCCAGCAGCGTCTTACCCGCGCCGGCGAGGCGCTCCACCCGGTCCAGCGCGGACCACAACTCACCCGCCGCGGAGCCGGACACGGTGTCCGGGTCCAACCCGTCCACGATGCCGGCCAACCGGGCGCCGAGACTCGCAACTTCTTCGAACATGTATTCGACAATACCGGCCCGCACCGACACTGACGACGGACAGAACGCCACGAGCGTCGATGAACAAGCACTTGTGGACACGCGTTGCAGGGGACACGAACGAGTACGCGAGAACAGGCGTCGAGCGCCTTGAACCGTTCGCACCGTCGGACCCATCGACAGGACCCGGTCGTCCCCAAGCAGGGTTCCAGCCCGGTCAGCCGACCATCGGCTCCAGCCGGACCCGCTGGCGGAAGGCGGACGGAGGCGACTAACGTCCGCGGCGTGTCGAAGCACCGCCGCGGCGGAACCGGCAGGGCCTCGGCGGAACCGAGCCAGGATCCGGCGGACCTGCCGGCCGCCCGCACGTCGATCGTCGAGGTCGCCGTCTACGGGTTACTCGCGTCTGCCGTCGCCGGCGCAGTTCTCGTGCTCGGCGGGCACCCCCGCTGGTCCGTTGGTGCGGTGGTCTTCGGTGCCCTCGTTCTGGTGGCCGTGCTGCTGTTCGCATCGTCGAAGGCTCCCTTGCAGCCGTCGTCGCCCGCACCTCCCCGCCTGCCCGGGACGACGACCGAGCTGTCCACAACCTCTCGACACGGCCGACGCCGGCGCCACTGACGCGCAATAGGTTGGGCACCGTGAACAGCGACCGACTCGTCTGGATCGACTGCGAGATGACGGGGCTCGATCTGGCGTACGACGCCCTGGTCGAGGTCGCGGTGCTGGTCACCGACAGCGAGCTCGACGTGCTCGGCGAGGGGGTCGACCTCGTCATCCGGCCCCCGGACGAGGCGGTCGAGCAGATGCAGGACGTGGTCCGGCAGATGCACACGGCCAGCGGTCTGATCGACGAGTTCCCCATCGGAGTCACGCTCGACCACGCCAACGCCGTCGTGCTCGACTACCTGCGCGAGTACGTCCCCGAGCCGGCCAAGACGCCGCTCGCCGGCAACACGGTCCACATGGACCGTCTGTTCCTCGCCCGCGACCTCCCCGAGGTCGAGGCGTGGCTGCACTACCGCAACGTCGATGTCTCGTCGATCAAGGAGCTGGTCCGGCGCTGGTACCCGCGGGTCTACTACGCCAGCCCCGGCAAGACCGGCAACCACCGCGCGCTCGGCGACATCCGCGACTCAATCGATGAGTTGCGGTACTACCGCCGCACCGTCTTCGTGCCGCTCCCGGGGCCTGACAGCGCGGAGTCGCGGGTGGCCGCGGCGTCGGTCGGCGAGGGTCTGGTGGCCGATCCGCGCGTCGCCGAGGAGCCCATGCAACCCTGAGCGCGCGGGTGCCGGCGGAGCCGACCGAGCCCGTTATACTTGTCCGGCCGTGCCCCTACTGGGCGCGTCGTGGTGGCTGTAGCTCAGTTGGTAGAGCACCTGGTTGTGGTCCAGGAAGTCGCGGGTTCAAGTCCCGTCAGTCACCCCATTCGGGACAAGGGTAGGTTTGTTGCTACGGGCCGTCCGCCCCCGTGGGACGGTCCGAGGTCCCGCCGTCGAGCTCCGGCTCAGCGGCGGGGCCGCCTCGTCTTCGGGGTGGCTCGACCCGTAGCGTGAGCACGTCGGCACCGAGGGTGAGCGGAGGCTGTCAGTGGGTTTCGACATCGGCGAGTACACGGCCACGGCACACCGGGTCCGCAACGACGACGTCGACTACGACTCGTTCGTCGACCGGCCCCTGTCGGGCTCCGCGCTGCGCTGCCTGCGGTATATGTCCGACGTCGAGAGCCACACCATCTGCTATCTGCGCGACCTGCTCGTCACGCCTTCGCACAAGGACCCCGACGTCACCGCATTCCTCACCATGTGGGCCTACGAGGAGTTCTGG
>DATHII010000290.1:0-20655 GCA_035316885.1 Jiangellaceae bacterium | reverse complement strand
TGGCACGCCACCTCGACCCCCGGTGCGAGATCAGCGGCGTCGGCCCGATCCCGGTGCCGGTCGCCCGCGGCCTGCTCGGCCAGGCCGTGCTCAAACTGGTCATCACCCGCGGTGTCGACGTGGCCAACGTCACCCACCTCGGCCGCGGACCCACCGCCGCCCAACGCCTCGCCCTGGCCTGGGCCAGCCCCGGCTGCACCGTCACCGGCTGCGGTCGCACCCGCATCGAATACGACCACCGCGAACCCTGGGCCCGCACCCGGCGCACCCGCCTAGACGAACTCGACCCGCTCTGCCGATACCACCACGACCTCAAGACCCGCCACCGCTGGGCCCTGGCCCCCGGCCACGGCAAACGCCCCCTCGTCCCACCCGACGACCCGCGACATCCACGACACCAGCAGAAGCCCCGGCCAGGCTGAAACAAGGGGGGCTTCCGTGCGTCCGAAGCGGATAGCGGTCAGGGAAGAAGCTGCGCTGCGTACAGCACGGTCACCGCGACGACAACCGTGAGGCCCATGCGTCCTGTTCGCCATGCGACAAGGCCGGCAGCCACCACCGCGACGTGAACCGGCGACGGCGTCAGGAGCCAGGCTGCCCCGCTGTCATGGGCAAGGGCCGTGGCCAGGAGTGCGGCGAGCGCAGCGACCGCGGCATGGTCGAGAACGCGCCTGAAACCCTCCGGCAGGCGCCTGGCCGGAACAATCACGATGAAGCCCACGCGCAGCAACCAGGTGACCACGCTCGAGGCGAGAAGAACCATCGCGCTCATCGCCGCCTCGCTTCGATCAGTCCGCCGGCGACGATGCCGGCTGCCAGGCCGACGCCGAGGCCCAGCCCATTGGGCAGGCTGGACGACGCGGTCGCGACGGTCGCGGACACGCATGCGACGATGACATGCGGGCGCGCGCGCAGCCGAGGCGCCAGCATGGCGATGATCACCGCTGTGGCTGTGAAGTTGAGCGGTGAGGAGGCGGGAATCGCCGCGCCGAGTCCCATCCCGGCCGCCATGGCGACGACCCAGAAGGCGCCCAGCACCAGACCGGCGACCAGCCAGTAGCGCCGGAACCGGTCGGGCGCATCGAGATCGTCGCGCGCGGTTGCCAGGGCGTACGTCTGGTCGACCAGGAAGTGCGGTCCGAGCCACCGGAACCATCGCGGCTGGTCGCGGAACCGCGGTTCGAGAGCGGCCCCATACACGAGGAGTCTCGCGTTGATGACAGCGACGGCGGCGAGGATCATCACGAGTTCGGCGCCCGCGCCCAGCAGTGCGACTGCGGCGAGGTGAGCGGAGCCGCTGTACATCGCGCCGCCGCCGAGCACGCCAACGCCACCCGGCACGCCGATCGCCCGCATGGCGCTGCCGATGACGAGCGCGAACGGCACGACGCTGGCGGCGACCGGAACAATGTCCTGGACCGCCGCCAGCTCGATGCGCGGTGCGCTCACCGCCACCGGCGCCGCGGTCATGCCGCCTCTTCCACGCTGACGTTGACGCGTCCGTTCGATGCCAGCACGCGTTTCCGGAGCTGGGACGGCCGGCCCACGGGCCTGCGCCTCGGCCGCCGGCGGACCTCCGCCGCCAGCCGCTCCTGCTTGGCGTGCTGTTCGAGCTCGCGCTGGCGAGCCTCGAAGAGCATCGCGTACAGGTGGTCGTGCTGCATGTCGAGCTCCTTCCGCTTCCGATCTCGGGCGGCCACGGTTCGCGCCGACCGGGCGGGTAGCCGCCACGTCCAACGATCCGTCCGCCACGCCGGCCGGACATCGGTGATCGCTACCTATCTGGGCCGGACGGACTGCCCACGTCGCCGAAAGGCCGTGCGAAGGCGATGTACCAAGCCGTTTGACCTGCGGGTTTGTGAGATGCCCATGGTCGACGTGCGGAGGGGACGAGGAATATTGGGGCCGGTCGTGACGCACGTCGGAGTCGCCGAGGCACGGCGCACCCCAGGCTCCGGGTCCCACGCCGCGTGGCTTCCGGCGGCATAGGTAGCGGCATCCGCCGGTCGCGACGAAACCTAGGTGGCGCTCAACGAAGAGATGGGCAACGACTGCCGATGAGACGCGGCCATCACCTCGCGCACAGTCGAGGGCACCTGGTCCCGACGAGATGACATGGAGGACTCCCATGACCCAGGTAACCACCGACCGGACGCTTCGCAACGGCGTCGACACCGCGACGCTTTTCGCGACGCTGGACGCCGTCAAGGCTCAGCCCGAGATCGCCGCGTTCCAGTTCCGCGCACATAACCGCTGGGTGTCCGGAACGCACAGCCAGGGCCGGTTCAGCGACTTCTACGGTGCCGGACAGGAGATGAGGCATCGTGACGAGACCGTCCTCGACGCCGACCACCCGGAGGTTCTCGTCGGCGCGGACAACGGCCCGACTCCGGTCGAGTACGTGTTGCACGCGCTCGCGGCGTGCTTGACCGCAGGACTGGTCAACATCGCCGCGGCGCGCGGCATCACCCTGACCGAGGTCGAGTCGACCGTCGAGGGCGACATCGACGTGCAGGGCATCCTCGGTCTCTCCGGCGAGGTCAGGAACGGCTACAAGCAGGTCCGGGTCAGTTTCCGGATCAAGGGCGACGCCCCCGACGAAGTCCTCCACGGCCTGCTCGAGCGCTCGCGGGCGCGTTCGGCCGTCTTCGACATCGTGACGAATGGCGTACCCGTCGAGATCGACGCCATCGTCGGCTGAACGAATTCCGCAGGAAGGGCCGGGCGCGACAGCGCCCGGCCCCGACGGCCGCAACCCCATCCCCGAGCTCTGTGACACCCCGTTCCACGCGACCACCCGGAGGACAGCGTGACTACCCGAGTGCCGACGCTGATCGTCGGAGCCGGCCAGGCCGGCCTCGCGCTCAGCCGATGCCTGACCGAGTTCGGCCACGAGCACCTGCTTGTGGACCGTGGCAACATCGCCGAGCGGTGGCGTAGTGAGCGGTGGGACTCGTTCACCCTGCTGACACCGAACTGGCAGACGCGGCTCCCGGCCTTCCGATACACCGGCCTCGATCGCGAAGGTTTCATGACCCGCGAGCAGGTGGTCGAGTTCTTCGGCGACTACGCGCGATCCTTCGACGCGCCGGTGCGGACCGGCGTGACCGTGACCGGTGTCCACCAGGCGCCGCACGGGTGGATCGCCCGCACCGACACCGGCCGCATTCATGCCACCAACGTCGTCATTGCCACCGGGCACTACGACCGTCCGACCGTCCCCGCCCTTGCGGCCGACCTGCCGCGAGGCGTCCACCAGTTGCACACGACCGACTATCGCAACCCCGAGCAGCTACCTTCCGGCGCCGTCCTGGTGGTCGGCGCCGGCCCGTCCGGCCAGCAGATCGCCGATGAGCTGGCCCGCGCCGGTCGCGAGGTCTTCATCGCCGTCGGACGCCACCGCCCCCTGCCACGGCGCTACCGGGGTCACGACGTGTACTGGTGGATGGACCGAATGGGCATGCTGGACCGGACCGTCGACACGCTGCCGGAGCCGGGCGCCTCGCGGCACGCACCCAGCGTCGTCCTCGCGGGCGAAGAGCGCGACCTGGACCTGCGCCGGCTGGTGGAGGACGGTGTCGTGCCCACGGGCCGACTCATCGCCGCCGAGGGAGGGAGCGTGTACTTCGACGACGACCTACCGACCCGGCTGGCGGAGGCCGACGAGAACGTCCGCCGGCTGCGCGCCGCGGTGGACGGCTACGTCGAGAAGTACGACATCGACGCGCGCGCCGAGCAGGTCACGCCGCCGGCACCGCCACCGTGGGCGCACGAGGCGCCGAGGACGCTCGACCTCGGCCGGGCCGGTGTCACGACGGCCATCTGGGCTACCGGACACAGCCGCGACTACTCGTGGATCCATGCCCCCGTGTTCGACGCCGAGGGTGAGCCCGTGCAGCGCCGCGGCGTCACCGCCGCGCCGGGCTTGTACTTCCTCGGGCTGCGATGGCTGCACCGGCGCAAGTCGAACTTCATCGACGGCGTCGGCGACGATGCCGTGCACATTGCCGAGGTCATCGCGGACAATGCAGAAGCGGTCGGTGAGGCAGTCGCCTAGCGTGGAAGCCTCAGCCGGACACGAGTCGCAGGTCGGAGGCCATCCGGACGGCCTCTCGGCGAGTGGCCGCGCCCATCCTGGTGAGGATGGCCGACACGTGATGGTCCACGGTTCGGGTTGACACCACCAGTCGATCCGCGATCTCGGCATTGGTGAGTCCTTCGGCCAGCAGGGCCAGAACCTCGAGCTGGCGATCGGTCAGCTTCGACGGGTTTGCCACTGCGACCGCACGACGCGGCCGCGGGATCCGGGTGACACCCAGTTCTCGCAACCGCTGTCGAACCACCTTCGCGGCGGCCGAAGCTCCCATGCCGTCGAGCACCTCGAGAGCCTCCAGCGTGAACGTGACCTCACCCGATTCGGCCAGCTCGAGGGCCCGTTCGTAGGGATCACCGATCCGCTCCCACTCAGCGACCGCCGCACGCCAGTCGCCGCGCAGGCCGGCCGCCCACTCCTCGGGACAGCCGGTGAAGGGTTCGACAGGAACACCCGCGCGGGCCAGGTAGCGGAGCAACTCGCCTCGGCAGCGGAATCCGCCGGCCTGGGCGGTGCGGTCGAGCAGAACATCGATCTGCGGGTGGGCGCGGTCGACATCGCCGGTCAGCCACGCCCACTCGATGCGCGCCAGGCCGGCCGGCGCCAACGACAGCAGTGCGTCTCCTCGCAGCGCGATCTCCCACGCCCGGTCGAGCACCTGCTCGGCTTCCGGACTTCCCCGCCGGGCCAGCACCCTGCCCAGCGTCGGCAGAGTGAGCCGGGCCAGCTGGCCGGCGTCGGGGACACCCGCGACGAGATCTCGCAGCAGCTCCTCGCTGCCCTCGAGGTCGCCGCGCACCATCATCAGCTGGGCGCTGTGCGCCCGCAGGCTGTACGCATGCGCCGGCAGGTCGTGGTCCGTGCAGTACTGGACGCCGTCGGCTATGCACCGCTGGAGGGCGTCGTGGTCGCGCAGGTGATAGAAGGCCTCCCCGAGATTCGTGTAGGCCCGCGCCACGTACTCATAGTGCGTGATCGACATTGCCAGTTCGAGGCTGGCCCGCAGGTCGTCGACCCCGAGTTCGTCGCCGAGAGCCACTCGCGTCCAACCGACGTAGTCGAGGCAGAGCGCGACCAGGTCCGGACGATTCGAGCGCTCGGCCAGCTCCCTGGCGAGCGCGAGCTGCTCGAGCGCCGCCTCCAGCTGGTCGGTCAGGGACAGCACCGCACCGTGATAAGCCTGGGCGTAGGCTTGCGCCGCCGTGTTGCCGGTGTCGGCGAGCACCCGGACGGCTTCCTCGATCGCCGCTCTCGCCGGACCTGGTCGGTCGGCCATGTACGCCGAGCGCGATACGGCGACGAGCGCCTCACCGTAGGCGACCCGGTCACCGATCATGTCCCACCGCCCGGCTGCTCTCTCGGCCACCTCCACCGCCTCGATGAAGCGATAGGCCGCGTACAGCTGCCATGCGTACTCCACCATGATCCGCGCCTGCGCGTCGCTGGGCAACGCATCGATGTGTGCGACGACGTGCTCGTAGTGCGCAAGCGCCTGGCTGTGGGCCCCGGCCTGCGCGGCCTCTCGGGCGGCTCGCGGCCCATGGGACAGGATCACGGGAATCTCACCGGCGGCCACGGCGTGATGCACGATCCTGGACAGGTCGGCGTGGTCGCGCTCCAGGAGCGCGACCATCACGGCACGGTTGAACGCCATCCGCCGCGAGACGGGCATGCTGCGCTCCAGGGCGTGACGGGCGAGCTCGTGGCGGAAGGTGAGACCCTCGGGCCGCAGCTCGACCATGCCGCGTTGCTCGGCTTCCGCGAGCGGGCCCGTTCCCCCGAGAAGCGCCGTCACCAGCCAGCCCTCCGCATGGGAGGGCACGACCGCCAACTGGTCGAGCGCGACCTGCGTCGCGGGCATCAGCTGATGGACCCGGGCCAGCACTGCGTCGACGACGGTGGCCGGGACATCGGTGGTCGGCGACGAGAGCACCTCGCTAACGAAGAACGGGTTGCCCTGGGTCGTCGTATAGATGGCGGGACGCTCCGCTCCGGCTGCCTGTGTCAGCCGAGTGACCGCGTTCTCGCTGAGCCGGTGCAGTGCGAGCCGGCGGACCGTGGAACCGGAGAGTGCGCCGAGCAACTGACGGAGGTGGTCGGCCTGAAACTCGTCGTCCCGGTACGAGAGGACGACGACCGCCCGGAGCCGCTCCAGGCGCCGGGCGGCGAATCGCAGCGCGTCCAGCGTCGCGTCGTCCGCCCAGTGGATGTCCTCCACCACCAAGATCGTCGGCGCGTCGGAACGCGAGAGCTCGTCGAGCAGGGCGCGATAGACGTTCTCCCGGTCCGGCTCACCGGACAGCGCCGCGGCCAATGGTCCGCCGACCGCCGCGGCGGCGTCGCGCAGCGGACCGAAGGTTCGAGGGGTGAGCAGGTCGTCGCAGATACCCATGAGGACGTGCACGTCGCCCTCGACGGAACGCAGGAACTCGCGGATCAGGCTGGTCTTCCCGATGCCGGCCTCGCCGAGGACGAGCATCGCCGACCCCTCGCCGGCGGCGGCGGCGCCGACGGACGCGACGAGCGCCTCCAGTTCGGCATCGCGTTCGACCAACCCCGCCCCCATACACGAATGGTGGCACCAGATCGCCGATAGGTCAGCACGCGGTCTCCGCCAGGGATCAGTCGAGGGCCACGGCGTCATCCGGGGTGATGCCGAGGTCGCGGGCGAGCTCCGCGGCCTGCCGCCTGCTCCCGACGGCGAGCTTGGTGAGGATCGCCGCGACGTGGTGGTCGACGGTGCGCACCGACACGACGAGCAGGTCGGCGATCTCGGCGTTCGTCAGCCCCTTCGCGACGAGCCCGAGGATGTCGACCTGCCGTTGCGTGAGGCCGGCCGGATTCGCGCGTGTCGCCGGGCGGGGACCGCGTGGGACATGCTGCACACCACGGCGGCGAAGCTTCTCGCGAGCACGGTTCGCCGCTGCGGTCGCAGCCAGGCGGTCGAGGATCGGCAGTGCTGCAACCATCGCATCCGTCTGCTCGCTGTGCACCATCGTGTCGGCCTGTTCGTACGGGCAGCCGAGGTCTTCCCACGCCGCCGCCGCCGCCTGCCAGTCGCCGTCGAGCTCGAGCCGGAACGGTGCGGCGGCGCCGTCCGGGCTCAAGTCACGTTCGCCCGCGCGGGCTAGCCAGATCGCCACCTCGCCGATGGCCCACCCCTGCCCGGTGTCGGCCAGCCGATCGTGGAGGTCGCGCAGCGCGGGGCGCTCGGTTGCCAGCCGGCCGATGAGCTCGGCCCGTTCGGCGCGTACTACGGCTGCGGGCACCAGGCGCTGCAGCTCGCCGGTCCGCTCCGCTTCGCTGACGAACCGCCGCACCAGCGTCTCGGCGTCATCCTCACCACGGCGGACATGCAGACGCGTGATCGTGTACAGGGCGTTCATCTGGTTGAGCGGGCTAGTCGCCGGACTGGTCAGGACGGATCCGGCGAGTGCGTCGGCGTCGTGCCACCGCCCCCGATCGAGCTCGAGCCGGCTCCGCAGGCTGGTCAGGTAGCTCAGCACGCTGAGCACCTCGTGCTCGTCGGCCCAGGCGCTTCCGCGGTCCAGGTATCGCAGGGCCCGATCGCGTTGTCGGTGCTCGACAGCGGTTTCGGCGAGGTTGGCGTAGGCCACGCAGACCGTGTGGTCGTCGCCGACAGCGCGGGCGAGCTCGATGCCCTCCTCCACCGTGGCGGTTCCGTCGCGGCCCTGGAGGAAATCCGTCATGCCGATGACCATGAGCGCGTATGCCAGGACCTCGTCGTCGCCGCATTCGCGGGCCAGGTCGGCCGCCCGGTGCGCCGACATCCACGCGCCGGACGCGCGCCAATTCATCATGTCGCGAACCGCGCGTGCTGCGAACGCGTCGGCGAGCTCGCTGCCCGGCGGCCCAGCGGACAGGACGGAGATCGCCTCGTCGATGTGCCGGTCGCCGTCGGCACCGTGTCCCAGAACCCAGTGCGTATGCGCCAGGCGGACCAGCATGCGGCCCGTGCCGACGGTGTCGCCGAGAGACCGTCGGAGTACGAGTGCACGCTGTCCGATCTGCGCGGCCTGCTCGATGTCGCCCATGTCGATACAGACCGACATCCACTCCGTATAGAGATCTGCCTGTTCTGCCGACGACAGGCGTGCGGCCAGCTCTCCGACGCGTCCGAAATGGGCCATCGCCTCGCGATTGGCATGACAGCGGACGGCCTGGCGGGCTGCCGCGAGCCCATAGGTGACGATGGCGTCGGCGTCGCCGACGGCGACCGCGTGATGAACGATGCGGGCAGGGTCGGCGTGGGTCCGGATGAGGGTGTCCAGAAGGCCACGGTGGACTTCTTCCGCACGGGCGGCCGGCACCGCCCCGGCAACGGCCTGCCGGGCTATCTCGTGACCGAAGGCAACCGCGTCGCGATGGATCGAGACGATGCGCTGGCGGTCGGGTTCCACGACCGCGATCGCCCAGCCCGGGACGTGCTCGTCGAGAAGCGGCCGTTCGACCCGGACCGGGCTGAGCGCGACGAACTCGAGCAGTCGCTGTGCGGGCGCTGGTAATCGTGCTACGCGCGCCAACACGGCGTCGACCACCGACTTCGGCACGTCCTCAGGCGCCGCGAGCACCTCGGACACGTAGAAGGGATTGCCTCCGGTGAGGTCATGCAGCTCCGCGGCACCACCGCCGGCCATGGCGCCGACCGCGGCCACCGAGAGCGGCTCGACCGGCAGCCGCACCGCCACGTGCGCGGGTATGCGGCCCAGCGTGCGAAGCAACGGATGGTCCATGCCCATCTCTCCCGGCCGGTAGGCCATGACGAGCAGCGCGCGTAGCGAGTCGATCCGGCGGGCCAGGAAGACCACCAGGTCCAGCGTCGCCTGGTCGGCCCAGTGCAGGTCGTCGATCACCAGCACGACCGGACCTGGTGGGCGCACCAGCTCCGCGAGCACGAGATCCAGCAACCGGTCCGGCGGGGCGCCCCCGACCAGCGCCGAGGCCAGATCGTCCCCGACCTTGCCCGCCACATCGAGCAACGGCCCGAACGCCCGCGGTGTCGAGAGGTCGTCGCAGATACCCCAGAGCATCCGCGCCCTGTCCTGATGCCGCTCGACGAACGCACGCGCGAGGCTGGACTTGCCGATGCCGGCGTCACCGGACACGAGGGCGACCCTGCCGTGGCCCACCGCCGCACTCTGCAGCGCCTCGCCGAGCAGGCTGAGCTGCGCGTCCCGCTCGAGGAGCTCCATTCCAGCAGGTTAGGGCCGCATCTCCACACCTGCCCAGCGGACGCCGACACCGGTGATCGTGACCTCGCGCACGTCCCAGGTGGTGCCTGCAGGGGCATCGCCCACCGTGCGGTGGATGTGCACGTCGAGCCGGTCCGGCGCCAATCCCTCCGCCAGCCCTTCGCCCCACTCCACGACCGTGACGGCCTGGTCGAGCGTCGTCTCCAGGTCGAGGTCCTCCAACTCGTCCCAACCGCCGAGCCGGTAGGCGTCGACGTGGATCAACGGCGGCCCTCCCGACAGCGATGCGTGCAGCCGTGCGATCACGAAGGTCGGTGACGTGACGGGCCGCCGGACGTCGAGGCCGGCGCCGATGCCCTGCGTGAGGGTCGTCTTCCCCGCCCCCAGCTCTCCGCCGAGCAACACCAGGTCACCTGCGCGCAGGTCGCGCGCCAGGGTGGCGCCGAGGACACGCATGGCTACCGCGTCGGCGACCTCGATCGGGCCGACCGTGCTCACCGGCGGCGCCACCACCGTTGACGGGCACCGGCGCGGGCCACAGCCGGTGGCAGTTCGGCGGTGACCCGGTCGACGAGCTCCCCCAGATGCGAGGTCACGACGTCGTGCCGTTCCAGCAGCACCATGTGACCGGCGTCGGCGACCTCGACATAGGACGCGTCCGGCAGTGACTCGGCCAGCTCCCGGCTGTGCTCGACCGGCGCCAGCAGGTCGCCGACGGCGCCGACGACGAGGACCGGTACGCGAGCCACCACCGGGAGCGCCGCCCTGCCGTCGTGGCCGGAGAACAGCGGGAGGAAGTCTGCGAGGACCTCGATCGGTGTCGAGGCGTTCATCGCCGCCGTGAATTCGACCAGCGAGGGGGACCTGCTCTCGACGAACGAGTACCGGCGGGTCAGCACGTAGCCGAGATCGCTGCCGGCCCGGCGCCCGCGCTCGACCAGCCCGGGCCGGCGGGCGAGCGCGGCGACGACTCCAGGAGCAAGCCTGTGGGCCACGCGTCCCAGCGGTCCGGGCAGCCCCAGCGGCACCGCGCCGAGGTCCCTGGCACTGGTTGCGATCAGTGCGACGCCGACCACCCGGTCTCCGAACAGTTCGGGCCGCTGCGCCGCGAGTGCCAGAATCGTCATGCCACCCATCGAGTGCCCGGCCAGCACGACCGGTCGGCGGGGGACGATCGCGTCGAGGACTTCGCCGAGATCTCGGCCGAGCCGCTCGAAGGTGATGCTCTCGTCGGGTGCGCGCATCGAGCGTCCGTGCGAGCGCTGGTCCCAGAGCACCAGCCGCGCCCTCCCGGCGAGGTCCCGGCGCTGGAAGTGCCACGAGTCCTGGTTGAGCGCGTACCCGTGGGTGAACACGACCGTGACCGGCGCCGGCGCCTCGTCGACCTCGACGTAGAGGTCGACGCCGTCGTCGGTCGTCACCATGTGCGGGGTTCCCCGCAGGGAGCCGAAGTCCTCGTCGGCATACGGGTCGTCATTGCGCAACGACCGCCCGACGACGTACCGCTCGGTCGCATACCCGACGGCTGCACCCGCCGCCGCCACGCCCAGGGCGGCACCCACCGACCCGGCGGCTCGGCCGAGCCTGAGCAGACGGTTCACGCACCGACCTCCTGGGCGTGCGCGTAGATGCGCGGCAGCCGGGGGCCGAACCGCGTGACGATCTCGTAGGAGATCGTGCGACAGGCCTGTGCCCAGTCCTGCGCCGTCGGCTCGCCTGCGGCGGCGTCGCCGAACAGGATCACCTCGTCGCCGGCTGCGGCCGGCGAGTCCCCGAGGTCGAGCACGAACTGGTCCATGCAGACCCGGCCGGCCACCCGCCGGACCTTGCCGGCCGCGAGGACCGGTGCGCCTGGGGCGCCGTCACCGGACGAGCCATGTCGGGGAACCCCGTCGCCGTACCCGAGCGGTACGAGTCCCAGAGTCGTCTCACGGTCGGTGACGTAGAAGTGCCCGTAGGAAACGCCCTGTCCGGCGGGCACCCTCTTGACCAGCGCGAGGAGTGCCCTGACCGACATCGCCGGACGCAGTCCGACCTCGTGCGGAGCCGCCTGGTCGGGTATCGGCGAGAGGCCGTACACCGCGAGGCCGGGCCGCACCAGATCGAAGCGTGCATCCGGGCGGGTGAGCGTCGCCGCCGAGTTGGCCAGGTGGCGTACCTCAGGCGAGACGCCGCGGGACTCGGCGAGCGCGACCGCGTCCCTGAACGTCTCGATCTGGCCGACGACCGTGGGGTGGCCCGGGGCGTCGGCGATCGCGAAATGCGACCAGAGCCCGACGACCTCGACCAGCCCGTCCGCCTGCGCCTTCAGCGCGGCGTCGACCAACGTGGGCCAGTCGTCGACCGTTGCGCCCGAGCGGCCCAGTCCGGTGTCGACCTTCAGGTGGACGCGGGCCGCCCCGCCGGCCGTTCGAGCCGCGGCGGCGATCTCCTCGACGGCCCAGACAGCAGACGCCGACACGTCGACATCGGCGGTGATGGCGTCCGCCCAGCGTTCGCCCGGGGCCGCCAACCAGGCCAGGATCCGCCCGGGCACTGCGGCGGCGCGCAGTGCCAGCGCCTCCGCCAGCACGGCCGTGCCGAGCCACGAGGCTCCGCCCGCGAGGGCCGCCCGGGCCGAGGGAACGAGTCCGTGACCGTACCCGTCGGCCTTGACGACTGCCATGACGGCGGCACTGCTCGCACGACGGTGCAGTTCCGCCACGTTGTCGCGGATCGCGCCGAGGTCGACCCGCACCTGCGCGTGCGGAACGGGCGTGTCGCTCATCCGCCGATTCTCTCAGTCCCCGCGAGCGCGCTCGGCAGGGCATCGAGGACATCGGTCGCACTCGGGTACGCCGCCGTCTGCGCCGCCAGCCGACCCGCGGCGCCGTGAACGTACGCGGCCACGCTGCCTGCGTCGAACGGGTCCAGGCCAGCGGCAAGAAGCGCCCCGACGAGCCCGGCGAGCACGTCACCGGATCCGGCCGTCGCCAGTGCCGGCGTGCCGGTCGGGTTGGCGCGAACGCGCCCGTCGGGCGCGGCGACCAGGGTCGTCGAGCCCTTGAGCAGGACCACGGCCTTCCAGCGGGTCGCGGCGGTGCGTGCGTGGTGCAACCGCCGGGATTCGACGTCGTGGCGATCCACTCCGAGCAGTCGCGCCAACTCGCCCGCGTGGGGGGTCAGCACGGCGGGTACCTCGAGCTGAGCTGGCAGCGAGCGCAGGCCGCCGGCGTCGACCACCGCCGGCTCAGCCGCGGCCAGTACCGTGCCCATTGCCTGAGCACGGTCGGCGTCGGTGCCGAGACCGGGACCGAGCACCCACGCCTGGACCCTGCCGCTCGCGGTCACCGACTCCGGCCAGTGGTGACGCACCTGCCGGGCTACGTCGTCCGTGCCCAGGTAGCGAACCATGCCGGCGCCGCCGCGGATGGCCCCGCCCACCGTCAGCACTGCGGCACCCGCGTACTCCGCCGAACCGGCGAGCACACCGACCACGCCTCGCGAGTACTTGTCGGCATCGCGTCCCAGGTCGGGTCGCAACGTCGCGACGTCTGAGCGTTCCAGGACCTCGACCGACGGCTTCGGGAGGAACGTGCCGAGCCCGATGTCGATCCATTCGACCCGACCGGCGGCGGCCGCGGCAGGGTCGATGACCAGGGCGATCTTCCGCGCGCCGAACGTCACGGTCACGTCGGCCACCACGTGGGCGCCGGGAAGCTCGCCGGTGTCGGCGTCGACGCCACTTGGCAGGTCGACGGCCACCACCAGCCCGCCGTGCTCCCGGGCCAGGTCGGCCAGGCCGACCGCCTCCCCCCGCAGGCCCCCGGAGCCGCCGATGCCCACCAGCCCGTCGACGACGAGATCGGATCCGGCCACCGCCTGGGCCGGGTCGCCGGCGACCCGGCCACCCGCAGCGCGCAGAGCCGCCAAACCCTGCGCGTGGGCGCGGTCGGGACGGGCGAGCACGGCGTCGACGCGCGCCCCTCGACGGGCCAGCCGCGCCCCCGCGTACAGGGCGTCCCCGCCGTTGTCTCCGGCACCCACGAGCAGCGCCACCCGGGCGCCATAAGGTCCCCCGAGCAGGCGGGCGCACCGCGCTGCCAGCGCAGCCGCTGCCCGCTGCATGAGTGCACCGGCGGGCAGCCGCGCCATCAGTGCCATCTCGGCCGCCCGGATGTCGCGGACCGGGTACGCACCGATCACGGCATCCCCTCCAGGACGACGACCGCCGAGGCGATGCCGGCGTCGTGCGACATCGACAGGTGGACGCCTTCGACGCCGAGCACCTTGCAGCGGTCAGCCACGGATCCGCGGACTTCGAACCAGGGCCGCCCGTCGGCCGTGGTCACCACCTCGGCGTCCTGCCACCGCAAACCCTCCGGCGCCCCCAGAGCCTTCGCCAGTGCTTCCTTGGCGGCGAACCGGGCCGCCTGCGACGCGATCGGCCGCTCGCGTTCCCGCGGCGTGAACACCCGGTCGAGCAGGCGAGGCGTGCGTTCGATCGTCTCGGCGAACCGCGCGACGTCGACGACGTCCACTCCCACGCCCACGATCACAGGGCCAGCCTGGCATCCCATCCGGTGATCATGTCGATTTCGCCTCCCCATCCGGGGGCAAAGTCGACATGATCATGGGCGGCCGACGGTTGCCCTATTCGACCGTGACGCTCTTGGCCAGGTTGCGCGGCTGGTCGACGTCGAATCCGCGCATGCTCGCCATCTCGCAGGCGAAGACCTGCAGCGGCACCGTCGCGACCACGGGCTGCAGCAGCGTCGGGCAGGCCGGCACCCGGATCAGGTGGTCGGCATACGGGACGACGGCGTCGTCGCCCTCCTCCGCGATCACGATGGTTCGCGCCCCGCGCGCGCGGATCTCCTGAATGTTGCTGACGATCTTGTCGTGCAGGACCGAGCGGCCTCGGGGGGAGGGCACGACCACGAAGACCGGCACATCCTGCTCGACCAGTGCGATCGGCCCGTGCTTGAGCTCGCCGGCCGCGAAGCCCTCGGCGTGCATGTAGGCGATCTCCTTGAGCTTCAGCGCACCCTCGAGGGCGACCGGGAACCCGACGTGCCGCCCGAGGAACAGCACCGACGTCACGTCGGCCAGGCCGCGCGCGAGGGCCCGCACGGGCTCCATCGTCTCGAGTACCTGGTCGACCTTCGACGGCATGTCGGCGAGTTCGCGGACCACCGCGTTGATCTCGTCGCCCCATTTCGTGCCCCGCACCTGCCCCAGGTAGAGGGCGACCAGGTAGCAGGCGACGAGCTGGGTGAGGAACGCCTTGGTCGACGCGACCGCCACCTCGGGTCCGGCATGGGTGTAGAGCACGGCGTCGGACTCACGCGGAATGGTCGCGCCGTTGGTGTTGCAGATCGCCAGGACCCGGGCACCCTGCTCGCGTGCGTACCGCAGCGCCATCAGGGTGTCCATGGTCTCGCCGGACTGGCTGATCGCCACGACCAGGGTCTGCCGGTCGACGACGGGATCGCGGTAGCGGAACTCGCTGGCCAGCTCGACCTCGCATGGCACCCGCGTCCAGTGCTCGATCGCGTACTTCGCGACCAGGCCGGCGTGGAAGGCAGTGCCGCAGGCGATGACGATCACCTTGTCGACGTCGCGCAACTCGTCATCGGACAGGCGCATCTCGTCCAGCAGGAGCCGACCGTCCGAGCCGACCCGGCCCAGCAGGGTGTCAGCGATGGCCCGGGGCTGCTCGGCGATCTCCTTGAGCATGAAGTAGTCGTAGCCGCCCTTCTCTGCGGCCGAGGCGTCCCAGGTGACGTGGTAGCGCCTCGCCTCGACGGGGGCGCCGTCGAAGTCGGTCAGCGTCACGCTCTCCGGGGTGATCTCGACGACCTGCCCTTCGCCGATCTCCATCGCCTCCCTGGTATGCGCGATGAACGCCGAGACGTCCGAAGCAAGGAAGTTCTCGCCGTCGCCGAGCCCGACGACCAGCGGCGAGTTGCGGCGCGCCGCCACGACACGGTCGGGTATGTCGGCGTGGACGGCCAGCAAGGTGAACGCGCCCTCGAGGCGTCGACAGACGCCACGCATGGCGTCGGCGAGGTCGGAACCGGCGGCGACCTCCGCCGCCAGCAGGTGCGAGACCACCTCGGTGTCGGTGTCCGACGCGAACGCGACTCCGGACTCCTCCAACCCGGTGCGCAGCCGTGCGAAGTTCTCGATGATGCCGTTGTGGATGACGGCGACCCGGCCGGACTCGTCGAGGTGGGGGTGGGCGTTGCGATCGGTGGGCGCGCCGTGGGTGGCCCAGCGGGTGTGCCCGAGGCCGGTCGTCGATGACGGCAGCGGATGGTCGCCGAGCGCCTTCTCGAGGTTCGCCAGCTTGCCCGCCCGCTTCGCCGAGGCCAGCGCACCATCGGCGACGACGGCCACACCTGCCGAGTCGTAACCGCGGTACTCCAGCCGCCGTAAGCCCTCGACAACGACCTCGATCGCCGGTTGGTCGCCGACGTAACCCACGATCCCGCACACGGCGGACAGGGTACGCCCAGTGCAGGATGACCGCGTGACCCAGCCGCTGGACGCCTCGCCGTTCGTCGACCTGGAGCGGTCGGATTGGTCGCGCCTGAGCGACCACATGCCGCTTCCGCTCACCGCGGCCGAGCTCGAGGCGGTTCGCGGCATCGGCGACGAGGTCGACCTGAACGAGGTCCGCGACGTCTACCTGCCCCTCTCGCGGCTGCTGAACCTGCACGTGCGCGCCACCGGCCTCCTTCACGAGACCACCAAGACCTTCCTCGAGGCCTTTCCGGAGCGCACCCCCTACGTCGTCGGGATCGCGGGCTCGGTGGCGGTCGGCAAGTCGACCACTGCCCGCCTCTTGCGCCTTCTGCTCGCCCGCTGGCCGGACCATCCCGACGTCGCACTCGTCACCACCGACGGGTTCCTGCTGCCCAACGCGGAGCTGGAGCGCCGGGAACTGCTGGACCGCAAGGGCTTCCCGGAGTCGTACGACCGGCGCGCGCTGCTGCGCTTCGTCGCCGCGGTCAAGTCCGGCGAGCCGGAGATCACTGCTCCGGTCTACTCGCACCTGACCTACGACATCGTTCCTGGTGAGCACGTGACGCTCCGTCGGCCCGACATCGTCCTGCTCGAGGGACTCAACGTTCTGCAGCCGGCCCGGCCCCGCCGGGACGGCACCTCCGGGCTCGCGGTGAGCGACTTCTTCGACTTCTCGATCTACGTCGATGCGGACGCGGACGACGTGCGGAGCTGGTACGTCTCCCGCTTCCTGCGGCTGCGCGACACGGCGTTCCGCGACCCGAGCTCGTACTTCCGCCGCTACGCCGACCTCGACCACGACGCCGCGGTTACACGTGCGGAGCAGCTGTGGGACACGATCAACGGCCCCAACCTGGCGCAGAACATCCTGCCGACCCGAGGACGCGCCACCCTGATGCTGCACAAGGATCGCGACCACTCCGTCCGGCGGATCCGCCTCCGCAAACTCTGACCACCGGTGATCATCGGCAGTATGGGGCCGATCTGGCACCAAAGTGCCGATGATCACCGGAGGGCGAGCTCAGACTCGACGACGGCCGCTAGTCGACGAGCCACCGCCCGGGCGTGAGCCTGGGTGGCGGCCTCGACCATGACCCGGACCAGCGGCTCGGTGCCGGAGGGCCGCAGCAGCACCCGGCCGGTCTGTCCGAGCTCGGCCTCGGCCTCGGCGACGGCCGCCTGCAGGGCGGGGTCGGTCGACACGCGTGCCTTGTCGACGCCCGGCACATTGACCAGCACCTGCGGCAACCGGTGAACCACGCCGCCCAGTCCAGACAGCGTCTGGCCGGACTGGGCGAGGCGGGCGAGCAGGTGCACGGCCGTCATCACCCCGTCACCGGTCGTCGCATGGTCGAGCAGGATGACGTGGCCGGACTGCTCGCCTCCCAGTGAATACCCGCCGGCCTTCATCGCCTCCAGCACGTACCGGTCCCCGACGGCGGTGTCGACGACGTGAATCCCGGCAGCGTGCATGGCCAGTCGGAATCCTTCGTTCGACATGACCGTCGCCACCACCGTGTCCTCGCGCAACGAGCCCTGCTCGCGCATGCCGAGCGCGAGGATGGCGAGGATCTGGTCACCGTCGACCACCGTGCCCTCGGCATCAACGGCGAGGCACCGGTCGGCATCGCCGTCGTGGGCTATTCCGGCGTCGGCGCCATGGTCGGCGACGAGCGCCTGAAGAGGACCCAGGTGGGTCGACCCGCAGCCGTCGTTGATGTTGAGACCGTCCGGCTCCGCGTGGACGGCGACGACGTCCGCACCCAGGCGCCGCAGCGCCTCCGGCGCGGCCCGGTACGCCGCTCCATGGGCACAGTCGACGACGACGCGGAGGCCGTCGAGGCGGTGAGGGGCGGAGTCGACAACGTGGGTGACGTACTCCTCGAGGCCCACCGGGTAGTCGCGTACCCGCCCCACGCCGGCACCGGTGGGATGTTGCCAGGACTCCCGCAGCCTTTCCTCGATGGCGTCCTCGACCGCGTCGTCGAGCTTGTGGCCGCCCTTGGCGAAGAACTTGATCCCGTTGTCGGGCATGGGGTTGTGGCTGGCCGAGAGCACGACGCCGAGGTCGGCGCCGAGCGCGCCGGTGAGAAAGGCGACGGCGGGGGTGGGCAGTACCCCCGCGCGAAGCACGTCGACACCCGCGCTGGCCAGGCCGGCAACGACCGCCGCCTCGAGGAACTCCCCGGACGCCCGCGGGTCGCGCCCGACGACGGCGACCGGCCGGTGCCCGGCGAAGGCGCCGGCCTCGCCTAGCACGTGTGCGGCCGCGACCGAGAGATCCAGGGCAAGCTCGGCGGTCAGCTCCTGGTTCGCCAGCCCTCGCACGCCGTCGGTGCCGAAGAGTCGGGCCACGGTGTCTGCTCCTCGAAGGGTCTGGAATGCGCGTACGGCCCCGGAGCGTATGCCCCAGGGCCGTACGTGGACGAGAACGGATCGGTCAGCGCTTCGAGTACTGCGGCGCCTTGCGAGCCTTCTTCAGCCCGGCCTTGCGGCGCTCCTTTGCCCGGGGGTCGCGGGTGAGGAAGCCTGCCTTCTTCAGCACCGGACGGTTGTTGTCGGTGTCAGCGGCGTTGAGTGCTCGCGACACGCCCAGGCGCAGCGCGCCGGCCTGACCGGTCACGCCACCGCCGTGAATGCGGGCGACGACGTCGTAGCGGCCCTGCAACTCGAGTTCGACGAACGGCGACTCGACCAACTGCTGGTGGACCTTGTTGGGGAAGTACGCGTCGAGCGTGCGACCGTTGATGGTCCACTGCCCGGTGCCGGGTACGAGGCGGACACGCGCGATGGCCTCCTTGCGGCGGCCGGTGGCGTCGGCCGGCTCGATCGCGGAGAACCGCGAGGGGGAGGTCTGGGATGTGAAGCTCTCGGGCGTTGTGGCGTCGGCGGACTCGTCTGCCGGCGGCTCGACAGTAGTGGTGTCGGTCATGTCCTCGCTCACGGGGATGGTCGTCACTGTGCGACCTGGGTGATCTTGTACGGCACCGGTTGCTGCGCCTGGTGCGGGTGCTCAGGGCCCGCGTAGACCTTGAGCTTGGACAGCATGTGCCGGCCCAGCGTGTTGTGCGGAAGCATGCCCTTGACGGCCTTCTCGACCACCCGGCGCGGGTGCTTGGCCAGCAGTTCGTCGTACGAGGTGGACCTGAGCCCGCCCGGGTATCCGGAGTGGCGGTACTCGACCTTGTCCTTGCGCTTCGTGCCGGTCAGGGCGACCCTCTCGGCGTTGATGACGATCACGAAGTCTCCGGTGTCGACGTGTGGCGCGTAGATCGGCTTGTGCTTGCCGCGGAGCAGGGTCGCGGCCTGGCTGGCGAGCCGACCGAGAACGACGTCGGTGGCGTCGATGACGTGCCACTGACGCTGGACGTCGCCGGGCTTCGGGCTGAACGTGCGCACGGGCATGGGCCTTCGGTTGGTCGAGAGGGGTGAGTCGGTGTGGATCAGTCATGCGTTCGTCCGGCGACGGAGGGCCGCCGGGACGCACAACGACTCATCAGGGTACCGGGCCGGCCGCCAGGGGGTCAAAACATGGAACCGTCCGCCATACTGCCGGACAGCCGACGTCCCGAACGAGGCGAGGAGCCGCGCCATGGCCGAGCCCACCAAGATCCTGCTGGACGAGTCGGAGCTCCCCCGCCGTTGGTACAACCTGATCCCGGACCTGCCGGCTCCGCCGCCGCCGGTCCTGCACCCGGCGACCCACCAGCCCATCGGGCCGGACGACCTCGCGCCACTGTTCCCGATGGCGCTGATCGGCCAAGAGGTCACCCAGGACTCCTACGTCGACATCCCCGACGAGGTGATGGACATCTACCGGCTCTGGCGGCCGACACCGCTCTACCGCGCGCACCGGCTCGAGCGCGCCCTGGGCACCCCTGCGCACATCTACTACAAGTACGAGGGGGTCAGCCCGGCCGGCTCGCACAAGCCCAACACCGCCGTTCCTCAGGCCTTCTACAACGCGCAGGAGGGCATCCGCCGGCTCACGACCGAGACCGGTGCCGGACAGTGGGGCAGCGCCCTGGCCTTCGCGTGCGCGCTGTTCGGCGTCGAGTGCGAGGTGTGGCAGGTGCGTGCGTCGTACGACGGCAAGCCCTATCGCAAGTCGATGATGGAGACCTTCGGTGCAACCGTGCACCCGAGCCCGTCCGACATCACCGAGGCAGGCCGAAAGATCCTCGCGGACGCGCCGGACTCTCCCGGCAGCCTCGGCATCGCGATCAGCGAGGCGGTCGAGATCGCCGCAACGCACGACGACACCCGCTACGCGCTCGGCAGCGTGCTCAACCACGTACTCCTCCACCAGACGGTGATCGGGCAGGAGGCGCTCGCGCAGATGGCGAAGGTCGGTGAGACACCGGACGTCCTCTTCGGCTGCACGGGCGGCGGATCGAACTTCAGCGGGCTGGCGTTCCCGTTCCTTCGCGAGAAGCTGGCCGGTCGGATGGATCCGCGGATCGTCGCCGTCGAACCGACCGCATGTCCGTCGCTGACCCGTGGGCGGTACGCCTACGACTTCGGTGACACGGCCGGCATGACCCCGCTGATCAAGATGCACACACTCGGGCACGACTTCATCCCCGACCCCATCCACGCCGGCGGCCTCCGCTACCACGGCATGTCGCCGCTGCTGTCCCACGTCTACGAACTGGGGCTGATCGAGGCCGTCGCCAAGAACCAGACCGAGTGCTTCGCCGCCGGCGTTCAGTTCGCCCGGACCGAGGGCATCGTCCCAGCGCCCGAACCGACCCACGCGGTCGCGGCGTGCATCGAGGAGGCGAAGCGGTGCGCCGAGACCGGCGAGGAGAAGGTGATCCTCACCGCGCTGTGTGGTCA
>DATHII010000289.1:0-2400 GCA_035316885.1 Jiangellaceae bacterium | reverse complement strand
GCCGAGATATGGGATCCGGCGACGACGACCTTCGGCGATGCCGGGTCGCTCGAGGGGGTCCGCATGCCGGACGGGACTGCCACCATCCTTGTGAAGCGCCAGCCGGCGGGATTCCGGTTCTACGCCTGGGCGTCAGTGATCAGTGGCGGTCGCATTGTCGCGACCGATTTTGCCCCCGACGTCGGTTGGATCGAGAAAGGCGAGTGAGCGCGACCCATGATGAGCTGACGTGGAGCATCCTACGCTGGGGAACTGCGCTCGCTGCCATATTGGTGGGCGAACCTGGCGCGCCCGACAGGTGTGGGGCGCGTGGCTGCAACCTACACGATCCCGATCGAGGGGCGGGATGAGTGGCTCGCTGCGTCGAGGCTGCAGGCGTGACGGTCGTGGACAGCACGCACCTGCTTCGCGTCCGGGTCGATCAACGGCGGAGGCGGGGCCAGGCTGCGGCGATCAGGCCGACCCGCAGGAGCGCCAGGGCGGGCGGGATCGGCAGGGCGTAGCCGTACCAGAAGACTGCCTCGATCGGGATCATGGCGACGGCAAGCACGGCTCCAGAGCGGCGTCCCCGCCACATCAACCACCCGCCCCACGCGACCGCTGCGGTGACACCCGCGTATCCGACGAGTGTCGCGGCGAACGCCTCGGGACTCAACGGGCCCCACCACGGGCCGCCATACATCGGGAACAGGTCGCCGAGCCACGGCAGCTCCCGTTCCCGGAGTGCATAGGCCGCGATCGGCAACGCGGGCAGCCCGTATCCGGCCGCGTACACCCAGCACACCACCGCTGCACCACGCGCGACACCGGGGACCGCCGCCGTCGCGGTCACGGGGTCCGCAGCCCCAGGGCGATCCCGATCCACATGAACTCCGGTCATGTCCTGGCCTACGCCTCCGCTTCCAGCAGGGCCCTAAGCACCTGATCATCCCGTTCGACGTCGCGGCGCAGCACACGTCCCATGAACGGCTCGATGAGCCGACCCAGTCCGGAGAAGCGGAGTTGGACGCGACTGGTCAACGCGCTGGTGGAGGCGCTGGTCGGCTCGACGAGGTAGGACGCCTCTCCGGTCACTCCGCCCCCGGGCGGGATGTCGAAGGCGACGAAGCGACCGGGCTCGAACGCGACGAACTTGTTCCGCGACTCGATCCGCCGACCGGCGAACCGGCGAACGAAGCTGTGCTCTGACCCTACCCGGATAGGACCCGGTGTAAGGCGATGGACCTCGTCGAGCCCGGACTGCCAGCGCGGCGCGTTCGTCTGGTCGCTGACGAACGCGAACACGTCGGCGGCCGGCCGCCCGATCTCGATCCGTGTCTCCACGCTGATCATCCGTAGGTCCCTTCCCCAGTGACTGGCGGTATCACTAGTGTGCATTCTAGTGAGAGGTCGGATAGTATCGCCTTCGCGACGGATGTCAAGAGGTTCCGCATGGCCAGCCTGACCCGACGGGAGCGGTCCCGCGCCACCCACTGGAAGATCGTCGAGGCATCGCACCGCCTGTTCTCGACCCAGGGCTATGCCGCCACGACGATGGCGCAGGTCGCCGAGGCTGCCGGCGTCGCCGTCCAGACGGTCTACTTCGTGTTCCACACGAAGCCCGCCCTGCTCGCGCGGGCCATCGACTTCGCCGTGATGGGCCGGGATGACCCGCGTCCTCCTGAGGAGCAGCCGTGGTACCTGGCGATGACCGATGCCTCGGGGATCGCCGAGGCGGTTCGCCATCTGGTGACCGGTGTCGGCTCGATCATGCCAAGGGTGATCCCGCTCAATCTCGCGGCGCGGGCGAGTGACGATCCCGACCTGGCCAGGGTCATGGCGGAATCCGAGGCCTGGCGGGCCGATGGCTACCGGGTCATCCTCGAGATCCTTCGGAAGAAGGCACCGCTGCGCGATGGGCTCGACCCGGAGAGAGCAGCGCACCTGCTGCTCTTCTACGTTGGCGAGGACGCCTACCACTTCCTCGTCGGGACGTACGGCTGGCCGCACGACGACTGGGTGGATTGGTGCGTCACCACGCTCCTGGATCAGGTATTCGGTCTGGCCACGCCACCCGAAGGCATCCTCTCCGGCACGCAGCCGACGAACCACTGACGGTCGCTGGCCCCCGAGATCGTGAGTGTCCGGCTGACCCAGGCGGCCTACGCGCACGGGTTGGCGCTGGGGCTGCCCGAAGAGATTGCACTGGCGCGCCCGACAGGATTCGAACCTGCGACCTTCGGCTCCGGAGGCCGACGCTCTATCCACTGAGCTACAGGCGCGCGGCCTCGAATGTTACCTGCCAGGCGTGACTGGACCCTCGGATCACGCCGACCATGACGGTATCGATGTCCTCTCCGCGATGGGAGCTCATCGGCGGACGACCGGCTGAAGACGGCGCCGACAGGCGGCGCAGTTGCG
>DATHII010000288.1:0-35949 GCA_035316885.1 Jiangellaceae bacterium | reverse complement strand
CGGCGGCGTTGAGACGCGCGGCCAGGTCGGCCACAGCCTGGTCCGGAGTGCCGTCGCCGAAGCCCGTCGAGTTGGTGTCCTCGATCTCCATCAACGTCACTACGTCGGCACCCAAGGCCTCGATCGCCGACACGATCTTTGCGGCCTGCTTCTCGAACTCCTCCGGCGTCTCCGCACCACGCCCGCCGTCCACTGCCAGGGTAAGGAAGTAGTTCAGGACGTTGAACGCGCCGATCTGCACATCACCGCCGACCGGGTCGGGCGCAGCGGGCCGCGTGTTCTGCAGCGCGAACGTGCCCTCGGGGGTGCCGTCGGCGGGCTGCAACCGCCAGTTGCCGAAGCCGAACCCGAGCACCAGCGGGGAGGTGAAACCGAGCTCGTCCCCCACCCGAACGGGGGTGCTCAGGCTCAGGTATGGCCGGTTGGTCGCGCTGCGACTGGCGTTGGTGCCGTCGTCGAGCACGATCCTGCGCCGCTCGTTCGCCGCAGCGATCTCGGCAACTTCCGGCGAGCCGGCATCGGCCAGCTCGGTCGGCTGCACCAACAGGCCGCCCTCGGAGAGCATCAGCTCGCCGAACCTGGTCAGGTTGAACACCTCGCTGACGGTCAGCGTGTCCAACGGCGCCACCAGCATCCCCTCCAGCGGCTCGCGGGCGGCGCTCGCGGCAGGCAGGTCAAGGGGCGACGCCGCCGGCAGGCTCACCTCAGAGCCGGCGCTGCAAACGTCGACCTGTCCCGACGTGATCCGCGTCTCACCGAAGCTCTCGCTCGCGGTGCCCGCTGCAGCCACCGTGTCGCCGAGACCGACCGCAGTCGACGTCGCGACGAAGATCCCGTCTGAGGTTGCGGCATCGCCGTCGCCGTCATCCTGCAGGTAGAACCCGCCGACGCCGGGCACGTCCCCGACCACCACGCCCCGGACGCTGACCTCCTGGCCGGCGACCGGGGTGCTGAAGCCGCTGCCCTGGACGGCCCCGATGTCGTGACTGGGCGACGTGTCGCACAGCTCGACCGCGGGCTCGAGCGGCGGGT
Source organism: Jiangellaceae bacterium (assembly GCA_035316885.1). GTDB lineage: Bacteria > Actinomycetota > Actinomycetes > Jiangellales > Jiangellaceae > DASRTE01. Next base: position 34,917 of record DATHII010000288.1, on the reverse strand, counting down.
TCAGCGAAGCCCTGCTGTTCGCCGCCTCACCCTGCCACTCGTAGTTGCCGGTGGCCGGGTTGAGTCGCTTGGACAGGCTGTTACCCACAGCCCCCGAGCCGCTCTCGGCCACCCCGACGTCAACGCTCGCCACACCTGCAGCGGGCCCGCCGACACCGGTGAAGGTCCCCTCGTACGACAGGAACTCCACCAGCGCGTTCCCCGCGTCCACCAGCGCAATACCATCCGGCGACCCGTTCTGAATGCCGTTGACCGGATAGTCGATCACTGCGACGGCGGACGTGCCTCCGGACGGAGGGCTGACCGCCGGCAGCGCGTCGGTGTCATAGCTTGCCCCGGTGGCTCCGTTGTAGAGCACGACCGACCAGCCAGCGGTGCTCGCCCCAGGTGGCACCTGTACCTCGACGAACTCGCCGGCGTCGGTCCCGGTGTTGTCGTAATGGAATTCCGAGATGAACGGGACGGTCGGCTCGACAGCCGTAGCCGCCGGAGCCGCAACGAAAGCGCTGGCGGCGGTGGCCGCAGCGACGCACAGTGCGCCGAGCGCACGCGATCGGGATGGTCGCACGATGGGTCCTTCGCAAAAGCAACGTGGATGAAGGGCACCTTAGACCCGGTACACCCCAGCAGCGACCGAAACGACGAGGTTCCCGAGCGATCGGATGCTCCCTCGTCTGCCCTGCTCGCGCCGTGGCGGTCAGCCAAGGCCGAGGTCGGTCAGGCCGTAGGCGGCACGGTAGGTGAGGCCGGCCTGCTCGATGCGCTCCCGGGCGCCGGTCGCCCGGTCGACGATGACAGCGACGGCGACGACCTCGGCGCCCTCGTCCCGCAAAGCCTCGACAGCCGTCAGCACGCTGGCGCCCGTAGTCGACGTGTCCTCGACGGCGAGAACACGCCGGCCGGCGACGTCCGGGCCCTCGACCCGACGCTGCAGGCCATGCGACTTCTCGCTCTTGCGGACGACGAAGGCGTCCAGCCGGCGTCCACGCCCGGCGGCCGCGTGGAGCATGGCCGCCGCGACCGGGTCGGCTCCCAGCGTCAGGCCGCCGACGGCTTCGTAGTCCAACTCGGCGGTGAGGTCGAGCATCACCTCGCCGACCAACGGGGCGGCCTGTCCGTCCAGCGTGATCCGCCTGAGGTCGACGTAGTGGTCGGCCTCCCGGCCGGAGGAGAGGAGGACCCGCCCGCGGACGACGGCCTTCGCTGCGATCTGATGCCGCAGCCGCTCGCGAGCGCTCACGCTGCCCGAGCGTACGGCGCGCATCGAGGCAGGCGTTCTCGGGTAGGCCTCTGGGGGAGCACTCCCACGATCGAGCCGGTGGTCGGCGCGCGCGAGGACACCGGCTGGCTCGACCTGGCTCGGGCGATCGCGATCATCGCGGTCGTCCTCGTGGACGCCGTCGCACCGGCAGTCAACGGCACGTGGGTCGCCGAGGGTGGCGCGACGACGTGCTCGCCGGCACGCCGTTCCTCCAGCTCTACTTCCTGTACGTCCTCGCCGGGCTCTACCGTAGGGAGGGTTCGCGATTGGCCGTACTCTCGGGCCTCACGTTTGGGATCTTCCTAGTCCACCCATTGGTCCTGTTTCCCGGGCATGAGCGCTGGCCGCTGCCGGACGCTCCGGCCGCGTTCATCGCAGGTCTGGCCGCCCATCTTGTGATCACGCTCGCCGGTTCGCTCGCGTGACCGTGATACTGCGGCGTATCCCCTACGTCCGGGCCGCGGTCGGCTGAGGTGTCACCGCCGCGCGCGGGCGCCGGCAGGGTGCCGGCGGCCCAGCCCGACCGCAACACGGCGAGGGAGCCGGGGCAGCCACCAGGCGGCGGTCTTGTAGACCGCGCCCGGAACCGAGACCACCTTTCCTCTCCGCAGGTCGCGCAGACCTGCGCGCACCACGTCGTCCGCGTCGAGCCACATGAACGACGGCAGCGCCGACATGTCTATGCGTGCCCTGTCGTGGAACTCGGTTCGGACGAAGCCCGGGGCGAGCACCATGGCCTGCACCCCGGTGCCGTCCAGCGGTCCGGCGAGGCCCTGGGTGAATGCCGTCACCCAAGCCTTCGCCGCGCTGTACGTCCCGCGTGGCACCCAGCCAGCCACCGAGCTGACGTTGAGGACGGCACCGTGCCCGCGTTCGATCATCCCGGGAAGGGCAGCGTGGGTCAGCCGCATGACGGCATGGACGAGGACAGTGAGCATCCGCTCTTCGTCCTCGATGGGGTTGGCCAGGAACGGCTTGCGCAACGTGAACCCCGCGTTGTTGACGAGCAGGTCGACTGGTCGGTCGCGGTCGCGCAGCCTCTCCTCGACCGCCCCCAGGCCCTCCTTCGTGCCGAGATCCGCCGCCAGCACCTCGGTGGTGGTCCGGTGTGCCGTCCGCAGCTCGGCAGCGACGTCGTCCAGCCGTTCGACGTTGCGAGCCACCAGGACCAGGTCGTGGCCGCTCGCGGCGAGCTGCCGCGCGAACGACAGGCCGATCCCGGCCGTCGCACCCGTGACCAGGGCGGCTGCCATGTCGCGACCCTACGCGAGCAACAACCGGCGGCGGGTGTCCACAGGACGGCGCGCACGACCGCGGCGATCCACCGATCCGTCCGCGGCCATTCACGTGAGTCGTGCCCTCGGGTCAGACTGCGGCGCATGTCCAAGAACAGGCGCCGCCGCAACTGCAACGGCTCACCCGGCGGGCCAGGCTCGAGACCACACCAGCCGCAGGACGCCATCCGCTCCGGCGCCGGACCCGATGCCAGCGGGCCGCAGCGAGCAGCCGCAGAGCAGGCGACACTGCTCGTCGGGCTGATCAGCAGCGGAACGCTCGATGAGCATCTCGCGCTGCTGACCCGCGTCATCGGGCAGCGTCAGCGACACCTTCTCGACGCCGCCTCCGTCCGCGCGCTGGCGACGCTCAACGTCGGCGACCGGGTCCGGGTCAACAGACACGTTCGGCCGCTCTACCTGCAGGGTTCCACCGGCACCGTCACCGGCTGGTCCGGCCGCAGCGCGATCGTCAGCCTGGACGAGCCGAACGGCCGGCTCGCCGAGGTGCGCTGCCACCCGATGGGCCTCGACCGCCTCGGCGGGTGATCGTCGGTCCGGTCAGGCACGACTGACGGTGAGCGTGTCGCCGGCCTCGTCGAGGTCGACCACAACGGTGTCGCCGTCGTGGACCTCACCGGACAGGATCGCCTTCGCCAGCCGGTCACCGATCGCCGACTGCACGAGCCGGCGCAACGGCCGGGCCCCGTACACGGGGTCGTAGCCGGTCAGGGCCAGCCATTCGCGCGCTGCGTCGGACACCTCGAGGACCAGCCGGCGGTCGGCCAGCCGGGTCGCGAGCTGCGCGATCTGCAGATCGACGATGCGAGCCAGCTCTTCGGCGCCCAGGGACTCGAACAGTACGACCTCGTCGAGCCGGTTGAGGAACTCGGGCTTGAACGAGGTCCGCACGACCTCCATGACCCGGTCGCGTTTGACCTCGTCATCGAGCATGGGGTCGGCAAGGAAGACGGAGCCCAGGTTCGAGGTGAGGATCATGATCGCGTTGCGGAAGTCGACCGTGCGTCCCTGCCCGTCGGTCAGCCGGCCGTCGTCGAGCACCTGCAACAGGACGTCGAAGACCTCCGGGTGCGCCTTCTCGACCTCGTCGAGCAGGATGACGGAGTACGGCCGGCGGCGGACGGCCTCGGTGAGCTGTCCGCCCTCCTCATAGCCGACGTAGCCGGGCGGGGCTCCTACCAGCCGGGCCACGCTGTGCTTCTCGCCGTACTCGCTCATGTCGATGCGGACCATCGCCCGGTCGTCGTCGAAGAGGAACCCGGCCAGCGCCTTGGCCAGCTCGGTCTTCCCGACCCCTGTCGGGCCGAGGAACAGGAACGAACCCGTCGGCCGGTCCGGGTCGGAGATGCCGGCCCGGGCTCGCCGCACGGCGTCGGAGACGGCAGCAACGGCTGTCCGTTGTCCGACGACGCGACGGCTCAGCTCGTCCTCCATTCGCAGCAGCTTTTCGGTCTCGCCCTCGAGCAGCCGGCCGGCGGGGATGCCGGTCCATGCCGAGACGACGTCGGCCACGTCGTCCGGGCCGACCTCCTCCTTGACCATGGCGTCCGGGGCAGGACCGGCTTCGGCCTCGGTGGACGCCTCGGCCAGCTCCTTCTCCAGCTGCGGGATCCGGCCGTAGAGGATCTCGCTGGCGCCGGCCAGGTCGCCGTCGCGCTGGGCGCGCTCAGCCTGGCCGCGTAGCTCGTCGATCTGCTCCTTGAGAGCGCCGACCCGGTTGAGGCTGGCCTTCTCCTGCTCCCAACGGACCTCGAGCGCGCGCAGAGCCTCCTCGTGGTCGGCGAGCTCGGCCCGCAGCTTCGACAGCCGATCGCGGGAGGCTTGGTCGGACTCCTTCTCGAGCGCGAGCTCTTCCATCTTGAGCCGGTCCACCGTACGGCGCAGGGTGTCGATCTCTACCGGGCTCGAGTCGATCTCCATGCGCAAGCGAGAGGCGGCTTCGTCGATCAGATCGATGGCCTTGTCGGGGAGCTGGCGCCCGGTGATGTAACGGTGGGACAGCGAGGCGGCTGCGACGAGGGCAGCATCTGAGATCTGGACCTTGTGGTGCGCCTCGTACCGCTCCCGGAGCCCGCGCAGGATGGCGATGGTGTCCTCGACGCTGGGCTCACCGACGAAGACCTGCTGGAATCTGCGCTCCAAGGCGGCGTCCTTCTCGATCCGCTCGCGGTACTCGTCCAGCGTCGTCGCGCCGACCATGCGCAGCTCACCGCGGGCGAGCATCGGTTTGAGCATGTTGCCGGCGTCCATCGAGGAGTCGCCCGTCGCGCCGGCTCCGACGACGGTGTGGAGCTCGTCAATGAACGTCACGACCTGACCCTCGCTCGCCTTGATCTCGTCGAGTACCGCCTTGAGGCGCTCCTCGAACTCGCCGCGGTACTTGGCCCCCGCAACCATGGCACCGAGGTCGAGTGCGACCAGACGCTTGCCGCGCAGCGACTCGGGAACGTCGCCCGCGACCATGCGCTGGGCCAGTCCCTCGACCACGGCGGTCTTGCCGACGCCGGGTTCACCGATCAGGACGGGGTTGTTCTTGGTCCGCCGTGACAGCACCTGGATGACCCGCCGGATCTCCGCGTCGCGGCCGATCACCGGGTCGATCTTCCCTTCCCGCGCCCGCTCGGTGAGGTCGACGCCGTACTTGTTGAGCGCGTCGTACGTACCTTCCGGGTCAGGGCTGGTCACGCGGGCGCTGCCTCGCACGTCGGCGAACGCCGCCCGGAGCCGTTCGGCGCTGACACCGTGGCGGACCAGCAGGTCGCGCACCGGCGACTCCACGTGGGCGAGCCCGACCAGCAGGTGCTCCGTGGAGACGTAGTCGTCTTCGAGCTCGCGCGCCACGTCGCCCGCGTGGGACAAAACGGCGTACGTCGAACGGGCCAGCCCAGGAGCGGCCACGGTCGAGCCCGATGCGGCGGGCAGCGCTCCGGCCGCGGCCTCGACCTCACGACGCACGGCGGCCGGATCGGCACCGGCCGCCTCGAGCAGTGACGCGGTCAGCCCCTCGGTCTGCGCGAGGAGGGCGCGCAGCAGGTGCATCGGTTCGACCGACGGATTACCGGCCGTGGCCGCGCTGCGGACGGCAACGGACAACGCTTCCTGCGCCTTGGTGGTGAGCTGATCGTTCATCGTTCTCCCTGTGCGTGTCTGCTTGCCACAAGCTGCCTAACCTTGAGTCTGCTCCGCTCAACTCTGCCGTACCAGACCGGACGTCCGCAACCGGAAGGATGCCCACTCGTCGACACAGGTGACAGGGTGGACGCATGCCCGGGTCCCAGCGGCATGGCCCGCTGATCGCGCGGCTGGTCGACGCCGTCGGCGCGGCCCACGTGCTGACCGACGACGCGGTGACCAAGGGCTACCGCACCGACTGGACCGGCCGCTGGGAAGGTGTCACGACGGCGGTGGTGCGGCCCGGCTCGACAGCCGAGGTCGCCGAGGTCGTTCGCGCTTGCGCCGGCGCCGGGGTCCCGCTCGTGCCCCAAGGGGGCAACACCGGCCTGGTCGGGGGCTCGATCCCGCTCGACGGCGAAGTCGTGCTCAGCCTGCGGCGGCTGGACACGGTCGAATCGGTGGATCCCGTCGGGCGCACCCTGACCGCCGGTGCCGGCGTCACCGTGTCCACTGCCCAGGACGCCGCGGCGTCGGTCGGCCTGATGCTGGGCATCGACCTTGCCGCGCGTGAGTCGGCGACCCTGGGCGGCGTCGTCGCTACCAACGCGGGCGGCCTGCGGGTCGTCAGGCATGGGACCACCCGTACCCAGCTGCTCGGCATCGAGGCCGTGCTGGCTGACGGGTCGGTGCTGAGCCGGTTGTCCGGATTGCCCAAGGACAACGTGGGCTACGACCTGGTCGGGCTGCTGGCCGGCAGCGAAGGCACGCTCGGTGTCGTCACCAAGGTGCTGATGCGGCTGGTGACGCCACCCGCCCACGTGCAGGTGGCGATGGTCGGCGTTCCGTCACTGGCCGCGGCCGTCGAGGTGCTCGCCGGCGTGCGGCAGGCCGGGCTCACCGTGGAGGCGGCCGAGTACTTCCACGCCGCGGGACTCTCCCTCGTCCGGTCACGGCTGGGGCTGCGCGCGCCGTTCCTCGACGACCATGCGACGTACGTGCTCGTCGAGACGTCGGGTGCATCCGAGGAGGATGTCGTCGCCGGCCTGGGCCCGCTGGTCGGTGACGGGGTCGTCGAGCCCGGGCCGGGCGGCCGCCTGTGGGCGTACCGGGAGGGTCACGCCGAGGCGGTCAACGCTGAGGCCGTTGCCCTGGGCAGCCCTGCGGTGAAGCTCGATGTGGCCGTCCCGATTCCTCGTCACGCGGCGTTCGAGGCGGCGTTGCGGGATCGCGTCGGCGCGCTGCTTCCCGACATCACGGTCATCACGTTCGGTCACCTGGCCGAGGGCAACTCGCATGTCAACCTGCTCGGCGTCCCGGTCGCACGGGCGGACGAGGCCACCGACATCGTCCTGCGCCTGGTGGTCGAGCACGGCGGCAGCATCAGCGCCGAGCACGGCGTCGGCCGGGCCAAGCGACCCTGGATGGAGCTCACCCGGTCAGCTGTGGACGTGGCGACGATGCTGGCGGTCAAGCGTGCGTTCGACCCTCGCGGCATGCTGTCCCCCGGCGTGCTGCTTCCCTGATTCGTCTCAGTTGACGGCGCACCGCCCGGCGACGATCAACGGTAACGTGACGCTGCTGTTTGACGACGTTACGTCACCGGTTCGAGGAGGTTCCCATGCTCGAGCTCAGCACCGAAGCGACCAGCCTGGCCGGCATCCTCGTGCTCGCTGTGGTGACCATCGAGTTCGGTGGTTGGTTCCTCACCAGGATCGCGACTGGCGACGTGCCGACCACAGAGTTCCAGCGGTCTTTCGCGCGGGCCGGCCACGGCATGGCGGGCGCGCTGGTCACACTCGGCCTGGTCGGGGCGATTCTGACCGACGCCACGACGCTGGACGGCTTCGTCGGTTGGGTGGCACGATCCGGCGTGCCGTTGGCCGCGATCCTCATGCCCGCGGGGTTCTTCCTGTCCTCCACGGGCGCTGGCCGCACCAAGCCGAACGGACTCGTCTGGCTGGTATGGATCGGTGCGGTCTTCCTGGCAGCCGGCGTCATCACCCTCGGGATTGGCCTGCTCGCGGCGTAACGGACCGACCTGCGCTGTGATCAGGTGAGCATGCGCGGTGTCGGCCACCGCGTCAGCAGGTGCGACGACATCGAGAGCCGGGCGGCAAGCCAGGAGTACTCGGCGCCGAGCTCGGCCAACCGTTCGCGAAGCGCATCGGCCTGGGCTTCGAGTTCGAGTATCCGCTTGATGCCGGCGAGGTTGACGCCGTCGTCCTGCGAGAGCCGCTGCACTTCGCGAAGGAGCTCCACGTCGCGCAGCGAGTAGCGGCGTCCACCTCCCACAGATCGTCCGGGCGACACCAGCCCGAGCCGGTCGTACTGCCGCAAGGTCTGTGGGTGCATGCCGGCCATCTCGGCGGCAACAGAGATCACGTAGATGGGTTCGTCGTCGCGGACCAGACGGGCGGCACCCGACATGGTCACGACGAAACGGCTGCCGGCATCCATGATCAGCCGCTCTTCTCGACCATGCGCATGAGATCGGCCCGGACGTCGTCGCCTGACGTCGCTTCCCGGAAGGTCTCGAGCGCCTCCTTGGCCTGGCCGTCGACCCGCTGGGGAACCATGATCTCGATGCTGACGAGCAGGTCCCCCCGCGTGCCGTCGGACCGGCTCGCGCCGCGACCGCGGACGCGGAAGGTACGGCCGTTCGGCGTGCCCGCCGGCAGTTTCAGCGTCACCGGAACACCGTTGAGCGTCGGCACCTTGATCTCGGCGCCGAGCGTGGCCTCCGGGAAGGTCACGGGAACGGTCACCGTCAGATGCTCGCCGCGGCGACCGAAGACTGGGTGTGGAGACACGTGCACCGTGACGTACAGATCGCCCGCCGGCCCGCCGCGTTCGCCCGGCGCACCCTTGCCCTTGAGGCGAATCCGTTGCCCCTCACGGACCCCGGCCGGGATGCGAACCTGCATGACCCGGCTGGTCGTCCCGCGCCCTGAGCCATTGCAGACCGGGCACGGGTCGTCGACGACAAGCCCCCGGCCCTTGCACTCGCGGCACGGCTCGGACAGCGAGAAGCGGCCGGCGTTGGTGCTGGTGTGCCCGGTGCCGGAGCAGGTGGGGCACACGCGCGGAACGGTGCCGGCACGAGCCCCGGTGCCCGCGCAGGCCGTGCACGCGGATGCGCTGGTCATCCGCAGCGGCACGGTGACCCCGTCGACGGCCTCGCTGAAGCCGATCGTCACCTCGCTCTCGACGTCGGCACCCCGGCGTGGCTGGGTGGTACGGGTGCGCTGGCCGAACAGACCGCCGAAGACGTCGCCGATCCCCCCGCCGCCCCCCTGGCCGCCGGTTGGGCTGCCGAACAGGTCGCCGAGGTCGAAGTTGAACGAACCACCGGTCGACCCGCCCGCGCCGCTCGGGACCCGGAAACCACTGCCGAACAGCGAGCGGGCCTCGTCGTACTCCTTGCGCTTCTCCGGGTTGGACAGCACGGAGTACGCCTCCGACACCTCCTTGAACCGCGTCTCGGCCGCCTTGTCCGAGGAGTTGTGGTCGGGGTGGAGATCACGGGCGAGAGTACGGTACGCCTTCTTCACCGCAGCGGCATCGGCGTCCTTCGGAACGCCGAGGATCTTGTAGTAGTCCTTCTCGAGCCAGTCCTTCGTGCTCATCGGCGTCCCTCCTCCCGTGGTCGATCAGTCGTCAGTGTCACCCCTGGCCGAATTGTCCGCCTCAGCGGGGTTCGGCAGTGCCTCGGTGGGTTCGGCGACGGCCACTCGGGCCGCCCGAATGAGCCGGTCGCCGAACCGGTAGCCGGGCATGAGCACCTGCGTGCACGTCGGCTCGGTGACCTCGTCGGAGTACTCGTGCATGAGTGCCTCGTGCACGGTCGGGTCGAAGACATCGCCGGGTTCGCCAAAGCGCACCAGCCCCAGCTTCGAGGTGGCTGCCTCGAGCGCCTCGCCCACCGACCGGAACGCGCCGGTGAGATCGCCGTGCTCGCGCGCCCGGCCGATGTCGTCGAGAACGCCGAGCAGCTCACCGAGCGCCGACGCGACCGCGCTCTCGCGGACGACCTCACGGTCGCGCTCGACACGGCGGCGGTAGTTGACGTACTCGGCCTGCAGACGGCGCAGATCGTCCAGACGCTCGGCGGCCTCGGTGCGAGCGGCGGCGAGCGCCGCATCCTGGTCACCCTCTCCCACGCCGTCGACACCGGCACCTGCCGGTGTCGACGTACTCGGGGGCGGGCTCGGATCTCTCACCTGTCCGGTCTCGGGGTCGAGGCGACGGCGGTCCCGGACCACAGGGCCGACCGGCTCGTCGGGCCCGGCGGGCTGGTCACGATCCGTCACTTCTCCCCCTTCTCCTCGTCGACGATCTCGGCCTCGACGACATCCTCCTCGGAACCGGACGCGGCGTCGTCGGCGACGTCGGTGGTGCCGGCGGCGGCACCGGCGTCCGATCCGTCGAACGGTCCGGAACCCGCGGCGTCGGACGGCGTCGCGTTGGCGTACATCGCGGCGCCCAGCGCCTGGCTCGCGGTGGCGAGCCGCTCGGTGCCGGACTTGACCGCCGCGTCGTCGTTGCCCTCGAGCGCCTTCTTCAGGTCGGCGAGCGCCGAGTCGACATCGGAGCGGACCTCGGCGGACAGTGTGCCGACCTTCTCGGCGTTGTCGCCGAGGAACTTCTCGGTCTGGTAGACCAGCCCCTCGGCCTGGTTACGCGTCTCGGCGGCCTCGCGGCGGGCGCGGTCCTCCTCGGCGTACTCCTCGGCCTCGCGCATCATCCGCTCGATGTCCTCCTTGGGCAGCGACGAGCCGCCCGTGACCGTCATCGACTGCTCCTTACCCGTGCCCAGGTCCTTCGCGGATACGTGCATGATGCCGTTGGCGTCGATGTCGAAGGTGACCTCGATCTGCGGGACACCGCGCGGAGCGGCCGGCAGGCCGGTGAGCTCGAAGTTGCCCAGCGCCTTGTTGCTGCGGGCCATCTCGCGTTCGCCCTGGTAGACCTGGATCATCACCGAAGGCTGATTGTCGTCGGCTGTGGTGAAGACTTCGGAGCGCTTGGTCGGGATCGTCGTGTTGCGCTCGATGATCTTCGTCATCACGCCGCCCTTGGTCTCGATGCCCAGGGAGAGCGGGGTGACATCCAGCAGCAGGACGTCCTTGACCTCGCCGCGGAGAACACCGGCCTGCAGGCTGGCACCGACAGCGACGACCTCGTCGGGGTTGACACCCTTGTTGGGCTCCTTGCCGCCGGTCAGCTGGCGGACCAGGTCGACCACGGCGGGCATCCGGGTAGATCCACCGACGAGCACGACGTGGTCGATCGCGTCGACCGAGATGCTGATGTCGCGGATGACCTGCTCGAACGGGGACTTGCAGCGGGCCAGCAGATCGGTTGTCATCTGCTCGAACTGGGCTCGCGACAGGGCCTCGTCGACGTGGACGGGGTTCTTTTCGGCGTCCTGGGCGATATAGGGCAGCGAGATCGAGGTCTGCGTGCTGGACGACAGTTCGATCTTCGCCCGCTCGGCAGCCTCGCGTACCCGCTGCATGGCGATCTTGTCCTTGGCCAGATCGATGCCGTGGCTCGCCCGGACCCGCTCGACCAGCCAGTCGACGACCTTCTGGTCCCAGTCGTCGCCACCGAGGTGGTTGTCGCCGCTGGTGGCCTTGACCTCGACGACGCCCTCGCCGATCTCGAGCAGGGACACGTCGAAGGTGCCGCCACCGAGGTCGAAGACGAGGATCGTCTGGTCCTTCTCGCCCTTGTCCAGGCCGTACGCCAGCGCGGCTGCGGTGGGCTCGTTGACGATACGCAGGACGTTGAGGCCCGCAATCTCACCGGCCTCCTTCGTCGCCTGGCGCTGGGCGTCGTTGAAGTACGCCGGCGTGGTGACCACGGCGTCGGTGATGGTCTCGCCGAGGTAGGCCTCGGCGTCGCGCTTGAGCTTCTGCAGCACGAACGCGGAGATCTGCTGTGCGGTGAAGGTCTTACCGTCGATCTCTGCGCTCCAGTCGCTACCCATGTGGCGCTTGACCGACCGGATCGTGCGGTCGACGTTGGTGACCGCCTGGCGCTTCGCGACCTCGCCGACGAGGATCTCGCCGTTCTTCGCGAACGCGACGACCGACGGAGTGGTCCGCGATCCCTCGGCGTTTGCGATGACGGTGGGCTCGCCACCTTCGAGGACGGCAACGACGGAGTTCGTCGTCCCGAGATCGATGCCTACGGCTCGTGCCATGATGCGTTACCTCCGAAGAGACGTCTTCTCGATTGAGCGACTCGCGCTCAAGTATGGCCGGTCGTGGCCGGCTGTCAAACTTCACCTTGAGTCGGTCAGGCTCAACTTAGGTCACTCATTTCAACGGCCGGACTACGCCACACATTCCGGATCCCCTCCGCGGCCGTCGGCACCTACGCTGGGTTCGTGCTGCGGAAGATGCGCGACTCCACCGGCGGACCAACGGTTCGCGTCCGGCTCGTGGCGCTGCTCGCCGCGGTGGGGCTGCTGGTGGTGACCGCTCCGGCCGTCGTACCACTGGTCCGCTGGATCGCCGACCTGGTCTGGTGAGCACCCCCGAAGCCGCCGCGACGACCACAACCCTCCGCACCCCGTCGCGACGGCTGATCGGAGTCGACGCCGCCCGCGGTATCGCGCTGATCGGGATGATGGCGATCCACATCGTGCCGATGCTGGCGGCGGACGGCACCGTGAGTGCGGCGTACCGGATCGCGAGTGGCCGCTCCGCCGCGTTGTTCGCCGTGCTGGCCGGTGTGGGGCTCGCCCTGGCCAGTGGGGGGACGACTCCTCCGCGTGGTCGCCGGCTGGCGGCTGCCGCCGCCGGCACGCTCGCCCGGGCCGGAGTCCTGCTGCTCGTCGGGCTTCAGCTGGGCGGGCTTCGCTCCGGTGTCGCGGTTATCCTGGTGTTCTACGCGCTGCTGTTCGTCGTGGCAGTGCCGTTCCTGGCTCTTCCGGCGAGGGTCCTGCTCCCGCTGGGCGCCGCGTGGGCGGTACTGGCGCCGGTGGTCAGCCAGGCGATCCGGCCGTTCATGCCGGTGCAGTCGTTCAACTCCCCGGCACCGGAGGCCCTCGCGAACCCTGTCGATCTGCTCCGCGAGGTGGCCGTCACCGGGTATTACCCGGTGCTCACATGGACGGCCTACCTGCTCGCCGGCCTGGGTCTCGGCCGCCTGGCTCTGACCAGCCCACGGGTCAGCCGCACCGTGTTGCTCGGCGGAGCACTGCTCGCCGTGACGGCCTGGTTCGCATCGTGGTGGCTACTTCATCCCGGCGGTGGGCTGAAGGAGTTGGAAGCAGCCGGCGCTGCGGCTACACCGCTCGCCGATCGCGTCCTCGAGACCGCCGTGACCACGTCGTTCTACGGCACGACTCCGACCTCGACGTGGTGGTGGCTCGCTGTCGTCGCCCCGCACTCCGGATCCCCGTTCGACCTGCTGCACACGATCGGAACGTCATGTGTGGTGCTCGGTGCGATGCTCCTGTTGGCGCGGGTCGCTGCGCGCATGCTCGTGCCACTCGCAGCGATCGGCAGCATGACCTTCACGCTCTACACGCTGCACGTCGTCCTGCTCTCGACCGCACTCCCCCGGACGGTCCCCTACACCTACCTCTGGCACGTGCTGATCGCAGTGGCCATTGCCGTGCCGTGGCGCAGCTTCATCGGACGTGGCCCGCTCGAGGCCCTCGCCGCGTTCGCGTCACGTTCCGCCGCTGGGCTCGTCACCGACCGGCCCGCCATACGGAGGTGACGAGCGGGACGCCGGGACGGTAGGCGAGGTGGACGTAGGACGGCGCGTCCAGCACGGCCAGGTCGGCTCGGCAGCCGGGGACGAGCCGACCCACGTCGGTTCGGCGAAGCGCCGCCGCCCCGCCGGCCGTCGCCGACCACACCGCCTCCGCGGGCGTCATCCGCATCTCGCGCACCGCCAGGGCGACGCAGAACGGCATCGAGGTGGTGAAGCAGGAGCCGGGGTTGCAGTCGCTCGCCAGAGCGACGGTCACACCGACGTCGATGAGGTGGCGTGCGTCGGGGTACGGCGAACGGGTCGAGAACTCCACACCCGGAAGCAGAGTCGCGACGGTACCGGATGACGCCAGGGCGTCCACGTCGGCCGCGGAGAGGTACGTGCAGTGGTCGACGCTGGCCGCCCCGATCTCGCAGCCGAGCAGGACACCCGGACCGGGCCCGAGTTGGTTCGCGTGGACCCGGGCCTGCAAACCCTTGACCGCCCCAGCGGTCAGCACTGCCCGCGCAGCTTCGGCGTCGAACGCCCCCCGATCGCAGAACACGTCGATCCATCGCGCGTGCGGGGCACAGGCCTCGAGCATCTCGCCGGTGACGAGGTCGACGTATCCGCCCGGATCGTCGGCGTACTCGGGCGGCACCACGTGGGCACCCAGGAAGGTCGTCTCGTCGGTGTACTGCCGCGCCAACGCCAGCGACCGCGCCTCGTCGTGGGCGGTCAGGCCATAGCCGCTCTTGACCTCGACGGTCGTCGTGCCCTGCCGCCTCATCTCCGCGAGCAGCCGGACCAGGTTGGCCGCCAACTCCTCGTCCGATGCCGCCCGGGTGGCGGCGACGGTGGTGCGGATGCCCCCTGCCTCGTACCGGCGTCCGGCCATCCGCGAATCGAACTCGGCGGCGCGGTCGCCGGCGAAGACCAGGTGGGAATGACTGTCGACGAAGCCGGGGAGGACGCAGCGCCCGTTCGCGTCCACCATCGTGTCGGCGGCCGGAGCCCGCCCCGACGGCCCCACCCACGCCACCAGCCCGTCGCCGTCGACAACGAGAGCGGCGCCGCTGATCTCGCCCAGCGCCGATCCGTCGCCGTACTCCTGCGAGCCCGTGACGAGCAGCCCGATCCCATCCAGCAAGGTCGTCGGCACGCGCCCTACGGTATGGCGAACCCGGTCGAGGATTTGCTCAGGCGCGTGCGGTGCCAGGGTCACCCCTACGCGGAAATCGGGAGCATCCCGGACTGTGCCGTTGTTGCGAGAGGACCAGGCTCGTCGGCAACGAACCCTCCGCAGACCCGGGAGCTGCCGTGACCGCTCGCTCACTGGACTTCGCGGGTGGATCGGTCCGCCGAGCCATCGCAGCCGGTGGCGGTCTCCGCAGCGCGCCCGCGCTCGTCCGCGAAGCCGCGCTCATCGGAGCCGCCACCCTGTTGTACACACTGGTCAGAGGGCTCGCCAACGATCGCGTGGACGCCGCGTTCGACCATGCCGAGCAGATCATCGCGCTCGAGCGATCGGTGGGCCTGTTCCTAGAACCCGGGATCCAGCGGGCGGTCATCGACAACGATCTCGTCGTCGATGCGGCCAACGCCATCTACATCGCCTTCTGGCCGATCGTCGTGCTCACCCTGGTGTGGATGCTGCTGCGTCGACCCGCGGCGTATCCACGCTTCCGCAACGCCGTCCTCGCCTCGGGTGCTCTGAGCCTCCTGCTCTTCGCGCTCTACCCGCTGGCGCCGCCACGGTTCGTGCCCGAGTACGGCTTCGTCGACACGATCGCGCAGCATGCGACGACGTATCGGACGATGAACACGCCGGCGCTGGTCAATGAGTACGCCGCCATGCCGAGCCTGCACTTCGGCTGGATCCTGCTGGTCGGCATCGCCTGGGTCACTCTGGCGAGACACCGTACGGTTCGGGCGCTGGGCATCGCGCTGCCGGTGCTGATGTTCGCGTCGATCGTTCTCACGGCGAACCACTACATCGTGGACGGCATCGTCGCCGGCATCGTCATCGTGCTCGGCCTGAGCGTCGCGGGTGTCATCGACCGACGACGGTCACGGCACGACGGTGAACCGGCCTCCATGCAGCGGCCGCAGCACCTCGAAGTGGCGGCGGTCCAGCGTGGCCATCCGTCGCGTCCCGTACCGCTGGGCAAGAACGACGTTCGAGGCATCGGCCAATCCGATCCCCTGGTCGCCGTAGCGCTCCACGACCCCGGCGGCGCGTATCGTGTCAGCGGCATCGAACCCCGCGAGCTCCCAGGCTCCACCGCCGATCTCACGGAGCACGGACACCTCGGCGGTCACGCCGATCCGGGTGCCGACGAGGTAGTCGAGTTCGGCGAGAACGAACGGTGACACCACGAGAGGGTCACGGCTGTTCATGAGCACGTCGACGATCGCATGGTGAGTGGGCTCGTCGCGGTCGAAGAACGACAACAGCGCGCTGGTGTCGACGATCACCGGTCACCGAAGCCGACCAGGAGTTCGTCGACGCGGCCGGCCATGGGATCTCTGCTCGCGAACAGGCCGGCGCGGGGCCCGGGACGTTCGGATGCGACAGCGGCGCGGATCGACTCACGGATCACCGTCGCCTCGGAGACGCCGCGACGGCGGGCGCTGCGACGGACGGCGTCCTTCAGATCCCCGGGCAGGTACACGGTCGTCTTCTCCACCCAGGTATGGTACCACCGGTGGCACCATACTCTGCCATCCTTCGGGTAAGCCCTAGGTGGATCTTGGGGGTACCCCTACCCGAAATTCGGGAGCATTCCCGACTGCGCTCGCGACCCGCGGCGACGAGGCTTCTGGGCGACCACCAATCGAGCCTGCCGGGGAGATCCCATGACCGCGTCGACGACTACCACGATCCCCAGACCCGAACCGTCCACACCGCGGGAACCGACCCGCCCACGCGGCCCGATCGTCGCCGTCGCCACCTGGAGCGCACGACACCGCTGGACGGCGCTGCTCCTGTGGATCGCCTTCGTCGCAGCCGCGATCGTCGGCGGCGGGATGGTCGGATCGAAGGAGATCGACGACGGCGAAGAAACGATCGGTGCTTCCGCTGCCGCCGACCGTGCGCTCCTCGACGCTGAGTTCGGCGAGCTGGCCAGCGAGTCGATACTCGTCCAGAACGCGGGCGGCGGCCAGCTCGACGCGTCCGCGGCGGACACCGCGCTCGCCGAGCTGAACACCGGCCTCACCGGCCTCGCCGGGGTCGCGGCTGTCAGCGAACCCGTCCCGTCGGCGGATGGCACGTCGCAGCTCGTCGAGGTGTCGCTCGTCGAGGGCGCCGGAACCGACGAGCAGAAGGACGAAGCGGCCGCCGATGCGGCCCGCGACGTCCAGGAGGTCGTCACCGATCTTGCCGCAGCGCACCCTGAACTGCGCGTCGAGCAGGTGGGGGAAAACACGATCGGCGACGCGCTAGACCAGATGTACGAGGACGACTTCGCCAGGGCCGAGTTCCTGTCCGTGCCGGTGACGCTCGCGATCCTGCTGGTCGTGTTCGGCGCGCTCATCGCCGCCGGCGTCCCGATCCTGCTGGCGCTTTCGTCCGTCGGCGCGGCGATGGGACTGTCTGCGTTCGCGTCGTACCTCGTCCCGAGCAACGAGTTTCTGGCCTCGGTCGTGCTGCTCGTCGGCATGGCCGTTGGTGTCGACTACTCGCTGTTCTACATCCGCCGCGACCGTGAGGAACGCGCCAAGGGCGACTCCGTCGAGCACGCGATCTCGGTCGTGGCCGCAACGTCGGGACGCGCCGTCGTCGTTTCGGGCATCACCGTGGCCGTCGCGATGTCGGGCATGTTCCTGTCCGGCTTCTCGATCTTCTCGGCCTTCGCGATGGGGACGATCCTGGTCGTGTCGGTTGCCGTGCTCGGGTCGGTGACGGTGCTGCCGGCGCTGCTGTCGATCCTCGGCCGCTGGGTCGACCGGCCGCGGATACCTTTGCTGTGGCGTCTTGCCCGCCGGAACGGCGGCTCGCGGTTCTGGCCGGCCGTGCTGCGGCCGGTGTTACGCCGTCCGGTCGTCGCGCTGACGCTCGGCGTTGGCGCCCTCGCGGCGCTGGCCGCGCCGGCGCTGGGCATGACGCTGTCGAACCCCGACATCGACGACATGCCCGACTCGATCCCGGAGATCCAGACTTATCAGCGGATCACCGACGCATACCCGTCCGAGGGCAAGGCGCACACCGTGGCCGTCTGGTCGGAGGACGGCTCCGCATTGGACGCTCCGGCCGTCGACGCCGCCGTCGCCGAGCTCACTTCGCGAACCGACGCCGGCACCGCGTTCTTCGCAACGGAGGGTGTCGTACCGGAGGTCGAGTACGCCGAGGGCGGGGAGGTCGCGCGGTTCAGCGTGCCGGCTGCGTCGAACGCGGACGACCCGCAGGGCAGGGGCTCATTGGAGGAGCTTCGGGAGCTCGTGCCCGAAACGGTCGGCGCTGTCCCCGGCATCGATACCGGTGTCACCGGTGAGATCGCCTGGGACATCGACTTCCGCGACGTCCTCTCGGAACGGTTGCCGCTCGTCATCGGCTTCGTGCTGCTGTTGACGGTGCTCGTCTTGGTCCTGGCGTTCCGGTCGCTGGCGATCGCCCTGACCGCAGCAGCGCTGAACCTGCTCTCGGTCGCCGCGGCATACGGCCTGCTCGTGCTGGTCTTCCAGAACACCTGGGCCGAGGGGCTGCTCGACTTCACCTCGAACGGTGCGATCATCACCTGGCTGCCGTTGTTCCTGTTCGTCATCCTGTTCGGGCTGTCGATGGACTACCACGTCTTCGTCGTCAGCCGGATCAGGGAAGGTCGCCGCGCGGGGCTGTCCACGCGCGAAGCGGTCGCCGAGGGGATCACCAAGTCTGCCGGCGTCGTGACGAGTGCAGCGCTGGTGATGGTCGCCGTCTTCTCGATCTTCGCCACCCTGTCCCCGCTGGACTTCAAGCAGATGGGGGTAGGGCTAGCCGCCGCGATCCTCATCGACGCGACAATCGTGCGGGCCGTGCTACTGCCCGCAGCGATGAGCCTGCTCGGCGAGCGGAACTGGTGGATGCCGAGGTGGCTGCGCCGGCTTCCCGCGCTCGACCACAGCTGACCGGCTCTCCGGCCCGGCCTCACCCTGGTGGGGCCGGGCCGGTCGTACCCTCGCGAATGTGACCGATGACGCCCCGTCCCGAGAACCCGGTCCAGTTCGGATCGGCTTGTTGGCAGCCGAGGTAGTCGCACTGGTGGCGGCGTACTTCCTCGTGCCGCTCGACGGATCGCTCGCCTTCCGCATGTTCTGCTACGCGGTCGGGCTCGGCCTCGTCGTTTTCGTCATCGGACGGCAGATGCGACGGCATTACGCCTCGCGTCACAACGACATCAGGATAGACAGCCTGGCACTTGCGATCGTCCTGACGGTGCTTCTCTTCGCCCTCACGTACTACACGCTGAGTACCACTCGATCGGGCGAATTCGACGAGTTGACGACGCGTGTCGACGCGCTCTATTACAGCCTGACGATCGCGACGACGACGGGATTCGGCGACGTCTCGGCCCAGAGTCAGCTCGCCCGTGTTCTGGTGTCGGGGCAGCTCGTCTTCAACATGCTCATCGTCGCCACGGCCGTGCCGCTGCTCACCCGCACCGTTAGGGAGCGCAGGGCAGCCCGGTAGTGGACAACGCGCCGTTGTTCACCGTCCCGACCAGATCGCCTCGACCGCCTCACTCAGAAGCCTGCCGACGTCGCCCAGAAGATGACGGCCGGCCTGCACCACCGCCCGTCCGCCGACCACGACCGTGCCGACGTCCGCGGCCGTAGCCGCCATGACGACCTGCGCCGGGTCGGCACCGGCCGTGCGCGGGGTGTCGAGCCGGATCGCCACGAGATCACACGGGGACCCGACGGCGATCCGACCCGCCTCCGGCCAGCCCAAGGCGGAGTGGCCGGCGGCGGTGAGCGCCATCACCAGCTCGGCGGGCGTGAACCGGCCCCGTCGAAGGCTGGCCAGCCGCTCGTGCATCTCCAGGGCCCGGGCCTCCTCGAGCAGGTCGACGACCGCGTGCTGGTCTGACCCGAGCGCAAGCGGTGAGCCGGCGTCGCCAAGCGCCCTGGCCGGTCCGATCCCGTCGGCGAGGTCCCGCTCCGTAGTCGGACAGATGCAGGCAGTCGTCTGCGAGGCACCAAGCAGCAGGACGTCGTCGCGAACGAGGTGCGTGGCGTGCACGGCAGTCGTGTCAACCCCCAGGGCGCCGTGCTCGTGCAGCAGTCGGGTCGGCGTCACGCCGTACGCGGAGAGGCATTGCTCGTTCTCGTCCGGCTGTTCGGACAGGTGGACGTGCAGCGGGCGCCCGCGCGTGGCCTCCACCACGGTGGCGATCTGGTCGGCCGGGACCGCGCGCACCGAGTGGATCGCGCCGCCGATCCGGGTCGACGGATCGGGCGTCAGGGAGCCGATCCGCTCGGCCCACCGGTTCGCGTTGCCGTCTCCGAACCGCCGCTGCGTCGAAGCGAGCGGCTCGCCGATCCCACCGGCCAGATAGCAGGTGTCCAGCAACGTGAGCCGGATACCGGCCGCCCGGGCAGCCTCGCGCAGCACGTGGCTCATCTCGTTGGGGTCGTCGTACGGTTTCCCGTCCGGACGGTGATGGACGTAGTGGAACTCGCCGACGCAGGCGACCCCAGCGAGGGCCATCTCGGCGTAGGCAGCCGTCGCCAGGGCCCGGTACGAGTCGGGGTCGAGCGTCGCTGCGATCTCATACATGTGGTCGCGCCACGTCCAGAACGTGCCGCCGGCGCCGTGGGTGCGTCCGCGCAGGGCGCGGTGGAAGGCATGCGAGTGCGCATTGGCGAAGCCGGGCAGCACGACTCCCGACATCCGCGTGTCACCAGGCGAGGGCTCGACGCCGGCGTCCACCGCGGTGACTACCCCGTTGTCGTCCGCGCTGACGCGGACCTGCTCCGCTATCCCTGCCGGGAGCCACGCCTGCTCGCACCAGTACGCCGCCACGTCGCCGATCTTCGCCGCAGCAGCCGAACTTGTCTCGCGCGCCGGCCAGCTTGACATGAGATTCTCTCGTCGGGCACGGCATCGTCTGAGCCGGTGCAAGCACTCTCGGGTCAGCAGGCGCAGGCTTGCCGTCGCAGGCAGACACTTGCCATAATCGGGAATCAACTTCAGCTTATGGGAAGAAAGATGGCACGAGCCGCGGTCCCGGAACTCTTTCCCCTGTTCCGATCACGACTTCAAGGGGAACTCCTCGCCTATGTCCTGATGAGCCCGGACCGCGAGCGAACGGCGAGCGATATTGCCGCCGCCATCGCCGCACCACTGTCGACGACGTCCCGCGAGTTGGACCGTCTGGTGCGAGCTGGCATCCTGACGGAACGACGCTTGGGACGTGCCCGGCTGGTCTCCGCCAATCTCGAGACACCGACGCTGGGGCCTGTCACCGAATTGGCCCTGCACACGTTCGGTCCACGATGGGTCATAGAAGACGAGTTCGAGGGCCTCTCCGGTGCAGAGGAGATCTGGATCTTCGGTTCTTGGGCAGCCAGGTATGCGGGCCAGCCTGGACCTCCCCCGGGCGACGTCGATGTCCTCATCGTCGGGCGCCCTGACCGCACGGCGATGTACGAAGCCGCGCAGCGCGCGGAGACGCGCCTCGGCAAGCCGGTCAACACGACCGTACGCAGCGCGCGTTCTTGGCGTGAGGAGCCCGACGCCTTCGTGCGGCGACTGCGCGACCGGCCGCTCGTCCCTGTCATACCAACCAGAGCGGAGCCACATGGTTCGGCCGGGTGAAGAGGACATCCTTCAACTGATCGCGAGCGGTGAGGTCGAGCAGGTTCAACCAGACCGCGACCTCGCTGACTTGTTGATGGATGACGCCCAGCGCCACCTGCTGTCCGCAGAACAGTTGGCTGACGACGACCCAGCCGGGGCCTTCCAGATGGCGTATGACGCTTCCCGCAAGGCGTGCTCAGCTCTGCTGGCCGTCCAAGGCCTGCGCGCGACCAGTCGTGGTGGTCACATCGCGGTGCGAGACGTGGCGCGCGCACAGTTCGGTCCCGAACGACGCGGTCAAGTGTTGCGCGAGTTCGATAGCATCCGCCGCCGACGCAAGGACGCCGAATATCCGCAAGATTCGGGCGACGCGATCGATGCGGACGAGGTGCGGAAGGTACTGCCCAAGGCGCAGGCCATCGTCGACTACGCGGTTGCTCTACTCCCTCACATCAAGCCCTGGTGAGCTGCCCGGCACGGGTTGCAGTGCTGACGCCTGGCCGGCCAGTGCGTCATCCTCGTCGAACACCCTAGGGGCGTCGTGGATGAACAGCACCTGCGGTCCGGTCGCTCACGCGGGCCGAGCGAGGTCCTCGAGGATCCTGGCGAGAGCGTCGACGCCGGCCAGGCAGTCGTCGCGCTCGGTGTGCTCGGCCGGCGAGTGGGAGATGCCGGTCGGGTTGCGAACGAGGAGCATGGCCGACGGCACGCCCGCAGCGGCAAGAATGCCCGCGTCGTGGCCGGCACCGGTCGGCAAGAGTGGCACGTCGCCGAGCAGAGCGACCAGCCGGTTCCGCAGCAGCAGGTCGAACTCCGTCGCGGCCGTCCACGACTCCTCGCTGACCGCGAGCTCATCCCTACTTGTCAGGGCGCCCGGCGGCATCGCCCCAGGCTGCCGCGTTGTCAGGCCCGACAACTCGGCGACGAGCGCGCGCACGCGCTCATCGTCCGGCCCACGCGCGTCCAGCCACGCAGTCACCCGCGACGGGATCGCGTTGACGCCGTTAGGTTCCACACGGACCTTGCCGAACGTCGCCAGCGCACCATGCCGGTCGGCCGCTTCGCGAGCCTCCAGGACGGCTGCGGCGTACCCGAGCATCGGGTCGTCCCGGTCCTCTAACTGCGTCGTCCCGGCGTGGTCCGCCCGCCCGGTGAAGTCGAAGCGCCAGCGACCGTGCGGCCAGATCGCGCTCGCAATTCCTACCGCAGCATCGAGGTCGACCAGTCCGCGCGGGTCGTTGCTGCGAGGCTGCGCTGCGCCGAGGTCCACCGGTCGTGCCCGCCCTTGCTCGATGTGGAGCTCGACAAAGCACCCCACCCGGGCCAGCCGATCCGCCTCCGGGCCGACGCGCGAGGGGTCATGCCCGGCCGCCGACATGGCCTCGGCCATGGTCGTGCCGTCAACGTCACGCAGCAAGCGGGCGCGGTCCGCGTCGAGCACGCCGGTGAGCAGCCGCGATCCTGTGCACGCCACCCCGAACCGCGCACCCTCCTCGTCGGAGAATGCCACCACGGCGATGGGCCGGCTCGGCGTCAAGCCGCGCTCTCGGGCCGCGTCGATCGCCGCGAACGCCGAGACCACTCCAAGCGGGCCGTCGAACGCCCCACCGTCAGGAACCGAGTCCAGGTGTGAGCCCACGACCACTGCGTCGCCGTCGGATGGGTCACCCCACCACGCCCACAGGTTCCCGTTGCCGTCACTCTCGACGTCGAGCCCGCGGTGCGCAGCCGCGTCGAGGAACCACTCTCGACACTCCAGATCAGCGGTACCCCACGCATACCGCCGATACCCCCCGGTCAACGGCTCCCGCCCAACGGGCAGGAGCGCATTCCAAAGAGCGTCAAAGCTCACGCGTCACCGCCCGCGGCGAGGAAAGGACCCGCGTGGGTCGGCCGGTTGCGCAGGCGGCCCGAACGCCGTGTTCGGGACGGCCGGATGGTGCGGCGGGCGTCTAAAGAGCGATCTGTGGCACGCTTTTCGGCCACAGATCGCGGAGCCCGCAGCGCCATCCGGCCGGGCCGAACACCTCACGAGAGCTCTCGCATAGGGATACGAACGCCGCGATCGTCAGCGACGTCAGAGGCGCGCTCGTACCCGGCGTCGACGTGCCGGATGACCCCCATGCCGGGATCATTGGAGAGCACACGGGCGATCTTCTCGGCGGCGAGCGGCGACCCGTCCGCCACCGTCACCTGCCCGGCGTGTATCGACCGTCCGATGCCGACGCCGCCGCCGTGGTGAATCGACACCCAGGTGGCCCCGGAGGCAGTGTTGACGAGGGCGTTGAGCAACGGCCAGTCGGCGATCGCGTCCGACCCGTCCGCCATCGACTCGGTCTCGCGGTACGGGGACGCCACCGACCCGCAGTCGAGATGGTCGCGGCCGATCACGATCGGCGCCTGCACGGCGCCGGACGCGACCATGTCGTTGAAACGCTCGCCGGCGCGATCGCGTTCGCCGTATCCGAGCCAGCAGATCCGGGCTGGTAGCCCCTGGAAGTGGACGCGTTCACCGGCGAGCCGGATCCAGCGGGCCAGCGACTCGTTCTGCGGGAACAGGTCGAGCACGGCGGCGTCGGTCGCCGCGATGTCCGCCGGATCGCCGGACAGCGCCGCCCATCGGAACGGGCCCTTGCCCTCGCAGAACAGCGGCCTGATGTACGCGGGGACGAACCCCGGGAAGTCGAATGCGCGTGCATAGCCGGCCAGCTGTGCTTCGCCCCTGATCGAGTTGCCGTAGTCGAAGACCTCAGCGCCGGCGTCGAGGAACCCGACCATCGCCTCGACGTGCAGGGCCATCGACTCGCGGGCCCGCGCCGTGAAGCCGGCCGGGTCCTTGTCACGCTCGGCCACCCAGTCCTCGAACGCGACACCGACGGGGAGGTACGCGAGGGGGTCATGGGCTGAGGTCTGATCCGTGACGATGTCAACCTCGGCGCCGCGTCGGAGCAGATCGGGCACGACCTTTGCCGCGTTGCCGCGCACGCCGATCGAGAGTGGCCGCCTCGCGTCGCGGGCCTCGTCGGCCAGCCGGAGCGCCTCCTCCACCGACGATGCCTCGACGTCGAGGTAGCCGTGCTCGATCCGGCGCACGATGCGTGACGGATCGCACTCGACGACGATCGCGACTCCGCCGTTCATCGTGACGGCCAGCGGTTGCGCACCACCCATGCCGCCCAGCCCAGCGGTCAACGTGACGGTCCCGGCGAGTGTCCCCCCGAACCTGTTCGCCGCAACGGCGGCGAACGTCTCGTACGTCCCCTGGAGAATCCCCTGAGTCCCGATGTAGATCCACGATCCGGCCGTCATCTGGCCGTACATGGTCAAGCCGAGTGCCTCGAGGCGCCGGAACTCCTCCCAGGTCGCCCAGTCGCCGACAAGGTTGGAGTTGGCGATGAGCACCCGCGGCGCCCACTCGTGCGTCCGCATGACGCCGACCGGCCGGCCGGACTGAACGAGCATGGTCTCGTCGTTCTCGAGCGTCGTCAGGGTGCGGACGAGGGCGTCGAAGCTGGGCCAGTCGCGCGCGGCGCGACCGGTTCCGCCATAGACGACGAGCTCCTCCGGATGCTCGGCCACCTCGGGATCCAGGTTGTTCTGAAGCATCCGCAGCGCGGCCTCCTGCGGCCACCCCCGAGCGGTCATCGTCGTGCCGCGCGGCGCGCGGACCGGTCGCGGCCCAGCCGTCATGGTGTCCCTCCCTGCCTTCCGCCCGTCATCGCAGCGGCCCCACTGCGCCTTCGGCGGCACTGACGATCGCGCCGGACCGCACGAGATCGGCGACGGCGTCGATCTCGGGGGCGAGATGCCGGTCGGGCCCGGGCCCGTCCACGACTGCGCGGACTGCGTCGCGGACGGCTGCCGTTCCCGCGGCAGGCTCCAGCGGTGCCCGCAGGTCCAGCGCACGTGCGGCCGTGAGGATCTCCACGGCGAGCACCTGGGCCAGCCCGTCGACCGAGCGCCGCAACTTACGCGCCGCGCTCCAGCCCATGGACACGTGGTCCTCCTGCATCGCACTGGACGGGATCGAGTCGACCGACGCCGGTGCGGCCAGCCGCTTGAGCTCCGACACGATCGCCGCCTGGGTGTACTGGGCGATCATGTGGCCGGAGTCGACGCCGGGGTCGTCGGCAAGGAACGGCGGCAAGCCCCCGCTTCGGGCGACGTCGAGGAACCGGTCGGTGCGCCGCTCGCTGATGCCGGCCAGGTCGGCCGCGACGATGGCCAGGAAGTCGAGGACGTACCCGACCGGCGCGCCGTGGAAGTTGCCGTTCGACTCGACCCTGCCGTCGAGGGTGACGACAGGGTTGTCGACCGCGGCAGCGAGCTCGCGACCTGCGACGACCTCGGCGTGGTCCAGCGTGTCGCGGGCCGCCCCATGGACCTGGGGCGAGCAGCGCAGCGAGTACGCGTCCTGTACCCGCGTGCACTCGGGACCGCGGTGGCTGGCGACGATCCCGGAGCCCGCCAGCAGGGCGCGAAGGTTGGCCGCAGATGCCTCCTGGCCGGGATGCGGGCGCAGAGCCTGCAGGTCCTCGGCGAAGACGCGGTCGGTGCCGAGCAGGGCCTCGACGCTCATGGCGGCCGCCACGTCGGCGGTCCGCAGGAGCAACCCCAGGTCGTGAGCCGCCATCACCAGCATGCCGAGCATGCCGTCGGTGCCGTTGATCAGGGCGAGGCCCTCTTTCTCGGCGAACTCGACCGGCTCGATGCCGGCGGCCCGCAGCGCGGGAGCCGCCGGGACCAGTGCGCCGTCGGCCGTCCGCACCTGCCCCTCGCCCATCAACGCAAGGGCGCAGTGGGCGAGCGGCGCGAGATCGCCCGAACAACCCAGACTGCCGTACTCGCGCACGACCGGCGTGATGCCGGCGTCGATCATCGCTGCATAGGCGGTCGCGGTCTTCGTGCGGACACCAGTGCGGCCGGTCGCCAGGGTCGACAGCCGCAACAGCATCAGTGCACGGACGACCTCGCGCTCGACCTCGGGCCCGGACCCGGCGGCATGGCTGCGGATCAGGCTGCGCTGCAGCTGGGCGCGGAGGTCCGGCGCGATGTGGCGGGTTGCCAACGCTCCGAAGCCCGTGGAGACGCCGTAATACGGCACGTCGGCCACGGCGAGGTTCTCGACAACCTCGCGGCTCTTCGCGATCTCGGCCAGCGCCTCACCGGTGAGCTCGACGCCTACGCCGTGCCGTGCGACGTCGACCACGTCGGCGGGCGAGAGCGGACCAGGTCCGACCGCTACGACGACACCGGCGGCTGGGCCGCCCCCATCCGCATCACGGACACCCATGGCGCCATTGTGAACCGCCGGCCCCGCAGTGGCGTGTCCAGGCCACCGGCCCGTACCGCCGCGACGATGGAAACGGCCGGAAACTGTGCCCAGAACCCTTGTGTGGCGACCAAGATCCGGGATGATGTGGCGCGCACCCGGATTCGCCCCTGCAGAGGAGTTCTCGTGGCAACCACACCCGGCTTCGCGGAGCTTCCGCTCTATCGCAAGCTCGCCATCGGCGGTGCCGTCCTGCTGTTCATCGACCTGTTCCTCCCCTGGTTGTCGATCTCCGTCGAAGATCTCGACATCAGCGCCTCGGCGAACGCGTGGGACAGCGGCCTGGGCACGCTCATCGGCATCCTGCTCATCGTGCTGATCGCCTGGGAAGTGTTGCGTCTCACGGGCAACGCGCCCGAGTTCGGCATGAAGCACGACCTGGTGACGGCGGTGCTCGCCGGCGTGATCGCGCTTCTCACCCTGTTCCTCTTCTTCGACGTCCTCGGCGACACCGGCATCGGCGCCTGGCTCGGGCTGATCTTGCTGATCGTCATGGGCTACGTTGCCTACCTCGCGTTCGCGGCTGCCGGCGGCCGCGAGGCGATCGACGAGACCAGGGTCCGCGCCCCGGACACCGGCACGGCAACCGCTCCGCCCCCCGTGGCCGAGCCCGAGGTCGCCGCGCCTGCCGCGGCACCGGCTGCGGAGCCCCAGATGGAAGCGCCTGTTACGGCCCCCGAGCCGCCGGCGTACCCCGCCCCGCCCGTCGCCGACCCGTTCGCCGAGTCACCGTTCACCGACCCTGCTGCCCGTCCCGAGACTCCCGCCGCCGAGCCACCGGCATCGTCGCCCTACGCCGCCCCTGAGGCTCCGGCAACCGAATCGACGCCCGAGCAGCGCCCTGACGATCCACCCCGCGACCAGCCTCCTGCCGTTTGACGTAGCCGGCTGGCAGCGGTGGTGGCATGTACGAGACCGAAGCCGAACTCGCGGCGCTGCAGGAGCTCATGGATGCGTCGCTGGGACGCTCGACCGAGCATCTGCGATCCATCGTCACACCGGGCAGCCACACGCTGACCGCGGCACAACTGGTCCGCGTGCTGTCCGGAATGTGCACGCTGTCCGCAGCCACGGTCACCGCGCGGCACGAGCCGCGGATCAGCGGGGTGGACGGGCACTTCCTGCATGCCCGCTGGGTGTTCACCACGGCCGGCACGGCAGCCAAGGCCCGCCACCTGCGCGCTCGCCCAGCGATCAGCGTCGCTCATATCCGCGGCGACGACCTCGGCGTGTTCGTGCATGGCGAGGCCGAGTTCCTGGCACCCGGGCACGCCGATTTCGACCCGATCGAGGAGCACCTCGTCGCCCACTACGGCAGCTCGCCGTCGAGCTGGGGCGACGAGATCGTCTATCTGCGGGTCCAGCCCACATGGATGATCGGATACGCCTTCGAGCCTGCCAAGCTGCTGGCCGGTGTCGACGCAGATCCCGATTAGAGCGCTGACGGCTACCCGGCCGGCGCAGCGGAGACCACCCGGGGGTCGATCAACCGGTGCAGGCGGTACGCGAACGCTCGGAACCCGCGACGCGGCCAGAACACCGAGGCGGTGAGGCTGGCGGCCCGCCAATCGATGACGCACGCCTCGATGCCCTGCGCCGCAGACTCCGCGAGGGCACGTTCGCAGAGTGTGCGGCCGATCCCGGTGCCGCGGGCCTTCGCCAGTGTGGCCGCAACGATCAGCTCGACCGTGCCGGCGGGCTTGAACATCGTGCCCTCGGCCGAGGGCACGGGTCGGACCGCCACGAACCCCAGGACGTCGGTGGCGTCCTCGGCGATCCAGAAGCCGATGGTCTCGTCCTCGAGCGTCTCCAGGATGCTGGGGCGGAGATCGTCGTAGAACGACTGGTCGACATAGGCGAACACGGGCGAGGCCATGTTGGAGTCGGCTATCAGCCGAGATACCGGCTGCACCGCGTCGAGGTCGTCCGGCCCAGCCAGCCGCACCGAGATACGCGGATCGAGGCCGTCGGTACCGGGTGCGCGCCGGGCCTGGCCCGTCACGCTCGGGTTCGTCGGGCCCAGGGCGTGCACCTGCTCGTGGCCGAATGCGAGGGCGAGCCACGGTCCGAGGTCGGCTGCGGGGACGACGGTGTAGTGATGGATTCGTCCGTCGGCGACCCATCGTGCGGCCAGGTCGGCGTAGAGGTGACGGACGACCTCGGGGGCGTCCGGTGCACTCGCATGGTGCTCGAGCCCGGACCACACGTGGCGGCCGCGCAGATCGTCGCCCGGAATCGCGAGCTGGTAGCCGACGAGGTGGTCGCCGTCGAGGGCGACTGCGCCCTCAGCCTGCCGGTCGAGAGACTCACTGATCAACCGAGCGCAAACCTGGGGATCCTCGTACTGCGCGGCCAGCGCCGGCTCGGCCGACCGGTCGCGCTGGTGGCGTGCGGCCAGTAGCCGGCCGCAGGCTCCGACGTCGTCCACGCCGAACGCTCTGATGCGCATCTCAGGACAGCCGTGCCCGTTGCACCCCCGCCAGCCGGTCGAGGTGCCTGGACAGCCGGACCGAGCGGCGGGCCCAGCGCTCCATCCGCCGCGCCCGCAGGACATGCAGAGCGGTGCGCTGGCGCTCGGCCGCATCGTGGGCCTCGGCTCGGTCGTCGTGACGCAACCCGAACGCGTCGTAGGTGTGGGGCAACATGTCTCCTCCTTCGTACTCGCCAACCTAGAGCGAGGCACTGACAGCCAACGGCTACGCGGCTCGCGTGATCGTGATGTCGCCGCTGGCCGTCCGGACGATGACGAAAAGACGGCGGTCACTGTCGGCCGGTGCCTCGGCCGGCTCGAGCTGCGAGCGCACGCTGCCGCTCGCCGACCAGCACTCGAGCTTCGTGGCGGTGCCCTCGGGCACGCCGACGACGACGTCGCCCGAGGCCGTCGACGCGGTCAGCTCGCCCTCCGCGGCACGCCGGAAGGCCAGGTCGCCCGAGGCCGTCTTCGCCGCGACCGTGCCGCTGGTCGAGCCGAGCTCGACGTCGCCGGAGCTCGTGGATACACGCGCGTCACCGCCCACCTCGCCCACGCGGATGTCGCCCGACGCGGCGTGCAGTTCGACGCTGCCCACACTGCGGCCGATGGTGATGTCGCCCGAGCCGGACTTGACCGACGCAGCCCGAACCTCGTCGATGTCGACACTGCCGCTGCCGGTCCGTACCCGGACGTCGCCGCAGCTGCCGGCCACAAGGTCGCCGGAACCGGTCTGGACGTCGACCGCACCGACCGATCCGTCGATGCGGATCCCGGCCGACCCTGCCTCGGCGTCCACCGTGGTGCCGGTCGGCACCGTCACCCGGACCAAGATGGCGGGGTTGCGGCGGAAGACGCCGGAGCCGGACGAGCGCGGAGTCTTGATCCGTAGCTCATTGCCCCGGACCTCCACCCGGGTCTCCTCGATGGCCGCGAGCGCGGCGCTGTCGCCATCCTTCATTGGCTGCAGGTCGACAACGGCCTGGTCGACATCGGTGGCCGTGATGAGGCACTCGCCCGCCCCCACGCGGACGGACAGCGACAGCGGGCCTGCGACCGGAAAGGTGCGCGGGTATTCGGTGGTCATGGGTGATCTCCTTCAGGTTGCGTTCAGCGCATCCAGCCGGTCACGTGCCGGCCGACGCGGATCGACACGCCGGGTGGGGTCCCGTCGAGGGTCTGGGTCACAGCACGGACCAGCCATGCGTTGACAGACAGGCCCTCGGCGGCGGCCGCGTCCTCGACCCGGGACTTCAGCGACTCGGGCAGGCGGAACGAGATCCTCGACGTCTCCTCGTCGGGCTCCGGGACCGGAGTGGCGCGCGGGGGTGCGGCCATGGACTCGCCCGGGTCGTAGACGACCAGGTCGGCATCGCGGCCACGCAGCCGAACCTCGACGACCGCCGTAGGCAGCTGCGCGGACACCTCTGCGGCGGCACTACCCAGCGCGTCCAGCAGGAGCAGACGCGCCGAGGGCTCGAGGGCGTAGGACAGGCGCTCCGCGGCGTCGCGCACATCCGCGGAGGCAGCCTCCCCGGCCTTCGCGAGGTCATGGCGGAGCGCGTCGACGAAGGGCGTGAGTTCCATGACGTCATGATGACGCCATTGATGGCGTCATGTCAAGCCACGAACGACATAAATGTGACGGCGCTTCGGCACCTACCTGGCGTCGACCGGCTCCTGCGCGCTACTCGGCTGTGACCGGGTCGGCAGAGCCGCGCCTGACTCCCGCGAGGAGGAGCTGGGCCACGTCGAGGACCTCGACGCCCTCGCCTTGGCCGGTTGCCTGTGCGGCGGTCAGCCCGTCGGAGAGCATCACCTGGCAGAACGGGCATCCGATCGCGATCGCCTCGGCGCCCGTGGCCAGTGCCTCCTCGGTGCGGTCAATGTTGATGCGCTTGCCGATCCGCTCCTCCATCCACATCCGCGCGCCACCGGCACCGCAGCAGAACGAGCGGGAACCACTACGTGTCATCTCGCGAAGCTCGACACCCGGCAGCGCGCCGACGAGCTCGCGCGGCGGTTCGTAGACCTGGTTGTGCCGGCCCAGATAGCACGGGTCGTGATAGGTGACCGGACGGCCCGCAACGGAGCCATCGGCGGCCGCGACCGGCGTGAGCCGTCCGTCCCGGACGAGGCGGTTGAGCAGCTGCGTGTGGTGGACGACCTCGAGGTTCAGCCCGAGCTGCGGGTACTCGTTCTTCAGCGCGTTGAAACAGTGCGCACAGGTGGCTACGACCTTCGTGGCCGTGCTCTCCCGCAGCACCTCGACGTTCTGCAGGGCCAACTGCTGGAAGAGGAACTCGTTGCCCGAACGGCGCGCAGGATCGCCCGTGCACGTCTCACCGTCGCCGAGCACCGCGAACGAGACGTGCGCCATGTGCAGCAGTTCTGCCACGGCCTGAGTGGTCTTCTTCGCCCGGTCCTCGAATGCGCCGGCGCAGCCGACCCAGAACAGCCATTCGACCTCGTCGAGCGACTCGACGTCGACACCGACCTGACGGACCTCGAACGGCAGGGCGGCCGCCCACTCCATCCGCTTGGATGCGTTGACCCCCCACGGGTTCCCGGACTTCTCCAGGTTCTTGAACAGTCCCCCGAGCTCGGACGGGAACTCCGTCTCGATCAGCGTCTGGTAGCGCCGCAGGTCGAGGATGTGGTCGACGTGCTCGATGTCGACCGGGCACTGCTCGACGCACGCGCCGCACGTCGTGCACGACCACAGGACATCCGGGTCGACGACGCCGTTCACCTCAGCCGGACCCACCAGGGGCCGCTCGGCCTCCGCGATGGCCGCCGCGGGCACGTCGGCGAGCTGACCGGGCGTGGCCATCTCTTCGCCGGCCGGATCCTTGCCGCCTCCGGCCAGCAGGTAGGGCGCCTTCGCGTACGCGTGCTCGCGCAGCCCCATGATCAGCAGCTTCGGCGAGAGGGGCTTGGCGGTGTTCCAGGCCGGGCACTGCGACTGGCAGCGGCCACACTCGGTGCAGGTGGTGAAGTCGAGCAGTCCCTTCCAGGAGAAGTCCTCTACCTTCCCCACGCCCATCGTGGCATCCTCGTCGAGGTCGTCGAGCTTCTCGAAGTCGACCGGATCACCCTTGATCATGAGCGGCGTGGCGGCGCCCAGCGCCGTCCGCCCGTCCGCCTCCCGGCGGAAGTAGATGTTGAAGAACGCCGTGAACCGGTGCCAGGCGACCCCCATCGTGATGTTGAGTGAGATCACGATCAGCCACGCCATCGAGATGACGATCTTGATGGCGGCCACGACGTAGACGAGATTCTCCAGCGTCTCCGTCGAAAGCCCGCCGAGCGCGTCGCCGATGAAGAACGTCATCGGGAAATGCGACTGGCCACCAGCGCCCAGCGCGTACTCGAGCCCTCGCAGCGCGAGGATGCACAGCCCGACACCGACGACGGTGGCCTCGACGTAGTAGCCCTGCCACATCGTCGAGCCGGCGAACCGGGACGGCCGTCCGATGCGTGCGGGGTGCGACCACAGCCTGATCGCGATCAGCAGGCCGATGCCGACGAGCATCGCCCAGGTGATGAACTCGGCCGCCCACTCGAACGGGTGCCAGTGCCCGATCAACGGCAGCGCGAAGTCCGCCTCGACGAGTTGGCCGTAGGCCGTGACCAGGGTGAAGAACAGCAGCCCGAAGCCGATGAAGACGAACCAGTGCGCTGCGCCGACCGCGCTCCACTTGAGCATGCGGGTATGTCCGAGCGTTTCGCGCAGCATCGTCGCGGTCCGTCGGCCCGGCCGGTCGGAACGACCCTTCGCGGGCTGCCCGATCCGCACGACGCGGACCATCTCGCCCACCGCGCGGGCCGCCAGCGCGATGGCGACGATCGTGATCGCGAGCGAGACGACGATCGCGGCGGCCTGCATGCCTGTCGGGCTCCCGTCCTGGTCGAAACGCCGTTGCCGACAGGCTACGCGGCTGTCGCCGCCCCGCGACCCGTGTCGTTGATCACGTTCACCATGCTGATGGACGGTTCACCAGGTTCCGGACCCTGGTGAACCGTCCACTCACCTGGTGAAGTGCGGCGACCTCAGACGTCGATCCGGTCGAAGTTCAGGTAGGACCGGCTCGGCGTCGGGCCGCGCTGACCCTGGTAACGGGAGCCGTGATGCTGCGACCCGTACGGGTGCTCGGCAGGGCTCGACAGCGCGAAGAAGCAGAGCTGGCCGATCTTCATGCCGGGCCAGAGCTTGATCGGCAGAGTCGCCACGTTCGACAACTCGAGCGTGACATGCCCGGTGAACCCCGGGTCGATGAAGCCCGCCGTCGAGTGGGTCAGCAAACCGAGCCGGCCGATTGAACTCTTGCCCTCGAGCCTCGCGGCGACGTCGACGCCAAGAGTGACCGTCTCGTACGTCGATGCCAAGACGAACTCGCCGGGGTGCAGGACAAACGGCTCATCGCCGGCGGCCTCCACCAGCCGGGTGAGGTCGGGCTGCTCAAGCGCCGGGTCAATGTGCGGGTAACGGTGGTTCTCGAAGACCCTGAAGTAGCGGTCCAGCCGGATGTCTATGCTCGACGGCTGCACCATCGCCGGGTCGTACGGCTCGAGAACGATGCGCTTGGCCTCAATAGCGGCCCTGATGTCCCGATCCGAGAGCAGCATGCGCCGGACACTACCGATCCGGCCGAGCCGGTGACAGCCGAGCGGGGCTCGCCAGCAATACCGCCGCCCGCGGGCGAGGCCGGTCCCACGTTCCCGTGTGGGGCCGAGCTCGGTCCAGCCTCCAGGTATGCTCCTGCAACGGTCGCCGTCCCTTCCCGGGCGGCCGTGCGGGTGTAGTTCAATGGCAGAACATCAGCTTCCCAAGCTGACAGTGCGGGTTCGATTCCCGTCACCCGCTCCACTCAGCCTCCTGTTGTCTGCCGGAGCCGCAGACGGGCTACCTCAGGCGGATCCGCGCGATCAGACCGAGTCCTCGACCGGTCCCGCTCGAAGCCGAAGACCGATCGACCCTGATGCGCATCGGGCGCCCTCGCCAGCACCGGGGAGGGGCGTCGATCATCGTGCAGGGAGACCACAGGGACACCGTGTCGATTCTCCTGCGTGGTCGCGTCAAGGTGACGCTCGACACCCTCCGACGGCTACGAGATCGTTTCTCTCGGTGCTGAGGCCGGGTGACCTTCTGGGCGAGTTCGAGGCGGTCGATTGGGATGGCGGTCCGCGCACCGCCGGCAACGTCGCGCTCGAGCCTGTCGAGTGTCTCGTTCTCACCGGTCAGGACTTCCGCGACTTCCTCGACGCGCACCCGCGCGTTTCGGTCGTGCTCCTGCGGGCCCTCATCCGCAGACTGCGCGCCGCCGACAAGCGCCGGATCACCGTCCGTGACGTCGACAGGCTCCGGCGGCACACGCCGATTAGTCCGGCCGAGCGCATGGGGCTTGTCAACAGGCCAAGGTCACGGACTGTTGACAGCCGCATGAGTGGTCTAGGTTCAGAGCGAACTGAGATCCGAACACAGGAGAGGTTCCCCGCCGTGACAGACACGCCACCTCCTGCTGCCGACGATCAGCAGCCCAAGATCGACACGTCTTTCCCCCACTCGGCCCGAATCTGGAATTACTGGCTGGGCGGCAAGGACAACTTCGCGATCGACCGCCAGGTGGGCGACCAAGTCCTTCTGATCTTCCCGGACATCGGTTACCTGGCTCGCTCGGTTCGCGCCTTTCTGGCCCGCGTCGTCACCTACCTCGCCGCGGAGGCGGGGGTGCGGCAGTTCCTCGACATCGGCACCGGCCTGCCGACCAAGAACAACACGCATGAGGTCGCGCAGTCGATCGCGCCGGAGAGCCGCATCGTCTACGTCGACAACGATCCCCTCGTCCTGACCCACGCCCGGGCGCTGCTCACCAGCACCCCACAGGGCCTCACCGACTACGTCGATGCCGACGCGCGCGACACCGGCAAGGTCTTGCAGGAAGCCGC
>DATHII010000287.1:0-3695 GCA_035316885.1 Jiangellaceae bacterium | reverse complement strand
TCGCCAGCACGGTCGCCGTCCTCAAGGAGGTAGAGGCGGCCGGCACGGCGCTGCAGGTCGGTTTCCAGCGCCGGTTCGACGCCGGGTACCAGGCGCTTCGCGAGGCGGTGCGGGCGGGCCGGATAGGCAGGCTCCACGGATAGCGTGCCGTCACGGCGGACCCGGCACCCCCACATTCGTCGTACATCCCCGGCTCGGGAGGCGTCTTCCGGGACTGCAGCGTTCACGACTTCGATGCGATCCGCTGGGTCACCGGCCGCGAGATCGTCGAGGTCTACGCGACGGGATCAAATCGCGGCGAGCGGTTCTTCGCCGACGCCGGTGACGTCGACACCGGCGTGGCCGTCCTGACTCTCGACGACGGCACCCTGGCAACGGCGTACGCGACTCGCTACAACGGCGCCGGATACGACGTCCGGCTGGAGGTATCCGGCGTGGCGGACACGCTGGTCGCCGGCCTGGACAGCTGGTCTCCGCTACTCTCGGCCGAGCCCGGTGTGGGCAGTCCGCCCGAGCCTGCGTACGACCATTTCGCCGACCGCTTCGACGCTGCTTACCGCGCCGAGTTGACCGCCTTCGTCGATGTCGCCGCCGGCCTGGTCGGCAGCCCGTGCACTGGCGACGAAGCGCTGGAAGTTCTGCTCGTGGCCGAGGCGGCTGAGCTCTCGCGAGCCCAGCGGCGGCCGGTGCGGGTCGAGGAGGTTCGCGACGCTCTGACGTAATGGTCGGGCTCTGTCGAAGGAGGAACATGGTCACCACACGGTTCACTAAAAAGCGCGCATTGATCGCGCTACTGGCGTTGCCTCTTGCCCTCGCCGCCTGTACCGACGGCGACGGCGGCAACGATGCAGGGAACGAGGAGGGCGGCGGTGGTGGCGGTTCCGACTTCACCTTCGCGGTCGTGACGCACGCGTCAGCCGGCGACGCGTTCTGGGATGTCGTGCAGAACGGGGCCGATGCAGCGGCCGAGGATCTCGGGGTCGAGGTCACCTACCAGGGCTCCGGCGAGCCCGACGAGCAAGCACAGCTCATCGAAGCCGCCGTCAGCGACGAGGTCGACGGCATCGTGGTGTCGCTCGCGAACCCGGACGCGATGCGCGAACCGCTGGCGAGCGCCGAGGAAGCCGGCATTCCGGTGATCACGATCAACTCCGGCGAGAACGAGTCGGCATCGCTCGGCGCGATCACCCACGTCGGACAGACCGAGACGGTCGCCGGTCAGGGCGCCGGTGAGCAACTCGCCGAAGCCGGTGTGACCAACCTGATCTGCGTCATCCACGAGCCCGGCAACATCGGCCTCGAACAGCGCTGCGAAGGCGCAACCGAGGGCCTCGGCGGGACGGTCGAGAACCTCCAGGTCGACATCAACGACGTCGCCGGCGCTCAGACCACGATCCAGTCCAGCCTTCAGGCGGACCCGTCGATCAACGGCGTGCTCGCCCTGAATCCCGCCATCGGCGTGGCTGCCGTCGACGCGGTCGCCGGCGCGGGCTCGGAGGCCCAGATCGCGACGTTCGACCTGTCCGGCGACGTCGTCAGCGCCATCGAGGACGGTTCGATCCTGTTCGCGGTCGACCAGCAGCAGTACCTGCAGGGATACGTCCCCATCGTGCTGCTCAAGCTCTACCAGGAGAACAACAACATCATGGGTGGAGGCCTGCCGGTGCTCACCGGCCCCGGCTTCGTCACCCAGGAGAACGCCGCCACGGTCGCCGACCTTGCCGAGGCGGGCACCCGATGACCGTGGCACCGGCCGCGGCGCCTCCCGACGAGCGCATGGTGACGGCCGGGCTGACCCGGCGGTTTCTCCAGCGCCCGGAACTGGGCGCCGCGGTCGGTGCCTTGGCCGTCTTCGTCTTCTTCGCCGCGATAACCGATGCGTTCGCCACACCGTCCGGCATCGCGAATTGGCTCGACGCCGCGGCACCCCTGGGCATCATGGCGGTCGCCGTGGCCCTGCTCATGATCGGTGGCGAGTTCGACCTGTCCGCCGGGGTCATGACGGCAACCGCCGGCCTGGTGGTCGCCACGCTCGCCACGGAGTACGGCCTCAACGTGTGGCCTGCCTTCGCGGTGGCGATAGCCGTCGGTCTGCTGGTCGGATTCGTCAACGGCATCGTCGTGGTGCGGACCGGCCTGCCCAGTTTCATCGTCACGCTCGGCATGTTCCTCGTGTTGCAGGGACTCAACCTGGGTGTGACTAAGGTCATCACCGGCACGGTCCAGGTGGGTGGGCTCGACGACGCGGACGGCTATGGCAGCGCCCGGGCGTTGTTCGCCACCACGGTGGAGATCTTCGGCGCCGACGTTCGGGTGACCGTCTTCTGGTGGATCGGGGTGACCGCGCTGGCGACGTACGTCCTGCTGCGCACCCGCCCGGGCAACTGGATCTTCGCCGTCGGCGGCTCGGCAGTTGCCGCACGTGGAGTCGGCGTGCCGGCCGCACGCACGAAGATCGCCCTGTTCATGATGGTCTCGACCATGGCGGCCCTGGTGGGCACCATGCAGGCGCTGCGCCTGACGTCGGTCCAAGCCAACTCCGGGATCGGGCTGGAGTTCGAGTTCATCATCGCGGCCGTGATCGGTGGCTGCCTGCTCACCGGTGGCTTCGGGTCCGCCGTCGGCGCGGCCCTGGGAGCGCTCATCTTCGGTATGGCCAAGCAGGGCATCGTGTTCGCCGGCTGGGACAGCGACTGGTTCATGCTCTTCCTCGGCCTGCTACTGCTGATAGCGACCCTGCTCAACCTCTACGTGCGCAAGCGAGCCGAGGTCATGAAGCGATGACGACGTCGCCGACCGGCGAGGAACCCACGACCGCCCTTGTGGGCCGCACTCCCCTGCTCGAAGTACGTGAGATCGGCAAGAGCTTCGGCAATGTGGTCGCTCTCGACGACGTGTCGATGACCGTGCGGCCGGGAACGGTGACATGCGTCCTGGGCGACAACGGAGCCGGCAAGTCCACCCTCATCAAGATCCTGGCCGGAGCGCACCGGCACGATCGGGGCGAGTACCTGATCGACGGCGAGCCGGTACACCTGAACCACCCCCGGGAGGCTCTTGATCGTGGCATTGCCACCGTCTATCAGGACCTCGCCCTGGTGCCGTTGATGGCGATCTGGCGCAACTTCTTCCTCGGTTCGGAGCCGACCAAGGGCTGGGGGCCGTTGCGACGCTTCGACGTGGCCGTGGCCAAGCGCACGACGCGCGACGAGCTGCTGGCGATGGGGATCGACATCCGCGACCCCGAGCAGCCGGTCGGCACGCTGTCCGGTGGCGAACGGCAGTCGGTGGCGATCGCCCGCGCGGTCTATTTCGGCGCCCGCGTGCTGATCCTCGACGAGCCGACGTCCGCGCTGGGTGTCAAGCAGGCCGGGGTCGTCCTCCGCTACATCGTGATGGCGAGAGACCGTGGCCTCGGCGTCGTGTTCATCACCCACAACCCGCACCACGCCTATCCGGTGGGCGACCGGTTCCTTATCCTCAACCGCGGCCACAGCCTGGGCGACTACGGCAAGGCCGAGATCGACCGTAGCGAACTGACCAGGCTGATGTCCGGCGGAGCCGAGCTCGAGCAGCTGACCCACGAGCTCCAGAGGGCTCCGACCGAGAGTCCCGGCTGAAGGACCCGGGTCCCGGCGGCACGTCGGCGCCAGGCGCGCGGCATGCTAGTCCCGCGACGCGCCGGGGCCATCGTA
>DATHII010000286.1:0-2814 GCA_035316885.1 Jiangellaceae bacterium | reverse complement strand
TCGCCAGCACGGTCGCCGTCCTCAAGGAGGTAGAGGCGGCCGGCACGGCGCTGCAGGTCGGTTTCCAGCGCCGGTTCGACGCCGGGTACCAGGCGCTTCGCGAGGCGGTGCGGGCGGGCCGGATAGGCAGGCTCCACGGATTGCGTGCCGTCACGGCGGACCCGGCACCCCCACATTCGTCGTACATCCCCGGCTCGGGAGGCATCTTCCGGGACTGCAGCGTTCACGACTTCGATGCGATCCGCTGGGTCACCGGCCGAGAGATCGTCGAGGTCTACGCAACCGGCTCGAACCGCGGGGAGCGGTTCTTCGCCGACGCCGGCGACGTCGACACCGGCGTCGTCGCCCTGACGCTCGACGACGACACGCTCGGGACGGCGTACGCGACCCGCTACAACGGCGCAGGGTACGACGTCCGGTTGGAGGTGTCCGGCGCGGCGGGCACGCTGGTTGCAGGTTTGGACGCACGGGCTCCGCTAACCTCGGCCGAGCCTGGCGTCGGTGGACCGGCCGGGCCGCCGTGCGAACACTTCGTCGACCGCTTTGCCGCCGCGTACCGCGCGGAGCTCAGTGCGTTTGTCGAGGTCGTCGTGGGTGGCGTGGCCAGTCTCTGCCCGGGCGAAGAGGCGCTGGAGGCACTGTTCGTGGCCGAGGCGGCCGAGCTGTCCCGGGCAGAGCGGCGTCCGGTCCGGGTCGAGGAGGTTCGCGGGTCGCACTGATCGTCAGCACGCTCGTCAAAGGAGGACCATGCTCACCACAACGCACACCAGGAAGCGCGCGCTGCTCGCTTTCCTCGCCCTGCCCCTCGTGCTCGCTGCATGCAGCGACGGCGACGGCGACGGCGGCGGAGGCAGTGGCGCGACCGAGGAGGGCGGCGGAAGCGGTGGCGCAGATTTCACGTTCGCCGTCGTCACTCACGCCTCAGCAGGCGACGCGTTCTGGGACGTCGTCAAGAACGGCGCCGACGCTGCCGCCGAGGATCTCGGCGTCGAGGTCACTTACCAGGGCTCGGGCGAACCGGACGAGCAGGCACAGTTCATCGACGCCGCGGTCAGCGACGAGGTGGACGGGATCGTCGTCTCGCTGGCGAACCCCGACGCCATGCGCGAGCCGCTGGCAGCTGCGGCGGACGCCGGTATCCCGATCATCACGATCAACTCCGGCGAGAACGAATCGGCGTCGCTGGGCGCGATCACCCACGTCGGACAGACAGAGACCGTCGCCGGTCAGGGCGCCGGTGAACAGCTCGCCGAGGCGGGGGTGACGAACTTGATCTGCGTCATCCACGAGCCGGGCAACATCGGCCTCGAGCAACGTTGCGAGGGTGCGACCGAAGGCCTCGGCGGCAGCGTCGAGAACCTGCAGGTCGACATCAACGACGTCGCCGGGGCTCAGAACACGATCCAGTCCAGCCTGCAGGCCGACCCGTCGATCGACGGTGTGCTCGCGCTCAACCCGGCCATCGGCGTCGCTGCCGTCGACGCAGTGGCGGGGGCCGGGTCGGAGGCACAGATCGCGACGTTCGACCTGTCCGGCGACGTCGTCAGTGCGATCGAGGACGGTTCGATCCTGTTCGCCGTGGACCAGCAGCAGTACCTGCAGGGGTACATCCCCATCGTGCTGCTCAAGCTGTACCAGGAGAACAACAACACCATGGGTGGTGGCCTGCCGGTGCTCACCGGTCCCGGCTTCGTCACCCAGGAGAACGCCGCCACGGTCGCCGAGCTGGCTGAGGCGGGCACCCGGTGACGGCGGCACCGGCCGCGACGTCCAGTGACGAGCGCGTCGTCGGCACCGGCCTCACCCGCCGGTTCCTCCAGCGCCCGGAGCTGGGCGCCGCGGTCGGTGCCCTTGCGGTCTTCCTCTTCTTCGCGATCCAGACCGACGCGTTCGCGACGCCGGCCGGGATCGCCAACTGGCTCGATGCCTCGGCGCCGCTCGGGATCATGGCGGTGGCGGTGGCATTGCTCATGATCGGCGGCGAGTTCGACCTGTCCGCCGGCGTCATGACGGCCACGGCGGGCCTCGTCGTCGCCACGTTCGCCACGGAGTACGGCGTCAACGTGTGGGGCGCGTTCGCGATCGCGCTTGTTGTCGGGCTGGTCGTCGGGCTCGTCAACGGGGTGATGGTGGTCCGTACCGGGCTGCCGAGCTTCATCGTCACGCTCGGCATGTTCCTCGTGCTGCAGGGCCTCAACCTCGGCGTGACGAAGATCATCACCGGCACCGTCCAGGTGCGTGGTCTGGATGACGCCGCCGGTTACGACTCCGCCCGGACCGTGTTCGCCAGCACGGTCTCGATATTCGGCGCCAACGTCCGCGTGACCGTCTTCTGGTGGATCGCCGTGACCGCGCTCGCGACCTACGTCCTGCTCCGCACGCGACCGGGGAACTGGATCTTCGCCGTGGGTGGCTCGGCAGTCGCGGCCCGTGGCGTGGGCGTGCCGGCATCGCGCACCAAGATCGCGTTGTTCATGACGGTGTCGACGATGGCGGCGCTGGTGGGGACCATGCAGGCGGTGCGGCTGACGTCGGTACAGGCGAACTCCGGCATCGGCCTCGAGTTCGAGTTCATCATCGCGGCCGTGATCGGGGGCTGCCTGCTGACGGGAGGCTTCGGGTCTGCGATCGGGGCCTCGCTGGGCGCCTTGATCTTCGGCATGGCCAAGCAGGGCATCGTGTTCGCGAACTGGGACAGCGACTGGTTCATGCTGTTCCTGGGCCTGCTCCTCGTGCTGGCGACCTGGCTGAACCTCTACGTACGCAAGCGAGCGGAGGTCCTGAAGCGATGACGGACGACACTCCCCTGCTCGA
>DATHII010000285.1:0-2025 GCA_035316885.1 Jiangellaceae bacterium | reverse complement strand
AGCGCCAGAGGCCGGCGAAGGTGTACGGAACCGGCACCACCGTCCGCAGCTCGTAGGACCCGTCCGGTCGGGTGTACTGGTGGCCGCGGTAGCTGTAGCCCACATTGTCGTAGGCGCCGTCCTCGTTGGCCTGCCAGAAGTCCAGCACCGCGCCCGCGAGGCCGACCCCCGCGGTATCGAGGACCCGGCCGCGCAGCAGAAGGTCCCGGCCGCGGTGTCCGGGAACCCGAAAGTCGGTCTTCTCGGGAGTGTTGGGCGCGTAAAACGGTCCCTCTTCGTACTCGTTGGTCTCGTCGTCGTCGCCCGAGGTCGGGGTCGCCGACAGCGGCCCGGGCTGTGCGGTGGCGCTGTCCGCAAGCGGGTAGACCAGCGGATGCGGGAACACGAACTTCGACCCGAAGACGCCGAACCCAACGGCGAACAGCCCGAGCGCGCCACCGCCCGCGACCAAGGCGTCGCGGCGGTTCAGCCGCCGTGGGTCGGGCGGATCGCCGGGGTCGATCGCTGGCTGCCGGGTTGTCGGATCGGTCATGGTGTCCTCTCTCGGATCAGGCGCCGCTGTGCGTCGTCCCAGACGGCCCGGGCCAGCTGGTCGTCGCCGACCAGCGGTGAGGCCTGGCCGGGGCGGCTCCCGCGGAAGTAGCGGCCTGCGATTTCGTCGCGGGTAGTGGCCACACGGACCAGACGCCCTGCTGCGGTCTGCGGCGAGACGAGCAGCGGCTGGGCCAGCGCCGTGAACAGCCGTCCCCACGGAGCCATCGACCGGAAGAAGCCGCTGGCCACCAGGCCGGGGTGCACGGCCGCCATCACCAAGCCGGGATGGTGACGGGCATGCTCACGGTGGAGCAGTAGAGCGGCCAGCTTGCCCCGCGCGTAGCGCCCCATGACGCCGGGTTCTGTGTCATCGAGCTCGGCGGACACCCCGTTAGCGGTTAGACGCGCCTTGCGGTGGGTCTCGGAGGTCGTGGTGACCACCCGCCCCCCACCCTGCTCCAGTGCCGGGGTGAGCAGGGTGATCAGCATAAACGGGGCCAGGGCGTTGACCTGATAGTTCGGCTCGTTGCCGTCCACAGTAGGACGGCTCGCCGGCACCGCAGCCCCCGCGTTGTCGAGCAGGACGTCGATGCGGGGGTTCACTGCGAGCAGGTCCTCGGCCAGGCGCCGCACCGACGCCAGGCTGGTGAAGTCCGCAGTGACACCCCGGACGCCTAACTCATCGGCCATGGCGTGGGTCCGAGTTGGATCGCGACCCACCACAACGACCTCAGCCCCGCCCGAGCGCAGCTGCCGTGCAGCCGCGGCACCTGTGCCTGAACTGGCGCCCGTCACCACCGCGACAGGATTCTTAACGCTCATATGGCCGCCCCTCCTATGAGACAACTGTCTCATAGGCTGGCTTGTGAGTCAACTGTCTCGTATCCTCTCGCTGTGGAGACGAACGATCCGCGCGCGGTTAGGAGCCGGGAGGCGATCCTCGCGGCCGCACGCAGCCTGCTGGCGGAGGGTGGGCCGGCTGCGGTGACCCACCAGCGTGTGGCGGAACGTGCCGGAGTTGGCCGAGCCACGGTGTACCGGCACTGGGCCCAGCCCGACCATCTAGTCTATGACGCACTCACCGACGCGCCCTTCCCGTTCTTCGCCGAACTCGACGGGCCGCTGCGGCCCTGGTTACGCGAGGAACTACGCCGGATGGCCGACGAGATGACAATCCCTGGCGTCGCCCGGTTCGCCGCGAGCCTCGCCGAGAAGGCACAGCACCACGACCGGACCGGGGGTCGTCGCGACGGCCTTCAGGACAAGCTAACGAGACGAGTCGCGCGAGCCTTCGCTGCCGCGGCCGCCCGCGGTGAGACCCAGCCCCTCGCCGATCCAACCGAAACGGTCGCCTGTCTCCTCGGTCCGCTCCACTACCGCATCCTCATCCAGGGCGCGCCCGTCACCGACGCGTTCCTCGACCGCCTGATCGCCGCCGCCGCTCCCGAGCCGGCTACCGCGACCACCTCATGACCCGTCGGGGTCTGACCG
>DATHII010000284.1:0-22209 GCA_035316885.1 Jiangellaceae bacterium | reverse complement strand
GTGGCCGGGCGTTGGGGCTCCGAAGGAGCCCCGGGCGAGGCCGGCATGTACTGGAGCGCCGACGAAGACTGACCTCAGCCGGCCTGGCTCTCCGCCGCCGCGGCGAGCGCTTCCTGGAACTGGGCGACGTCACCGTTGCTCCCGAACTGGCCGACCGCCGAGTTCGCCGCGTCGATCCAGCCGATCGCCGCGGCCGAGCCGTGGGCGAGCGAGGGGGCGAGGGCGTCCTGCGCCCAGTCCTCCATCGCCGACTGCTGGTACGGCGGGTAGTCGGCGGGGTCGGCGTCGGTCCGGGCCGGGATGGAGCCCTTCGCGATGTTGAACTCCCGCTGCCCGTCGGCGCTGCCGACGACCCCGAGCCAGCACTCCGTGCCCTGTGCATTGGGCGCGCCGACAGGTAGGACGAACGAGTCTGCCAGCCACTGGTAGGTGCCGTCGGTGCCGGGCGCCGGCCAGTAGACGTAGTCGTCGGGCGCCGCCATGCCCTCGAGGTCGAGGTTGGCCGCCACCCAGTCGCCCATCAGCGTGTAGGCCGCCTGGCCCGCGGTCACGTAGTTGAGCGCGTCGGGCCAGTCGAGGCTGGACCGGTCGGTGTTGGTGTACCCGAGCAACTGGCCGTACTTCTCCAGTGCTGCGGTGACGTCGCTACCGGACCAGTCGCCGCCGTCGAACAGCCCGGCGTAGCCGTCGGCCCCGAGCTCGGCGATCAGAACGGCCTCGAGCAGCATCGTCTGGGTCCAGTCGGTCGCGATCGCGAGCGGCGCCTCGATCCCCGCCGACCGCAAGGTCTCGAGGTCGGCGAGCCACGCGTCGACCGACGCCGGCGCCTCGGTGGACAGGCCGGCACCCTCGAGCACCGATGGGTTGGCCCACACGATGTTGGCCCGGTGGATGTTGGCCGGCACCGAGTAGATGCTGCCGTCGACCGTGATGCTCTCGAGCAGGCCCTCGGGGAAGGCCTCGTTGAGGCCGAACTCCTCGTAGAGCCCGCTGACGTCCTCGATCTGGCCGGCCTCGATGTAGTCAGTGAGCTCGCCACCGGCGTGCGCCTGGAACGTGTCCGGCGGCTCGTTGGTCTGCAGCCGTGACGCGAGCACCTGCTTCGCGTTGCTGCCGGCACCGCCGGCCACCGCGCCGTTGACGAACGTGAAGTCGGCGCACTCCGTCTCGAAGACGGACACCATCCCGTCCAGTCCGGCCTTCTCGCCGCCGTCGGCCCACCAGGTGAAGACTTCGACGTCACCCGACGCCTCGCCGGTGGTGCCTTCGTCTCCGTCCCCGTCATCG
The DNA here is from genome assembly GCA_035316885.1 of Jiangellaceae bacterium. Lineage (GTDB taxonomy): Bacteria > Actinomycetota > Actinomycetes > Jiangellales > Jiangellaceae > DASRTE01. The sequence goes on along the minus strand of DATHII010000284.1, from coordinate 20,922 downwards.
CCGCCACAGGCGGCCAGGACGAGCCCGGCCGCCGCTAGGCCGGCGAGCAACGATGTCCGTCGCATGCTGTGCCTCCTGCTGGGTGAAGTCGTCTGAAACGTCATCCGCCAGTGAAGGGGGATCGGGCACTGGCGTCAAGAGGTGAAGGCAAAGTCGACGAAATTGTGTTCGAATCGTTCAGGCCGAGCGGGTGACGGCCTGCGCGCTGACGGGCATGAGCGTGCCGTCGGCGCCCTGTTCCGCCTCCTGGAAAACCAGGGCAAGCGCGCCGAGCACCTGGGCGCGGCTGCCGAGGGAGCTGGGTACGACGTCTGCCACGGCCGCGGCACTGGGAATCGCGAACCGGCGCACCACGTCGCGGAGCGGATCGAGCAGCAGATCACCCGCAGCGGCCAGGTCGCCACCGATGACGATGGTCTGCGGGTTCAGCAGGTTCGCGAGGTTGGCGACCGCGACGCCGAGGTGACGGCCGACGTCCTCGATCACCCGCTGGCAGCCGATGTCCCCCTGCCGGGCCATCCGGATCACATCGGCGACGGACAGGTTGGCACCGTGGCTCTGTTCGAGCAGGCCGAGGATCACCGGCACCGACGCGAAGGTCTCCAGACAGCCCCGGTTACCGCACCGGCAGATCCGCCCCCTCTCGTCGATCGTCGTGTGACCGATCTCGCCGGCGGTGCCGGCGACGCCACGGTGCAGCTGCCCGTTGATCACCAGCCCGGCACCGATGCCGGTGGCGATCTTTATGTACGCGGCGTTGCGATGCCCACGGGCACAGCCCCACACGACCTCGGCCAGGACGCCGAGGTTCGCGTCGTTCTCGACATGGACCGGGAGGTCGAGGCGGGACCGCACCGCATCGGCCGGCCGGACACCGACCCATTCGGGCAGGATCGTGCTGGCGCCGATCCGGCCCGTGCGGGAGTCGATCGGGCCGGGGATCCCGACACCGACGCCCACCACCGCTGCGCGGTCGCCACCGGCCTGCGCGAGCAGCCTCTCGACCAGTCCCGCCGCCACGTCGATCCCGTGCTCGGCGCGATGCTGGTGCGGAAGCGGGACCTGCTCCTCGGCGAGCACCTCGTGGGCCAGGTCGGCGACGGCGACACGCAGGTGCCGACGGCCGAAGTCGATGCCGATCGCAAGGCCGGCTGAGCGGCTCACGCTGACCGCCCGCGCCCGCCGGCCGCTGCTCACGGTCGAGGTCACGCGAAGAAGGCTGGTGGCCGCGAGATCGTTGACGATGTTCGACACTGTGGCCGCCGACAGTCCGGTGGCGCGGGCGATCTCGGCCTGAGTCAGCGAGCCGGCCGACCGGATCGCGGCGACGACCCGCCGCTGGTTCGCCGCCCGCAGCGCGCTCTGCGACCCCGGTGGGCTGTCGGCCATGGAGGGAGCGTCTCTCCCGTGCGCCCCCGTCGTCAAGAAGTGAACGCATCGAACCGCGGATACATCGTCAACGGGCCGCGGTCGCCTTCTGCATGTTGTCGTCGAGGGCGGCGAGGAACTCCTCGGTGGTCAGCCAGGGTTGGTCGGCGCCGACGAGCAGAGCCAAGTCCTTGGTCATCTGACCGCTTTCGACGGTCTCGACGCAGATCCGCTCGAGCGTTTCTGCGAAGCCGACGACCTCGGGTGTCTTGTCGAGCTTGCCGCGGTGCTCGAGCCCCCTGGTCCACGCGAAGATCGAGGCGATCGGGTTGGTGGACGTCGGCTTGCCGGCCTGGTGCAGACGGTAGTGACGTGTGACCGTTCCGTGCGCCGCTTCGGCTTCCACCGTGCCGTCGGGAGTCATGAGCACCGATGTCATCAGGCCCAATGAACCGAAGCCCTGCGCCACGGTGTCGGACTGCACGTCGCCGTCGTAGTTCTTGCAGGCCCAGACGTAGCCGCCCTCCCATTTCAACGCCGCCGCCACCATGTCGTCGATCAGCCGGTGCTCGTAGGTGATCCCGGCCTCCTCGAAGTCGGACTTGAACTCCGCTTCGAAGACCTCGGCGAACAGATCCTTGAACCGGCCGTCGTAGGCCTTGAGGATCGTGTTCTTGGTGGACAGGTAGACCGGGAAGGTGCGCTCCAGGCCGTACCGGAACGAGGCGCGGGCGAAGTCGCGGATCGAGTCGTCGTAGTTGTACATGCCCATCGCCACCCCCCCGGCGGGGAAGTCGGCGATCAGGGTCTCCACCGGCTGGCCACCATCCGCGGGCGTGTAGGTGATGGTCACCGTGCCGGGGCCGGGCACCACGAAGTCGCTTGCCTTGTACTGGTCGCCGTGCGCGTGACGGCCGATCACGATCGGCTTCGTCCAGCCCGGCACCAACCGCGGGATGTTCGAGATGACGATCGGCTCGCGGAAGATCACGCCGCCGAGGATGTTGCGGATCGTGCCGTTCGGTGAGCGCCACATCGACTTCAGGCCGAACTCCTCGACCCGTGCCTCGTCGGGTGTGATCGTCGCGCACTTGACGCCGACGCCGTGCTCCTTGATCGCGTTGGCGGCGTCGACGGTCACCTGGTCGGCGGTCGCGTCGCGGTGCTGGATCGACAGGTCGAAGTAACGCAGGTCGATGTCGAGGTAGGGGTGGATCAGCCGCTCCTTGATGAACGCCCAGATGATGCGCGTCATCTCGTCGCCGTCGAGCTCGACGACCGGGCCCGCTACCGTGATCTTCGCCATCTGGTGGGTACTCCTGTCGCGGGGTCGACTGCTCGGGTCCGGCGGTTGCGGACTTCGCTCGACGCCAAGTTACCGGGCCGGCCTACAGGTGCTCGACGTCGGCCTGCTTGGCCCGGACGGCCTCCGCGGCCTCCTCCAGGGCGGCCCGCTCCGACTCGGTCAGGTCGGTCTCGACGACCCGGCGCACGCCCTCGCGACCGATCTCGGCCTCGACGCCCAGATAGACACCGGAGATGCCGTACTCACCGTCGACCCACGCGCACACCGGCAGGACGGCGCCGGAATCCTCCATCACCGCGCGGGCCATCCGGGCGGCAGCCGCGGAGGGCGCGTAGTACGCCGAGCCGGTCTTCAGCAGCGCCACGATCTCGGCGCCGCCGTTGCGCGTGCGCGTGACGAGGTCCTCGATGTCGGCGGGCGGCAGGAGGTCGGCCAGCGGCTTGCCGTCGACCGTGCACCGGCTCGGCACCGGGACCATCGTGTCGCCGTGCGACCCGAGCGTCAGCGTCGTGACGCTGCCCACCGGGACTCCAAGCTTCTCGGCCACGCTGTTGGTGAAGCGGGCGGTGTCGAGCATGCCGGCCTGGCCGACGACCCGCTGCTTCGGGAAGCCGGTCGCGATCTGGGCCAGTGCCGTCATCTCGTCCAGCGGGTTGGACACGACGATGACTACCGCATCGGGGGCGTGCCGCGCCACATTCTCCGCCACCGACCGGACGATCGTGGCATTGGTCTCGATGAGGTCCATCCGGCTCATGCCCGGCTTGCGTGGCAGGCCCGCGGTGATGACGACGACATCCGAGCCGGCGATGACCTCGTAGCCGGAGCCGTCGGTGCCGGTCGTCTGCCCGACCACCTTTGTCTCGAAGTCCTCGACCGGACGCGACTGGTTCATGTCAAGGGCCAGGCCCTCGGGCTTGCCCTCGATGATGTCGGTGAGCACGACGGTCTCGAAGATGTCGTACTCCGCCAGGCGCTGAGCCGTCGTGGACCCGTAGAAGCCCGCGCCGACCACGGTGACCTTGCCCTTGCGCCCCATCACGCCCTCCGCCTGTAGATCGGTCCGGCGAGCCTAACCGTGCAGGCCGGCCCCGGGGCCGCGGGGTTGGCTCCCAGTCGGTCAGGTGGGCGGGGGGACGATGAGTGCAGCCACGAGCGTCCCGCCGCCCAGGACGGCGAGGGTCAGCACGTCGACGAAGCGCGACCGCACCTGCAACAGCCCGACCGACCCGTTCGGCAGCACCGCCCGCAGCACCGCGGCGAGGCAGACACCGAGCGCGAAGAGGACAGTGCCCCGCTTGAAGTGGTTGTCCGCCACGACCCACAGGCCGGTTCCCACAACGGCGAGCACGAGGATCAGCGGCCACTCCCGCCAGATCGGCTTCGTCCGCCGGTGCCCTGGGGCGGGCCTGCTCACCGCTGGTCGACCGGCACCCAGTGCTGGTCGCGAGGTCCGGTGTACTCGCTGTCGGGTCGGATCAGCCGGTTGTCCTCGTGCTGCTCGATGACGTGTGCGGTCCACCCGCTCATCCTGGAGATCGCGAACACCGGCGTGAACAGGTCGGTAGGTATGCCGAGAGCGTGGTAGACGCTGGCGGCGAAGAAGTCGACGTTCGGGTAGAGCCCCTTGGTGTCGAGTACGACCTGCTCCATCCGCCGCGACATCACGTAGTAGCGGGGGTTGCCGGTGAGCTCGGCCAGTTCCTCGCTCATCCTCCGAAGGTGGGTCGCCCGCGGGTCCTCGGTCTTGTAGACGCGGTGGCCGAAGCCCATGAGCTTCCGACCGGCGTCGAGCTCGGCGCGGACGAAGTCGTCGACGTTCGCGACGTCGCCCTCGATCGACATCAGCGTCTTCATCACCGCCTCGTTGGCACCGCCGTGGAGCGGGCCCCGCAGAGCTCCCATCGCACCCGTCACCGCCGAGTGCATGTCCGACAGGGTCGCGGCGATCACGCGAGCGCTGAACGTGGAGGCGTTCATGGTGTGGTCGGCGTGCAGGACAAGGCACTCGTCGAAGATCTCGGCGATTCGGTCAGAGGGCGACTGGCCGGTGATCTGGAGCAGGAAGTTCGCGGCGATCCCGAGCTTTGGATCGGGATCTGCCAGCTCGCGTCCCCGGCGCTCGGCCTCGTACGCGGCCACGACCATCGGCATCTGCGCGACCAACCGGGTGGCCTTGCGACGGTCGGCCTCGATCGACATGTCGGCGGCGTCGGGGTCGTCGATGGACAGCGCGGACACCAGCGTGCGCAGTGCCTCCATCGGCGTGCCGCTCCCGACCACGTACGGAAGCAGGGCCGAGGCCGCGGTGCCGTACTGGCGCCCGTCGGTGAGCTCGGCCGTCAACTCGTCGAGCTCGGCCTGGGTCGGCAGCGTGCCGCGCTGGAGCAGGTGGACGCATTCCTCGAAGGAGATGCGTCCCGCGAGGTCGTGGATGTCGTAACCGCGGTAGACCAGCCGGCCCTCACGTCCGTCGACGTCGGAGATCGAGGTCGAAGCGGCGACCACGTCCGCGAGACCACGGGGCGACTTCTCGGCCATCTGGGGACCTCCTCGTCCACGTCGCGGCCACCATACAGAGGCCCCGGCGGTCAGCCGGCCGCCGCCTCCGCAGCCTCCACGACGTTGGTCAGCAACATCGCGCGGGTCATCGGACCGACACCGCCCGGCATCGGCGCGATGTAGCCGGCCACCTGGGTGGCGGCCGGGTCGACGTCGCCGGTGTAGCGCCCCTTGCCGTCGGCGCCGACGACCCTGGTGATCCCGACGTCGAGCACCGCGGCGCCGGGCCGGACCATGTCGGCGGTGACGAGCCCGGGCACCCCGGCGGCGGCGATGACGATGTCGGCGCGACTGACGTGGTCGGCCAACGCCTTAGTCCCGGTGTGACAGACCGTGACGGTCGCGTTCTCCGATCGGCGGCTGAACAGCAGGGACATCGTGCGCCCGGCGGTGATCCCGCGGCCCACCACGACCAGGTCTGCGCCGGCCACCGGCACGTCATAGCGCCTGAGCAGCTCGAGGCAGCCCCGCGGCGTACACGGCAGAGGTGCCGGGCGCATCTGCACGAGTCGGCCGAGATTCACCGGATGCAGCCCGTCGGCGTCCTTGGCCGGGTCGATGCGCCTCACAATCGCGTCCTCGTCGAGCCCGGCCGGGAGCGGCAACTGGACGAGGTAACCGGTGCACGCCGGGTCGGCGTTGAGGCGGTCGACCTCGGCCTCGACCTCGGCCTGGCCGGCGGTAGCGGGCAGCTCGACCTGGATCGACTCGATCCCGACCTCAGCGCAGTCGCGATGCTTGCCGGCCACGTATGCCCGGCTGCCGGGATCGTCACCGACGAGGATCGTGCCGAGACCCGGGACCACACCCCGGCGCCGCAGCGCGGCCACGCGGCCGACGAGGTCGGCCTTGATCTCAGCCGCCGTCGCCCTGCCGTCGAGAATCGTCGCCGTCACAGGGAGGTCAGCCGCTCTTGCGGCGGAACATGCGCTGGGTCTTGGCGCTCTTCGTGTGAGCTGAACCCCCGGCTTGGTCCGGGTGGTGCGGGACACCCTTCTCCTTGCTCTGCTTACGAGCCAGGGCTTCGCGGAACCGTTCCCGGACGTCGTCGGTCGGCCCGGCGCCGTCTTCCGCGGGCAGGTCGTCCGGCTTCTCGGTCGAACTCATGGCAACCGACTCCTCTGCAGGCCCACCGCATACGCGTCCAGCCTGCCACGGGTACGCCGCCTCTCCGGAGTCGGTCAGTGGAAGAAGTGGCGGGTGCCGGTCAGGTACATGGTCACACCGGCGTCGCGGGCCGCCGCCACGACCTCGTCGTCACGAACCGACCCACCCGGCTGGACCACAGCCCGCACACCGGCAGCCAGCAACACCTGCAGGCCGTCGGCGAACGGGAAGAACGCGTCCGAGGCTGCCACGGAGCCCGCGGCGCGATCACCCGCGCGGGAGACCGCAAGCCGCGCCGAGTCCACCCGGTTGACCTGGCCCATCCCGATGCCCACCGCAGCGCCGTCGCGCGCCAGCAGGATCGCGTTCGACTTCACCGACCGGCAGGCTCGCCACGCGAAGGCGAGGTCGGCCAGGGTTGCGGCATCGGCGGTGTCCCCCGCGGCCAGCGTCCATGCACCGGGATCGTCGCCGGGAGCCTCGAGCGTGTCGACCGCCTGCATCAGCAGTCCGCCGGAGATCGCTCGGGTTTCCACGCCGCCCCGACGCCGGCCGTGGACGCGCAGGATCCGAAGGTTCTCCTTGCGGGTGAGCACCTCGAGCGCCTCGGGCTCGAAGTCCGGGGCGACGATGACCTCGGTGAACACCTCGGCGACCTGCTCGGCCATGGCCGCGGTGACCGGGCGGTTGGAAGCGATGACGCCGCCGAAGGCCGACACCGGATCCGTCGCGTGAGCCTTCGCGTACGCCTGCACGATGTCGTCGCCTACGCCGATACCGCACGGGTTCGCGTGCTTGACGACGGCGGCGGCGGGTTGGGCGAAGTCGTAGGCCGCCCGGTGGGCGGCCTCGGCGTCGACATAGTTGTTGTAGGACATCGCCTTGCCGTGCAGTTGCTCAGCCGTGGCGAGACCGCCCGCTCCGAATCCGGAGATGTACAGCGCGGCAGGCTGGTGCGGGTTCTCGCCGTAGCGCAGAACCGACGCGCGGTCCCAGGTGCCGCCGATCCAGGCCGGGAAGCCCGTGCCCTCGTCGGTGGGTGCGAGGACGTTACCCATCCACGACGCCACGTGGACGTCGTAGGTAGCCGTGTGGACGTACACCTCCGCCGCGAGCGCACGCCGCTGCTCGAGCGTGAAGCCGCCGGTCCGGACGGCCTCGAGGACGTCGCTGTAGCGGCCCGGATCGACCACCACGGCGACGCTCGCGTGGTTCTTCGCCCCCGCACGCAGCATGGCCGGCCCGCCGATGTCGATCTGCTCGACACACTCGTCCGCGGACGCACCGGAGGTCACCGTCGCCGTGAACGGATAGAGGTTGACGACCACGAGGTCGAACGGCTCGATGCCGAGCTCGGCAAGCTGCTCCACGTGCTCGGTCCGGCGGCGGTCGGCCAGGATCCCGGCGTGCACCACCGGATGGAGTGTCTTGACGCGTCCGTCGAGGCTCTCCGGAAACCCGGTGAGCTCTTCGACCGTGGTCACGGGAACTCCCGCGTCGGCGATTCGCGCGACGGTCGAGCCGGTCGAGACCACGGCGACACCCGCCCGGTGCAGGCCGACCGCAAGTTCGGCGAGCCCCGTCTTGTCGTAGACGCTGACCAACGCCCGGCGGATCGGGATTCGTTCGTCGTCGCTCACGGGATCGTGACCTTCCTGCCGGTGACCGTCCAGCCTTCGCGGACCAGCCGGCCGATGTACTCGACGAGCTGGCGCCGTTCGGCAATCTTGATCCGTTCGGTCAGGACGTCCTCGGTGTCGTCGGTCTCGACCGGCACGGCTACCTGGGCGATGATCGGGCCGGTGTCGACGCCTTCGTCGACGAAGAACAGCGTGGCACCGGCGACCTTCACCCCGTAGGCGAGGGCGTCGCGCGGACCGTGGATACCGGGGAACGAGGGCAGAAGTGCGTTGTGGGTGTTCACGTAGCGGTCGCCGAAGCGCGCGAGGAAGGCGCCTCCGACCAGCTTGAGGAAGCCGGCCGACACGACCAGGTCGGGCTCGAAGCCACCCAGCCGGTCGGTCAGCGCACGGTCCCAGGCGTCGCGCGTCGCGTGGTCGCCGACAGCCTCGACGACCGTGGGTACGCCGACGGCCGCCGCGACCTCGAGCGCCCTGATCCCGCAGCGATCGGCGCAGACGACCACGACCGCGGCCCCGTAGGACGGGTCGGCGCACGCGTCGAGGAGCGCCTCGAGGTTGCTGCCCGTACCCGACACCAGGACGGCGAGCCGGGCCGGCCGGTCCGGCGGGGGACGGTGCGGCACGGTTCCTCCGGAGGTGCGCGGGCCGATTGGCGGGCGTCGGCGAGGATACTGGGAGACTCCCATCGTCGGAGCCGTCCTGACCCCGCCCGATCCTGCCGAGGAGCGTCGTGTCCGACTCCGCACCGCCGGAGCGCCCCGATCCGTACGCCGTCAGGCGGCCGGACGGTGGCCCGGGCGTGAGCGAGCCGCGCAGAGATCAGGCTCCGCCGCAGGCCGAGCGATCGCGGCGCTCCGAGCGGCCGCCGAGCACATCTGCCGGGCCGCCCGACCGCGACACGGTCCGGACCGCGCGCACACTCGGCCTGATCGCGGCGATCGCCGCCGTGATGGCGATCGCTATTCCGCCCGCTGGGATCGTCCTCGGCGCTGCCACGCTCGTCGTCGCCGCCCGGCACCGCACTCGGGCAGCCGGACCGAGGCTCGGCCGGCAGGCGATGGTCATGTCGGTGAGCGGCGGTGTCTTCGCGGTCGTCGTCGGCGGGCTGCTCTCGCTGTTCTCGTTGCTGCTCGGAGAAGAGACCGAGCAGTTGCGCGAGTGCCTCGCCGGGGCGAACACGAGGGTGGCCGAGCAGACCTGCCAGAGCGCGTTCATAGACGCGGTGCAGCGCCGACTTACCGGTGGCTGACCTAGGCGAGTCGGCGACGCAGGATCGCGGTCGTCCCGACCGCCGGCGCGCCGACCGCCACAACGGTGGTCAACGCCACCTGCCAGTGCACCGGCCCGACCACGGCAAGCCGGCCGGCGCCGACCGACCCCCCGGCCAGCTGAGCCAGCAGGGCCACGGCACCCGCGGCCAGCGCCGTCGCGACGGCCGCGTTCCGGACGGCGGTGCGGAATCCGGCCGGCGAGCCCCGGTGGACGGCGACACCGGTGAGCACACCCACGAGCACCGGGCCGGCGAGGACCAGCCACACCACGGGTCCGGGGACGCTCGCCGGCAGGGCACCGAGGGCCGGCAGCGCCGGTACGATGCCGAGCTCGACCCCGCCGGGCGCCACCGAGGTTCCGGCACCCACGGCGAACCCGGGTCCGAGCGAGAAGGCCACCGCCCAGAGGGCAAGGTTGGGCACGAACGCAGCGCCGGCGAGCGCCAGCAGCACGCTGCCGACCGGATCCGGATCCAGCGCCTCGGCCACGGCTGAGATCCGACCGGCATGTGCCGCGGCACTGGCGGCAAAGAGCACAGTGCCGACGGCGAACAGGCCGGCGACAGCGACCGCGGCCCCGGCGACCGCCGGGCGCGACCAGGCCGGCAGTCGCCCGACCAGCGCACGGGTCAGGTCGGCCTCATGGACGACACCGGCGACCGCCGCGACCGTGGCGGCCAGACCGGCCCGGATGACAGCGTCCAGCGGCACCGTCGAGATCTCCTGCGTCGCCGCCAGGGCCGCCACCTGACCAGCCCCGAGTGCATAGACGGCGACCGCCGGGATGGCCACCGGGATCACACCGCGCAGGGTCGACACCCCCGCCGAATGCGCGGCCCACCGCGCGGCGCGGTAGATCAGGAGCAGGAACAGTACCGACAGCCCCAGCGGGGCAATCCGGATCTCGGCCTCCCCGACCTCCAGGCCCACTCCGTGGGCGAGCAGCCAGAGCTGTCCACCCACACGTAGCGGATCGCCCACCGCCGAGCTGGCGCCATCGTCGATCCACACCACCACAGCCGGCAGCACCGCGAGCGCCAGCCCTGCGACCAGGGCCCACGCGGCCGCGAGCACACCGGCCAGCCATGGAACACGTGACCCCCAGGCCGGCTCGTCCCTCTTCAACAGCGGACGGCTCAGCAGGTCGGTCACGCACCCATCTTCCCTGGCAGAGGGGCACCTGCCGTACGGTCAACGCTCACCCGCGTGTCGCGACGCAACCGACCGGGGACGTCGCGCGTCATGACTGGTGAACCCGGCGACATCGCCGGGTTCGCCACACCGACCGGTCGGACATCTGGTGAGGGCTCATGACCGACAGCGACGACTTCGACGCGTTCTACCACGCGACGAGCCGTCGCCTGCTGCACCAGATGTACGTCATGACCGGGAACCTCGCCGACGCCCAGGAATGCGTGCAAGAGGCCTACGCCCGTGCCTGGCAGCGCTGGAAACAGGTCCACCAGGCCGACGATCCGGCTGCGTGGGTCCGCACGGTCGCCTGGCGGATTGCGGCCAGCCGATGGCGCAAGACGCGCAACGGCGTCCGGGCGCTGATCCAGCATGGTCCGCCCGACCACACCGGTGCGCCGTCGGCGGACCACGTGGCGCTCGTCCAGGCGCTGCGCGAGATCCCCGAAGCACAACGGCGCGCGATCGTGCTGCACCACCTCGTCGGCATGTCCGTCGACGAGGTCGCGCACGAGACGGGGGCTCCGAGCGGCACGGTCAAGGCCCGGCTCTCGCGGGGCCGAGCCGCCCTCGCCGAGCTCCTCCGAGACGATCCGACGACTACCCGAGGGGAGGCCCGCCATGTCCGCTGACTTCGACTCCGAACTGACACGCGGGCTGACAAGCCTCAGCTCCGAGCTCGGCCAGACCCCGCTGCCCGGGCCGGCCGCCGCACGCTCGCGTGGCCGCCGGCGGGCCCGCAACCAGGCCATCGGTGCCGTGCTCGGTGCCGTTGCGATCGTGGCGGGCGGGGTGTTCGCCTTCGCGCAGCCCGCGCCGCTGTCCGCACCGGAGCCGGCGAGCCCGCCCACAGGCTCGGTGAGCCCGCCCACGGAGTCGGTGAGTCCCACGCCTGCGCCGACCGATGCACCCCTTCCCGATGCGGTGCTCCTGACCGTCGCTGACATCGAGCCGGACGCCGAGCCGATCGGGTGGGTCGAGACGGATCCACCCGCCGAGGCCTGGCCGTGCGTCCCGCCGGTGCCCGACTCGGGTGATGCGCTGCAGCGCAGTTTCGAGAGCCCCGAGGGTGGCCGGATTCAGCACATCGTCGAGCCCACCACCACGGCTGAGGACGCCGAGGCACGGTTCGGTGAGGTCCGAGAGGAGCTGACCGCCTGCGTCGAGGACGGCACGGCCGCCGGCGACGACTTCCGCCTCGATCAGGTGTGGTCGGTGACCGGCGTCGGTGACGAGGCACTGCTCGTCCGGTACTGGGCGCCGCTTCGCGAAAAGCCGCCGGGCGAGGGCCAGCTGATCGTCAGCGTCAGTATCGCCCGCAGCGGGAATGCGGTCACCAGCGTGATGCGCGGTGGCTTCGCCCAGGACGCGAACCTCCCGGATACCACGGAGGACGCTGAGGCGGCCGTCACCCGGCTGTGCGCAGAGACCGGCGGTGCGTGCGTCACCGATCCCCACCAGGAACAGGTCTATCCGGAGCGCGCAGGAGACCTGCCCGGGTGGCTCACCCTTGCCGACGTCGCCGAGGCCACCGGCGTGAACCGGATCTCGGCGGCCAGCGAGGTCATTGTCGCACCCGACGGCACCTTCGGATTCGTCTGCTTCCAGTCCGGTGCGGGCGCTGCTGGCGCCACCTCTGTCGAGAACCGCAGGTACCACGACGCCCTCGATCCGGCGGGCATCGGCGTGGACGAGTTCATCGCCAGGTTCCCCTCCGCCGACGAGGCCCGGGCGCACTACAACACGCTCGTCGCCGAGGGCGACACATGCTCTGCCGAGCTCTCGCTCTCGGTGCAGAACACCGGCACTCTCGCAGGAGAGGCCGACATGACCGGCACTACCTGGCGTGCCACGGCCGCCGACGTCGGGGCGGAGTTCGTCTACGGGGTGATCGTCAAGGCAGCCGAGGTCGTGTTCGTCAGCCTCGACCTGGACTCGCCGTCGGACGAGGACCTCGCGGCGGTGCTGACCCTGGCGGGCGACCGCATCGACGAGCTCGAATAGCACCAGAGTGAGTGCCGCGCGTGCGGCCGCCGCGGGATCGTAGGGTGCGTTCATGACGACCCGCGCCGATGCTGAGGCGCTCGACCGCGTCGACCCGCTGCGTCACCTACGTGACCGGTTCGTGCTCCCTGACGGGCTGATCTACCTCGACGGGAACTCGCTCGGCCCCCTGCCGGTCGGCGTCCGCGAGCGCGTCGCCGCCGTCGTCGACCGGGAATGGGGACGCGATCTCATCACGTCGTGGAACACCCACGACTGGATCGGCCTGCCGGCTCGGGTCGGAGCGAAGATCGCCCGCCTGGTCGGCGCGCCCGCGGACTGCGTCGTCGCGGGCGACTCGACCAGCGTCCAGTTGTTCAAGCTGATCGTCGCGGCGGCCAGGCTGCGCCCGGACCGGCGCGTCGTCGTGACCGAGCCCGACAACTTCCCCACCGACTCGTACATCATCGCCAGCGCGGCGCGGCTCAGCGGACTGGACGTGCGATTGTGTGACCCGGCCGATGTCGCAGCGTCGCTGGCTGATGATGTCGCGGTCGTCGCGCTGACCCACGTCGACTACCGCACCGGGCGTATGTACGACGCCCCGGCGGTCACGGCCGCGGCACACGGCGCCGGCGCGCTCATGTCGTGGGACCTGTGCCACTCGGCGGGTGCCGTCCGCGTCCATCTCGACGAGTGGGACGCCGACCTCGCACTCGGGTGCGGCTACAAGTACCTCAACGGCGGGCCCGGGGCGCCGGCGTTCGCCTACGTCCACCGGCGCTGGCACGACCAACTCGATCAACCGTTGTCGGGGTGGATGGGTCACGCGGCACCATTCGCGCTCGAGCGCGACTACCGGCCGGCGCCGGGCATCGCCCGGGTCCAGACGGGCACACCCTCGGTGCTGTCCATGGCGACCCTGGACGCCGCACTCGACGCCTTCGAGGGCGTCTCGATGGACGACCTCCGCGCCAAGTCGCTCGCCCTGACCGACTGCTTCGTCGCACTGGCGGAGGAGCGGCTCGCGGCGTACGGCGTCAACGTCGAGGTTCCCCGCGACCACCGGTTCCGGGGCTCACAGGTCTGCCTGCGCCACCCAGGCGCCTACGGGCTGGTCCAGGCGCTCATCGCCCGCGGCGTCGTCGGCGACTTCCGCGAACTGGACCTGGCCAGGTTCGGCTTCGCACCGCTCTATCTGCGATTCGTCGACGCGTGGGACGCCGTCGAACACCTCGTGGAGGTCTTGGCGTCGCGGGAGTGGGAGCGTCCCTCCTACGGGGTGCGCGCGGCGGTCACCTGACCCTGTCGCCGGGCCGCGTGTCCGCTCCGCTGGCCGGCACCGGCCGGATCGGTTGCCGGTCGTGCCGGCGACCTCCACGATTGAGTCGGGGAACGACTCGAGGAGAGATGTGACCCCCCAGGACGATCCGGCCTCCCCGTTCGGCGACGAGAACCCGCCGCCCGAGCCGGCTCCGCCACCTGCGCCCACGCCGCCTGCCTCCGAGGCCGGGCCGCAACTCGCAGACTGGCCGCTGCGGGCGGAATCGGCACTGATCGACTGGGCGGGGCCGCAGGCCGTCTTCTGGGTCCTGTTCCGCGGCAGCGGGGCCTATGTTGCGCTCAGCCTCGCCGCATTCGCCTGGACGATCTACAACCGCTACCTCGAGGGCAGCACCGGCCAGTCCACGGGTAGGCGGATCGCCGGGACCCGCCTCGTCCGCAGTTCCGACGGCCAGCTGATCGGACCCGCGCTCGCCATCGTGCGGCATTTCGTCCACATCATCGACGCGATCATCATCTTCCTCGGCTTCCTGCTTCCGCTGGTCGACGCGAAGAGGCAGACGATCGCCGACAAGATCATCGGCACGCTAGTCGTCAAAACCTGACCACCCCGTCCTGGCCGTTGATCACGTGTCGGGTCAGCGGGCTTGCATGATCTCGCGCATGAGCTGAGCGGTCGCGCTCGGCGTCTTCCCGACCCGGACGTCGGCTGCTTCGAGCGCTTCCTGCTTCGCCGCGGCGGTGCCGGAGGAGCCGGACACGATGGCGCCGGCGTGGCCCATCGTCTTGCCCTCCGGCGCGGTGAACCCGGCGACGTAGCCGACCACCGGCTTGGTGACCTTCGCCTTGACGTAGTCGGCGGCCCGCTCCTCGGCGTCGCCGCCGATCTCGCCGATCATCACGATCGCATCGGTCTCGGCGTCGGCCTCGAAGGCGGCCAGCGCGTCGATGTGGGTGGTGCCGATGACCGGGTCGCCGCCGATGCCCACCGCCGTCGAGAAGCCGATGTCGCGCAGCTCGTACATCATCTGGTAGGTCAGCGTGCCGGACTTGCTCACCAGCCCGATCCGGCCCGGCTTGGTGATGTCGGCCGGGATGATGCCGGCATTGGACCTTCCCGGGCTGATCAGGCCGGGGCAGTTCGGGCCGATGATCCGGGTAGTGCCCGAGTTCTCGGCGTACTGGAAGAACTCGGCCGTGTCGTGGACCGGGATGCCTTCGGTGATCACCACGACGAGAGGGACGCCGGCGTCCACGGCCTCGACCACGGCAGCCTTGGCGAACCGCGGCGGCACGAACACGACCGAGACGTCGGCCCCGGTGGCGTCGACGACCTCCTTGACGCTGCCGAACACCGGCACCGTGGTGCCCTCGAAGTCGACCGCCTGCCCACCCTTGCCCGGCGTAACGCCGCCGACGACGGCGGTGCCCGACCGCAGCATCCGCTGGGTGTGGCGCCGGCCCTCGGAGCCGGTCATGCCCTGGACGATGATCTTCGAGCTCTCGGTCAGGAAGATGGACACGTCAGCAACCTCACTTCGCCGCGGCGAGCTCTGCCACGCGGCGCGCGGCACCGTCCATGGTGTCGACCTGCTCGAGGTGCGGCAGCGCCGCGTCGTGCAGGATGCGCCGCCCGAGCTCGGCATTGTTGCCGTCGAGCCGGACGACCAGCGGGTGCGTGATCTCGTCACCGCGGCTGTCCAGCAACGCGAACGCCTGGACGATGCCGTTGGCCACCTCGTCACAGGCGGTGATGCCGCCGAAGACGTTGACGAACACGCTGCGCACGGCCGGGTCGGACAAGATGATCTCGAGGCCGTTGGCCATGACCTCCGCCGATGCGCCGCCGCCGATGTCGAGGAAGTTCGCCGGCTTAACGCTGTGCCCGTCGACAGCGAAATCCTCACCGGCGTACGCGACGACGTCCAACGTGGACATGACCAGGCCCGCGCCGTTGCCGATGATGCCCACCTCACCGTCGAGCTTGACGTAGTTGAGGTCCTTCTCCCGGGCCCGCGTCTCCAGCGGGTCGGCGGCCGAGCTGTCCTCGAATGCCGCGTGCCCCGGGTGGCGGAAGCCGGCGTTCTCGTCCAGAGACACCTTGCCGTCGAGCGCGACGACCTTGCCGTCCGGCGTCTTCACCAGCGGGTTGACCTCCACCAACGTGGCGTCCTCAGCGGTGAACACCTCCCACATCGCCACCAGGACGTCGACGACCTGGTCACGGACGTCAGGCGCGAACCCGGCGGCGTCGGCGATCTCGGCGGCCTTGGCAGCGTCGACGCCGGTGATCGCGTCGATGGACACCCGCGCGAGCGCCTCGGGCCGCTCGACGGCGAGTTGCTCGATCTCCATGCCACCCTCGACGCTGGCCATGGCCAGGTAGGTGCGGTTGGCGCGGTCGAGCAGGTACGAGACGTAGAACTCCTGCTCGATGTCGCTGGCCTGCGTGACGAGCACCCGGCGGACGACGTGCCCCTTGATGTCGAGCCCGAGGATGGCCTCGGCCTTCTCGGCTGCCTCGTCGGGTGACCCGGCGAGCTTGACCCCGCCGGCCTTTCCGCGGCCGCCGGTCTTCACCTGGGCCTTGACGACGACGGGCCCGCCAATCCGCTCGGCCGCCCCGCGAGCGTCCGCGGCCGTGTCGGCGACCTCCCCGCGCAGCACCGGCACGCCGTGCGCAGCGAAGAGCTCCTTCGCCTGGTACTCCATCAGGTCCACGGTGGGTACGTCCTCACTGTTCGTCGGCGACCGGTGTCGCGAAGGGCGATCAGGCGCCAGCCGCAGCGCGCCCGCGCAGCGTCGACTCGACCCACTCCACGATGTCATACGTCGTAGCGCCTGGTGTGAAGATCTTGGCGACGCCCATCTGCTCGAGCAGTGGGATGTCGGCGTCGGGGATGATGCCACCGCCGAACACCAGGATGTCGCGGGCGTCGCGCTCGGTCAGCAGGTCGAGCACCTTTCGGAACAGGGTCATGTGCGCCCCGGACAGGATGGACAGACCGACCGCGTCGGCGTCTTCCTGGATCGCCGTCTCCACCACCTGCTCGGGTGTCTGGTGCAGCCCGGTGTAGACGACCTCGACGCCGGCGTCGCGCAGCGCCCGGGCGACGACCTTGGCGCCGCGGTCGTGCCCATCCAGGCCCGGCTTGGCGACCACCACACGCAACGGGCTCGTTCCTGGCATGCCCGTCAGGGTAGGTCACCAGCGGGCCGTGCGCAGCGACGGCCGTCGTGCTCGGCTACCGTCCCCAGGTGCGATCTGGACTCCGTCGGGCCTGGACGGGAGCGGGTACGGCCACCCGAGCCGTGTTCTCGCCGGCTGTCGTCCGCGGCGTCGCACTCGAATGCGCCTGGATCGCCGCCCACCTCACGACCTACCCACTCGGCCTGCTGCGCGAGCGGCTGCCGGTCGAGCCTGGCCGGAACTCGCTGGACGGCCTCGACCCGGTCCGGCGCGGGCTGCTCGTCGGTGACATCGAGGCCGCCGGGACCCCGATCCTCATGGTTCACGGGATCATCGACAACCACTCCATATTCACGGTGCTCCGTCGGGCACTGCGGCGTCGTGGGTTCGCCCGGGTCGTCGCCGTCGACTACGGGTGGCTCGCGACGGACCTGCGTTCCCTGGCCGGCAGGCTCGCCAAGGAGGTGGAGCGAGTCTGCAACCAGACCGGCTACGAGCGGGTGCACATCGTCGCCCACTCCATGGGTGGGCTGGTCGCACGTTACTACGTCCAGCGCCTGGGCGGCGACGAGCGGGTGCACACCCTGGTCACGCTGGGTACGCCGCACGGCGGCACGCGGTGGGCGCTGGCGCTTCCCCATCCGGTGCTGCGGCAGCTGAGACCGGGCAGCAGGTTCCTCACCGAGCTCGCGGCGCCGAGCCCGGTCTGCTGGACCCGCTTCCTCGTCGTGTGGAGCGATCTGGACCAGGTGATCGTGCCGCGGGAGAACGCCCGGCTGATCCATCCGGACCTCCACGTTCGCGAGATCCTCGCCCGTGGGGTGGGCCACCTGTCGCTGCCGGTCGACGGCCGCGTCGTGCACGAGATCTGCTCTGCGCTCACGGATGTGACGTAAATCACATCACCGTCGGACATCCCCGAGAGGCATGTGCCATCGCACATATGGCGCATGTCCCCCCTGGTCACGAGGTGGTCACGGCACGGACACGATCGATGCACCGGCCGTCCACCTCTGCAAATGCACCTGCAGATGACCGTACGGATGTTTGGCGCAGCAATGCACGTCCGTTATGGTCGGCCGCACCCCTGCAGTAGACGGAAGGCTGTCCAACCGTGTCGCAACGCCCCGGCCACGGGCGACATCGCCACCGCCGGAGGGTTAGCTTGCCTTCCGCCGTCGGATCGCTGGCAATGGTCGCGGCCGCGTCCGGCGCAGTGACGATGCCCCAGGCGATAGGCGCCGTGGCAACGGACGCGGTTTCGGCCGATCCCCGCGCCGCAATCCCCGAGCGCCCGCAGGCCGCCGTGGCATCCGTCGGCGCGCTGGCCACGGTCGACGCCGCCGGCGAATCGCTGACCGCCGAGAGCACCGAGACCGCGAGGGACGTCAATGCCGCCCTCGTCGAGGTCGAGCGCCAAGAGGCTGCCGAACGTTCCGCCCGCGCCGAACGCGAGGCCAAGCTCTGGGTGCTACCGGTCTCCGACTACCGCGTCAGCGCCGGGTTCGGTGCCGTGGGAAGGCTGTGGTCCAGCCGGCACACCGGGCTCGACCTCTCGCTGTCGTACGGCTCGCCGGTCAAGTCTATGTCCAGCGGCGAGGTCATCTGGTCCGGCTACGACGGCCCCTACGGCAACAAGGTCGTCATCGAGCACTGGGACGGCACCGAGATCTGGTACTGCCACCTGTCGCGGATCGTGCAACGTTCCGGCGAGGTCCAGCCCGGCACCGAGATCGGCAAGGTCGGATCGACGGGCAACTCGACCGGGCCACACCTGCATCTCGAGGTGCACCCTGACGGCGGCGACGCCGTCAATCCCCGCACCTGGATGGCCGACCACGGCCTGACCGTGTAGTCGCAAGCCCACCAAGCTGGAGTCCGGTGCGGGCGCGGGTGTCCTCCGCACGCAGTACGGTCGGGCCGTGCGCCTGGCGACCTGGAACGTCAACTCGATCACCGCGCGGATGCCACGGCTGATCGACTGGCTCGAGACCCGGCAACCCGACATCGCCTGTCTGCAGGAGACGAAGGTCGCCGCCGACGCCATGCCCGTCGACGCGATCCGCGACGCCGGCTACGAGGGCGTGGCACACGGGCTCGGTCGCTGGAACGGTGTCGCGCTGATCTCCAAGGTCGGCCTCGACGAGGTCGCGATGGGCCTCCACGACGAGCCCGGCTTCCCCGACCCGGAGGCGCGCGCGGTGGCCGCCACCTGTGCCGGCATCCGTGTCCGCAGCGTCTACGTGCCGAACGGGCGGACCCCGGAGGACCCCCACTACGCCTACAAGCTGGCCTGGCTCGACGCGTTGCGCGCCACCGTCGCCGCCGAACTACCGGCCCACCCCCAGTCCGTCGTCTGCGGCGATTTCAACGTCGCACCCACCGACGCCGACGTCTGGGACCCGGCGGTCTTCGCCACGTCGACGCACGTGACCCCGGCCGAGCGCGAACGCCTCGCCGCGCTCCGCGACATCGGCCTCACCGACGTGCTCCCCCGGCCGGGCAAGGGCCCGAACCCGTTCACCTACTGGGACTACCGGGCCGGAATGTTCCACAAGGACATGGGCATGCGCATCGACCACGTCTATGCCAGCGAACCGGTCGCCGGCCGGATCGCCGATGCGTGGGTCGACCGCGAGGCCCGCAAGGGCACGGGTCCGTCCGACCACGCCCCTGTGGTCGTCGACCTCACCTGACGGCAACGTCTACGCCGGGTCAGTCCCCTCGAGCTCGTGCGCCAGTCCCATCCAGTTCTCTTCCAGCTTCTCGCGTCGGGTCCGGGCCTCACGCAGCGTGGCATCGAGTGCCATCACCCGATCGGCGTCCGTGGCGTGCTCGGCCAGCTCTGCGTGCAGCTCGTCCTCCCGGCGGACGAGCTTGTCGACCTCGCGTTCGAGCCGGGCGAGCTCACGGCGACCGGCCCTGGTGTCACCGCGCCGTGCCCCACCCGACGACGCCGACGCGGAATCGGCCCGGGCCTGTCTACGGCGGGCGAGGTACTCGTCGACGCCGCCCGGTAAGTGCACCAGCCGACCGTCGCCAAGCAGGGCCCAGACGTCGTCCGTGACGCGTTCGAGGAACCACCGGTCATGGCTCACGACGACGAGCGTTCCCGGCCAGCGATCGAGGAGGTCCTCGACGATGGTGAGCGTCTCGATGTCCAGATCGTTCGTGGGCTCGTCCAGGAGCAGGACATTGGGCTCGTCCATGAGCAGCCGGAGCAACTGGAGGCGGCGGCGCTCGCCACCGGACAGCTCGGCGACCCGGGCCCACTGGCGTTCGGCGCCGAACCCGAACCGTTCGAGCAGTTGCCCGGCCGACGCCTCGCCGTCGCCGACCCGAGCGACCCGGCGCACCTCCTCCACCGCGGCCAGCACCCGGGCCTGCGGATCGAGCTCGATGACCTCCTGGCTCAGGTGTCCCACGGCGACGGTCCGGCCCACCCGGACATGCCCGGCCGTGGGCTGCAGACTGCCCTCGAGCAGCCGCAGTACCGACGTCTTGCCCGACCCGTTCACACCGACCAGGGCGACCCGGTCCCCCGGCCCGAGCCGCCAGGTCACCCGGTGCACGAGTGCGCGACCCCCGAGGTCGACGGAGACGTCCTCAACGTCGAAGACACTCCGGCCCAGCCGGGCTGTGGCGAACCGGGCCAGCTCGTAGCGGTCCCGTGACGGCGGTTCACCCACGATCAGTGCGTTTGCCGCATCGATCCGGAATCTGGGCTTGGACGTCCGTGCCGGTGGTCCGCGGCGCAGCCAGGCCAACTCCTTGCGCAGCACGTTACTGCGGCGTGCGTCCTCGGTCGCTGCCAGCCGGGCGCGCTCGGCGCGGGCCAGGACGTAGGCCGAGTAGCCCCCGTCATAGGTGTGGACGGTGCCGTCGGCGACTTCCCATAGCTCCTCACACACCGTGTCGAGCAGCGCTCGGTCGTGCGATACCACGACGACCGAGCGGGCGGCCGCAGCCAGGTGCCGGGCCAACCAGTCGATGGCCTCGACATCGAGGTGGTTGGTC
>DATHII010000283.1:0-2412 GCA_035316885.1 Jiangellaceae bacterium | reverse complement strand
CACGTCATGGCCCCGGTGTGGCCCACAGTCCAGCAGGTCGTTATGGCCGAGATGAGGGGTCGCGCCTGGCAACTCGCGACCGAGGGCGCCGAAGCCACGCTGAACACGCTCCATCCGCGGATCCGTTGGCGTGACGGAGTGTTGGACGTCGGCGCCCCGACCGAAGCCGACATCGACCTCGCCGGACGGGGGCTTCGTCTGATGCCGTCGGTCTGGACACGCCCGGCCGTCGCGATGGGCTGGACCCAGCCGACACTTGTCTATCCGGCTCGTCCCTCGAGCTGGGCACAGCAATGCCCCGTAGACGACCTCCACGATCGGCTAGCCGCCGTGCTAGGAAAGACTCGCGCCCGCGTCCTGCGCGCATTGGTCAGGGAGCACACCACAAGCCAGCTCGCTCGTGAGCTGGGCATCAGCCCGGCAAGCGCCTCCACCCATGCTGCCGCCCTTCGCGGCGCCGGGTTGGTGACAACCCGACGAGAAGGCCAGGCAGTACGTCACGCTCTGACCGAACTCGGCCAGGCCGTCGCCACGGCCACCCCAGAAAATTGGAACGCCCGGTATCAACCGGAACCGCCCAGGAAGTGACAGCCCGGTTCCCCCGGCATGGTGGAGACGAAGGGACTTGAACCCTCAACCCCCGCCTTGCAAAGGCGGTGCTCTGCCAGTTGAGCTACGTCCCCGAGGGCAGGTACCAGGATACCGGGCCAGGACAGGTCACCCTGACCACGAAGGCACAATGCGGGCGCCCGCTGTGGACGGAACGGTGGACGATGCGGTGGACAACACGGCAACGCTGGGGGAAACAGCGCGTTATCTGTGGACATCCTGGGGATGCAGAAAGAATCTTGAAAAAGGTTGGATCTACCTCTTGCGCGGGGCATCGCGGGGGGATAGAAATCTCCCACGTCGCCAGTGATGGGGATCTTGCTCAGGAGTCAAATCCAGGGCATGCAGGCATCGGGAAACCGAAGCGTGTACGGATCGTTCGTCACAGGTGGCTGGTTCTGAAGAACCGAGCGCCGAGCAATCGGGGAACGCAGGGGACTCGGAGCCTGAGAGGACCCTCCACCTCATACGTGGAGGGTCCTCTCCCTTTTGTCATGCCTGCCCGCGAGCCCAGTCCACCAGATCGCCGGCCGTCCAGGTGTTGACTATCCGATCGATCGGGACGCCGCACTCCGCGGCTCGCTCGCACCCGTAGGGTTGCCAGTCCAGCTGACCGGGCGCGTGGGCGTCGGTGTCGATCGAGAACCGGCATCCGGTCTCGACGGCCAGCCGGAGCAGTCGCTTCGGTGGGTCGAGACGCTCCGGCCGCGAGTTGATCTCCACGGCGACATCGAACTGACGGCAGGCCTCGAACACGATCTCGGCGTCGAACTCCGACTCCGGCCGCGTACCCCGCTCACCGGTGATCAGGCGGCCGGTGCAATGGCCCAGCACGTCGGTATAGGCGTTGGCGATCGCGGTGACCATGCGCCGCGTCATGTCCTCGCTGGGCATCCGAAGCTTCGAGTGGACGCTCGCCACAACGATGTCGAGCCGCTCCAGCAAAGCAGGCTGCTGGTCGAGGCTGCCGTCCTCGTTGATGTCGACCTCGATGCCGGTGAGGATGCGGAATGGCGCGAACCGTTCGTTGAGCTCTGCAACGACGTCGAGTTGGCGACGAAGCCGGTCCGGGGAGAGGCCATTGGCCACCGTGAGCCGCGGCGAATGGTCGGTGAGCACCATGTACTCGTGGCCGAGGTCCCGCGCCGTGACGGCCATGTCCTCGATCGGGCTGCCGCCGTCGGACCAGTTCGAATGCGTGTGCAGGTCACCGCGCAGCGCCGCCCTGATGTCGGCGCCGCCGGAGGTCACCGGCGCGTCGGCCTTCTCCTCGAGTCGGCGGAGGTACGCCGGCACCTCACCACGCAAGGCCTCGCCGACGATGCCGGCCGTGGTCTTGCCTATTCCCGGCAGATCGGTGAGCGTGCCTTCGGCGCCGCGCCGCGCGAGCTCGTCGGCCGACAGGCCGCCGATGGTCGTCGCAGCAGAACGGAAGGCCCGGACACGGTAGGTCGGTTCGCGGGCCCGCTCGAGCAGGTACGCGATCCGATTCAGCGCCGCTGCCGGGTCCATGACACCCGGAGACGCGCCCGTTATTGGCGGTCGCGCGGCGCCACCGGGTCGGTGGCCTCGGCCCAGAGGTCCTGCTCGGCCTTGTCGGCCTGAACCCGCTTGTAGCCGAGGTAGCCGACAACGGCGACCAGTGCTGTGAACAGAAGCTTCTTGTTGAACACGACGGGCCGCCTCCCAGACGGTCGTGGGCGTCCCTGCAGGCTAGCGCAGGGTCCGCCATCAGCGAAAAAGGCCCTCGGGGAAACACGATGTAGACGGCTATAGCGTGGTGGTCGTGGGTGGTCGAGATGT
>DATHII010000282.1:0-3788 GCA_035316885.1 Jiangellaceae bacterium | reverse complement strand
GCCCGCACGCGCCGGCTGGCCGGCATGCTCGCGCGCAAGGGTTACCCGCCTGTGCTCTCGTTCCGTGTCGTCCGCGATGCGCTTGCTGCCGAGGGAATCGGCGTTGAGCATGTGCCGGACGAGCCGGCGGGCGATTGAGGTTCTGCGAGTGCGGTGAGGCGGGCGTTACCGGGTCGCGCTCGCCGGCCTCCTTGACCGTTTCGTGACCTGCTCGTAGCCTGCTGAAAAGGAGGGATCTCCGCTACCGCGGATTATGCACACAACACGACACGCTCGAGACACCGCAATTACTCCGGTCCCCGACCGGTAGGTCTGACACAGCTGTAGTCCCTGGTTGCCAGGGACCGGAACCGGCGCACTTGCGCCGGAGATGCTCGGCACCCGCGCAGCGGGCTGCCGGTGCGTTGTGATACCCGGTGTCGCCGCGGCCCGCGGTACGGACTCCACATGAGGACCGTCCGCGTGCGGGCGCCGACATAGAGGGAGCCGACGATGAGCATCGGGGCAGCGGGACTGGTCGTCGGACTCCTGGTCGTCGTGCTGCTGGGCATCGTCGCCTTCGCCCTGCTACGCCGGCCGGGCCATGCTACGCACGTCGTGGGGCCCGGTCCGAACGGCAGTGACTCGCTGTCGGACGTCGCGCTCGCCGCCGCTCGCAAAGACGCCGACGACATGCGGGCCCGCACTCGCGCCGAGGTCGACGACCTACGGGCCCGCGCGCATGCGGAGGCCGAGCAGATTCGCCAGCGCGCCGCGCAGGTGGCCGACGACGCCCAGCAGCTCCGCCTCGGCACCGAGGCCGAGCTGCGGACCGCGCGTGCCGACCTCGGCGCGCAGCGCCAGGATCTCGAGCGCCGTGAGAGCCGGCTCACCGAGCGTGAGGAACGGCTCGACACCGATGCGCGCAGCCTGGAGGAACGGACCGGCGAGCTCTCCGAGATCGCGGCCGACATCGAGCGCAAGACACTCGAACTGCGCGAGGTCGAACAGGAGCGGCTGGCCGTGCTGGAGCGCACCGCCCGGCTCACAGCGGAGCAGGCCAGGGCCGAACTCGTCGCCGCCGTCGAGACGCAGGCCAAGCGGGAGGCGGCCCTGCTCGTCCGCGAGATCGAGCGCGAGGCCAACCAGAACGGTGAAGCCCGCGCCCGCGAGATCATCACCCTCGCCATCCAGCGCCTGGCCTCCGAGCAGACCGCCGAGTCGGTCGTGTCGGTGCTGCACCTGCCGGCCGACGACATGAAGGGCCGCATCATCGGGCGCGAGGGCCGTAACATCCGGGCCTTCGAGCAGGTCACCGGCGTCAACCTGATCATCGACGACACCCCCGAGGCCGTCCTGCTCTCCTGTTTCGACCCGGTTCGCCGGGAGGTCGCACGGCTGACGCTCGAGGAGCTCGTGCTCGACGGACGCATCCACCCGCACCGGATCGAGGAGCAGTACGAACAGAGCAAGGCCGAGGTCGAACGGCTGTGCGTCCGGGCTGGCGAGGACGCCCTGGTCGACGTCGGCATCACCGAGATGCACCCTGACCTGGTGACCCTGCTCGGTCGCCTGCGCTACCGCACGTCGTACGGCCAAAACGTCCTCAAGCACCTGGTGGAGTCGGCCCACCTGGCCGGCATGATGGCCGCCGAGCTGGGGATGGACGTGACGCAGATGAAGCGGTGCGCCCTCCTGCACGACGTCGGCAAGGCCCTCACCCACGAGGTCGAAGGCAGCCACGCGATCATCGGCGCCGAGATCGCCCGCCGCTACGGCGAGCACGAGGACGTCGTCCACGCGATCGAGGCCCACCACAACGAGGTCGAGGTCCGCACCGTCGAGGCGGTGCTCACCCAGGCAGCCGACGCGATCTCCGGTGGGCGCCCGGGAGCTCGGCGCGAGTCACTGGAGGCCTACGTGAAGCGGCTCGAACGGCTGGAGGAGATCGCGAAGACCCACGACGGTGTCGAGAAGGTGTTCGCCATGCAGGCCGGCCGGGAGGTCCGGGTCATGGTGCTGCCCGACGTCGTGGACGACCTCGCCGCCGGCGTGCTCGCCCGCGACATCGCCAAGCAGGTGGAGGAGGAGCTGACCTACCCCGGCCAGATCCGGATCACCGTCGTCCGCGAGTCACGAGCCACCGAGTTCGCCCGCTGACGACGTCAGAGCTCCGCGCCGGTGGCCCGGGTACCCGTGATCTCTGCCTGGTCGGCCGCCGCGACGCCGCCCGCCGCCTTCTTGGTCCCGCGGCGCTCGAGCCAGACCGCCACCCGGGAGATGGTGAAGTTGACCGCGATGTAGATCGCGGCGCCCACGACGAAGAACTGGAACCAGTACCGCTGGCCGAAGAACTGCGTGTTCTGCTGAAGCCTTCGCAGGAGCTCGGCATAGCCGATGATGAACCCGAGTGACGTGTCCTTCAGCAGGACGACGAGCTGGCTGACCAGGGTCGGCAGCATGCGCCTGACAGCTTGGGGCAGCAGGATCGTGAACAGCGTCTGGGGCCGGGTCAGGCCGATCGCGTACGCGGCCTCGGACTGACCGGTGGGCAGCGAGACGATTCCGGCCCGCAGGATCTCGGCGATGATCGCGCTGTTGTAGATCACCAAGCCGAAGACGACGCCCCAGAAAATCGGCAGGCCGACCGCGATGACGCCGAAGAACATCAACAACACCACCGGCAGCCCGCGGAAGAACTCGATGACGACGGTCGTCGGAACCCTGACGACCGGCGCCTGTGCCATCCGCGCGATGGCCAGGATGACTCCGACCGCGATGGCGATCACCGCGGATATCGCTGCCGCCCGCAGCGTCGCACCCAGCCCGGTGACCAGCAGTGAGCGCCAGACGTCCTCGGCAGCGAAGCCCATCGGTGGCTCGGTGAAGACCTGCCAGCGATCGGGCTCCCATTGTCCTCGGCTGTCGAGCTGCCGGTACGCCAGGTAGAGCACGCCCAGCACGACGAGGCCACCGATGATGGAACCGACGAACTCACGGCGGCGGGCTCTCGGCCCGGGAGCGTCGTAGAGGACCAAACTCATCGGGCGAACGCCACCCTACGCTCGACTCGGCCGGCAAGGATTCCGGACGGGATCGTGATGACGAGGTATCCGATGCCGACACCGACCAGCACGGCGACGACGTCGGCGGGATTCGCGTTGGCCAGCTGGCGACCGACGCCGAAGAGCTCGGCCACGAAGAAGCCACCTGCTACCGAGCTGTTCTTCGTCAGCGCGATGAAGATGTTGATCAATGGTGGGATGACGGTGCGCAGAGCCTGCGGCAGCACCACGGCCTGCAAGGTCTGGCTGAACGTCAGGCCGACTGCGCGGGCGGCTTCTGCCTGACCGACGCCGACGCTGTTGACCCCCGAGCGCACCGCCTCGCAGACGAACGCCGCCGTGTAGACCGACAAAGCCATGACCGCGGGCACGAAGAACGAGCTCGCCGTGTAGCCCAGCTGGGGTACGACGAAGACGAAGAAGATGAACACCAGGGTGAGGGGGGTGTTGCGCACCAGCTCGACGTATGTCGTCCCGAACCAGCGCAGCGGCGCGACCGGCGAGACCCGGAGAGCGCCGAGGATGGTGCCCGCCACCAGAGCGATCGCCCCGGAGATCAGCGTCAGCGAGAGTGTGGTCTTGAATCCCTCCCAGTACAGCGGAAGGTTGTCGATGACGGCATCCACGCCGGTTCACCTCCTCGGCCGCCTGTACTGAGGTGGGCCGCCACGCGGACGGCCCACCTCAGTCGTGCTCCGTCAGTACCGGTCGACCATTGGCGGTTCGGGGGTCTCGAGCACGGCG
>DATHII010000281.1:0-27764 GCA_035316885.1 Jiangellaceae bacterium | reverse complement strand
GGGCCAGCTCCTCGGCGGCGGTCCGGGTCCCGGACCGGTCCGGGCAGTGGGTGTCGGCCAGCCGCCGGGCCAGCAGCGTCTTACCCGCGCCGGCGAGGCGCTCCACCCGGTCCAGCGCGGACCACAACTCACCCGCCGCGGGGCCGGACACGGTGTCCGGGTCCAACCCGTCCACGATGCCGGCCAACCGGGCGCCGAGACTCGCAACTTCTTCGAACATGTATTCGACAATACCGGCCCGCACCGACACTGACAGGCGAGAGCAATCCTCTGTGGAAACCCTCGCCGAGGCGGCCCCACGCCGAGCCAGTCGTAACCATCTCCGTCTTGAGGGGGACGTACACGAGCCGTCTGTGGCGACCTCACTAGCCTGGGTGCGTGCTCGTCCTCGCCCTCGATACGTCGACGCCGGCCGTCACCGTCGCTCTGCACGACGGCGCGCGGGTGCTGGCCGAGTCGACGACCATCGACGCGCGCCGGCACACCGAACTGGTGGCCCCGGCCGTCGTCGCCGCGCTCGCCGAGGCCGGCGCGGACCGGCGCGACGTGACGACAGTAGGCGTCGGGGTGGGGCCCGGTCCGTTCACGGGACTACGGATCGGGCTGGTCACGGCTCGCATCCTGGGGGCGGCGCTGTCGGTGCCCGTGCACGGCATGTGCAGTCTCGACATCGTGGCGCGGCGTGTGAAAGCCGACGGATCGTTCGTCGTCGCGGCCGACGCGCGCCGCCGCGAGGTGTACTGGGCGGCGTACGACGCCGCCGGGCGTCGGACAAGTGGGCCCTCGGTCGGCCCACCCGCCAACGTGGCGACTGACCTGCCGGTGGCCGGCGAGGGCTCGCGGCTCTACCCGCAGGCGTTTCCGAACCCGGTCGAGCCGCGCTACCCACGCGCCGCCGACCTGGCCGAGGCCATCGCGAGGGGATCCGCGGAACTCCTCCCGCCGGACCCGCTGTACCTGCGCCGCCCCGACGCACGGCCGCCCGGCGCGCCGAAGCCGGTTCTGTCGCGGTGACGGTGCGGCTACGTCCCATGCACTGGCCGGACGTGGAGGTCGTGCTCCCGTTCGAGCAGGAGCTGTTCGCGGGTGACCCACCCTGGACGGCCGAGCATTTCCGCTCCGAACTTGCCGGCGTACCGCACACGCGGTGGTACCTCGTTGCTGAGCAGGCCGGCGATCTCATGGGCTACGGCGGACTGTTCCACTCCGGCGACACGGCCGACGTGCAGACGCTTGCCGTGTTCCCCGACAGACAGCGTCAGGGCGTCGGGACGGCCCTGCTGGACGCGCTCGTGGCCGAGGCGCGTCGGCGCGGAGCCCGCGAGCTGCTGCTCGACGTCCGCGAGGACAACGCACCCGCCCTGGCCTTCTACGCGCGGCGCGGCGGCTTCGAGCAGCTCAGCGTACGACGCGGCTACTACGGCAACGGCCGCACCGACGGCCTCGTCCTCCGCCGCCACCTGTGAGGACGCATGGGTCAGGCGGGCGGAGGGGTGGATGGATGCTCGGCGGGCTCCGCGATCTGTGGCGGAGAAGCATGCCACAGATCGCTCTCTAGACACCCGCCCTCCGCATCCATCCACCCCCCCGCGTCCGGAGCCCGCCGAGCATCCAGCCGTCCCGCCGCACCACACGCAGGCGTGGCACGATCGAGGGCGTGTCCGCTGACGCACCGCTCGTCCTCGGGATCGAGACGTCCTGCGACGAGACAGGGGTCGGCCTCGTGCGCGGCCACGACCTGCTTGTCGACGCCGTGGCCAGCTCGGTCGAGGAGCACGCGCGCTTCGGCGGTGTGGTTCCCGAGGTCGCCAGCCGGGCCCACCTCGAGGCCATGGTGCCGACCCTCGAACGGGCCTGTCGCGACGCCGGGGTGAGCCTGGCCGACGTCGACGCCGTGGCCGTGACCAGGGGACCGGGGCTGGCGGGCGCTCTGATGGTGGGGGTCGCGGCCGCGAAGGCACTGGCCGTGGGGCTGGGTCGGCCGTTGTACGGCGTCAACCACCTGGCCGCACACGTCGCAGTCGACCAGCTCGAGCACGGCGCACTGCCCGAACCGACGATCGCACTGCTGGTGTCGGGCGGGCACTCGTCGCTGCTGATGGTCGAGGACGTCGCCGGATCGGTGAGCCCGCTGGGGGCGACGATCGACGACGCCGCCGGCGAAGCGTTCGACAAGGTGGCACGCGTGCTGGGGTTCCCGTTCCCCGGCGGTCCGTACATCGACCGGGCCGCCAGAGACGGTGACGCGGCCCACGTCGAGTTCCCCCGGGGCCTGACCGGGCCGCGGGACATGCAGAGGCACCGCTTCGACTTCTCCTTCTCGGGGCTCAAGACCGCCGTCGCCAGGTGGGTCGAGGCACGCGAACAGGCGGGAGAGCCGGTGCCCGTCGCAGACGTGGCGGCGTCGTTCCAGGAGGCAGTCGCCGACGTCCTGTCGCGCAAGGCAGTGCTCGCCTGCCGCGAGCACGGTGTCAGCACCATGGTGATCGGCGGCGGTGTCGCGGCGAACTCGCGGCTACGCACGATGACGGCGCAGCGCTGTGCCGCTGCGGGGCTGGAGCTCCGGGTGCCCAGCCCAGCACTGTGCACCGACAACGGAGCGATGGTCGCTGCCCTGGGCTCCGAACTGGTCGCCCGCGGGTGTCCACCGAGCCCGCTCGACATCCCGGCCGACCCGTCGCTACCGGTGACCGAGGTGCTGGCGGGCGCGTGAGGTGCCCGTACCGGTGGTCCTCGTCGTCGACACGGGGGTCGACGACGCGCTAGCGCTGATCGTCGCCGCCCGGCATCCCGGCCTCGAACTGAACGGTGTCGTGTGCACCGCCGGTAACGTCTCGCTTCAGCGCGCCTTGGCGAACACGGTGCACGTCCTCGGTGTGCTCGGGGTGGACGTGCCGGTGGCCGCGGGTGCCGACCGCCGCATCGACGGCCTGCCGTTCGCCGTGCGCGCCGTCCACGGTCCTGACGGGCTGGCCGGGCTGGCACCGCCAGAACCGGACCTGCCCGACAGGTGGCCACCCCCGGGCGCCGTCGCGTCGCGTGAGGTGGTCACCGTGTCGCTCGGTCCGCTGACGTCGCTCGTCGGGCTCCTCACCGGACGCATCGTCGCTTCGTATTCGCGGCCCGGCGAGACCAACCACGACCTCGATCCGGTGGCAGCCCGCACGATCGCGGCGTCCGGGCGTGCTGTCGACCACGTCGATGCCGGGCACGATGGCATGTCGGCCGAGGTGGCCGGCCCGTTGAGCCGTGTCGACGACCCGCTGTGCCGCCTGACAGGCGGCCTGTTGGCGCACCAGGCCGGGCGCGGGGCAGGCCTTGGTGATGCCACGGCGGTGCTCCGGGTGGCCGAGCCCGAACTCGATCCCGCTCGGCACACCCGGCGCGTGGTCAGCCTCGTGCTCGGTGAAGACTGAGCCGGTGAAGCGCCCTGTCGTTCTCGTCGCTGCAACCCTGGCGTTGGCCGGGGGTTGCTCGGCGCAGGATGTACCGGGCGCAGGCACTTCCGCGACCCCGTCGCCGGCCCGGACGGTCACGTCCACGCCCACATCTACGCCCACACCTGCGCAGCCCCTGGCCTGGGGTCCGACCCCGGACGAGTACGACGCCGCCGGCCGCCTGGTTGCCGCCATGTCGGCGTCGCAGCAGGCCGGGCAGGTCATCATCGCCCGGTACGGTTCCGTGGAGAGCGCAACGGACCTCGTCGTGGATCTTCACCTCGGCGGGGTGATCGTGATGGGCGAGAACGTTGCCTCGACCGACCAGGTGCGCGAAGACATCGCGGCGTTGCAGGCCGCCGCCGGCCGCCCGTACCCGCTGGTCGTCGGTGTCGATCAGGAGGGCGGCCCGGTCGCGCGGATCGGAGCGCCGGCGACCGTCTTCCCGGCTTTGATGACCCTCGGGGCGGCGAGAGATCCGGCGCTGGCCGAACGGGTCGCCCGGGCCAGCGGCGACGAGCTGCGCGCGCTCGGCTTCAGCATGGTCTTCGCTCCGGTCGCCGACGTGACGACCGGCCCGGACGATCCCACGATCGGCAGCAGGTCGGCGTCGTCGGACCCGGCCGTCGCGGCCGGTGTCGCGTTGGGGTCGGTGCGCGGCTATGCCGCCTCGGGGATCGTCGCCGTGACCAAGCACTTCCCGGGCCACGGTTCGGTTCCTACCGACAGCCATGCGGAGCTGCCGGTGCAGGACGCGACGCTCGACGAGCTCAGAGGCCGCGACTTCCTGCCGTTCCGAACGGCGGTCGGTGCGGGCGTACCCGCGGTGATGGTCGGCCACATCGACGTCACCGCGGTCGATCCCGGCGTTCCGTCGTCGCTGTCGGCTCCGGTGCTGGACCTGCTGCGGGACAGGCTCGGATTCGAGGGACTCGTCGTGACCGACGCCATGGACATGGCCGCCGTCACCGATGGCTTCGGGACCGGTGAGGCGACGGTCCGGTCTCTCGCAGCGGGTGCCGACCTCGTTCTCATGCCGCCGGACGTGCGCGCGGCGCACGCGGCGATCGTCGAGGCGGTGGCGGAGGGCAACCTGCCCGCCGCCCGGTTGGCCGAGGCGGCCACCCGGAGCGTGGCACTGATGCTCCGCCAGGCCGGCGGCGTCCAGCGCCCGCAGCCGGACGTCGTCGGGTCCCACGGCCAAGTGTCGTACGAGGCGTCGCTGGCCGGCCTGACCGTCGTGTCCGGGGCGTGCAGCGGAGCCTTGGTCGGTTCGTCGATCCAGATCAGCGGCGGGACGCGGACCGATCGGGCCCTGCTGGCCAAAGCTGCGGAGGCGGCGGGCCTCGCGACCGGCTCGGGCGACGTCGTCCGGCTGCTCGGGGGCACCAGCCCAGGATCCGGCGACGTGGTGGTGGCTCTCGACACGCCGTACGGCCTGGGCGAGAGCGCGGCGACGTCCGCCCGGATCGCGCTCTACGGGCGCACGCCGGAGGCGTTCCGCGCGCTGGTCGCAGTGCTGACGGGAGTGGAGACCGGCGGCGGGACCCTACCGGTCGAGGTTCCCGGCGCCGACCGGCGCGGCTGTACCCTCGCCCCGTGATCCAGACGGGACTGGCCGGCCCGGTCGTCGACGAGCGCGGTGTGGGCTTCATCGTCGCCGACCCCGGACTCGCACTGCGCCGGGTCCGCCTGGTCCAGGAGATCGGCCTGCCTGCCCGGGCCGTCGAGTTCGCACGTGCCGACGGCCGCTGGCTGTTGCGGATCGAGCGGGGACCCGCCGACCGGCTGGAGTACATGCTGGAGCTCCACGGGCGTGACGGCTCGGTGGAGGTCGGGCCCGACCCCGGCAACCCGCACCGCGTGGGTGGCGTGTTCGGCGACAAGTCGGTCGTGGAGTTCCCCGGCTACGCGCCTCCGGCCTGGCTCTCGGCGGCGGCGCCGCCGGGTCGCTCAGCCCCGTTCTCGGTCAGAAGCGAACATCTCCGTGCGCCGGTCACCGGCTCGGTCTGGGCGGCGCCGGGGCTGGATACCGGCGACCTGGCGCCGCTTCTCGTCGTGCACGACGGGCCGGAGTACGACCGGCTGGCCGAGCTGACCCGGTTCCTCGCCGTGTGCGTGGCCGACGGGGCCGTACCGCCGCTACGGGCACTGCTCCTGCAACCCGGTGAGCGCAACCGGTGGTATGCCGCCGAGCCCGCGTACTCGCGGGCGCTACTAGAGGAGGTTCTCCCGCGCGTGCCGGCAAGCCGGCGCATCGGCATGGGGACCAGTCTGGGCGCTCTGGCGATGCTGCACGCGTACCGGCACGACCCGGCCAGCTTCGGAGGTCTGTTCCTCCAGTCCGGCAGCTTCTTCACCGCGAAGCTCGACCCGCAGGAGCGCCGCTTCCCTCGCTTCGCCGAGATCACACGGTTCGTCGCCGGGGTGCACAAGGCCGGCGTAGCCGCGCGACCCGTCCCCGTCGGCATGACCTGCGGGTCGGTCGAGGAGAACCTCGCCTGCAACCGGCTGATGGCGGCCCGGCTGTCTGCGCAGGGCCACGAGGTGGCCTTCCACGTGGTCCGCGACGCCCACAACTACACGAGCTGGCGCGACGGCTTCGACCCGAACCTGCAGGCGCTCCTGCATGCGGCGCTGCGGTGAGGCGGTACAGCGTCGACGTGTGGTCCCCCGCAATCGGGGCGGCGGGATCGGTCCTCGCCTTCGGGCACTGGGGTCGGCCCGTGCTGGTCTTCCCGTCCGAGGCAGGGCGCCCGAGCGACTTCGAGTCCAACGGGATGATCGGCGCCGTCGCGGAACTCATCGACGCGGGCCAGGTCAAGCTGTACTGCGTCGACAGCTTCGACACGCAGTCGTGGTCGGACACGAGCATCCCACTCGAGGAGAGGGCCCGCAGGCACGGTGCGTACGAGTCGTGGATCACCGAACAGGTCGTGCCGTGGATCCGTGACGACTGCGGCGGTCGCACGGATCTGCTCGGCACCGGGTGCAGCCTCGGTGCGTTCCACGCTGCGAACTTCACCCTCAAGTTCGCGCACCTCCTCCCGAACGCGCTGTGCCTGTCCGGCAACTACGACCCCAGCACCTGGAACGGCTGGGGCGACCGGGGTGAAGCCACGTACTTCAACAACCCCGTCGACTACGTGAGCAACCTGCACGGCGACCATCTGGACTGGCTGCGGGATCAGGCGTACTTGCTGCTGGTGTGCGGGCAGGGGATGTGGGAGGACACCACGGGCTCCCTGGACGGCACCAGGACGCTCGCCGTGCGGCTCGCGGACAAGGGCATCCCGCACGATGTGGACCTGTGGGGGCACGACTCGGCGCACGACTGGCCGTGGTGGCGCCGGCAGTTCGCCCACCACCTGCCGCGGTTCCGCTGAGACATCGGCGACAGAGGAGGCGAGGCGTGGACAGACACATGGTCGGGCTGTTGCTCGGCACCGAGGAGGACTGGCCGGTCGCCTTCGAGACGATCATGCGGCGGATGGGACCGGTTGCCGACGGCGCCGGGGAGGAGCACACCTACGACGTCGAGCGGGTCACCATCGAACCGTTCGATCTGCGTGACCGACCGCGCCACCACCTGGTCATCGACCGGCTCGCGTACTGGTACTACCACCCGCGCGAGTGGTTGAAGAAGATCGCGCTGATGGACGACGTGTACCTGATGAACAGCCCCTTCACGTTCCAGTCCATGGAGAAGCACGCCGCGTACTGCGCGATGATGCGGCTCGGGCTCAAGGTGCCCGACACCGTGCTCGTGCCGCCCAAGAACCCGCCCGACCATGCGAAGTGGGCGTACACCGCGCAGCGCTACAACCAGCCCTTCGACCTCGACGCCGTCGCCGAGCGGATGGGCTACCCGCTGTTCATGAAGCCCTACGACGGCGGTGCGTGGGTGGGCGTGACCCGGATCCGCGACGGCGCCGACCTGCATGCCGCATACGACGCCTCCGAGCAGCGCCTGATGCACCTGCAGAAGTCGGTGGAGGGATACGAGGTCTTCGCGCGGTCGCTGTCGATCGGCGCCGAGACGATGGTGATGCGGTTCCGCCCGGAACTGCCGATGCACGACCGCTACGCCGTCTCGCACGACTTCCTCGGTCCCGACGTCGGCCACGAGGTGGTGACGATCTCGCGCCTTGTCAACGCGTTCTTCCGGTGGGAATTCAACTCCTGCGAGACGCTGGTGCGCGGGCCGGACGTGTACCCGATCGACTACGCGAACGCCTGCCCCGACGTCTCGCTGACCTCGCTCCACTACTACTTCCCCTGGGCGATGACCGCACTCGTGAGGTGGACGGTGTTCTGCACTGTCACCGGACGCCGCCCGAGGCTGGACCTGGAAACCGCACGGTACTTCGCCGTCGCCGACCGCGAGGATCTCTCCTACGGCGACAAGATGACCGCCTACCGCCTGCTCGCGGACGAGTACTTCGACACCGAGCGCTACCTCGACTTCTGCGCGCGCCGGCTCGGACATCTCGACGAGGTCGTGCTCGACTGGGTGGACGGCGCCGATTTCGACCGCCTCCTCGTAGAGACCGTGCGCGCGATGTACCCGCCCGACGAGCACGATCGCTTCGTCGCGCACTTCCGTGGCCTGCTGGGGATGTGGGTGCAGGACCAGGCCGGAGCCGCGTTCTAGCGGCCGCGGGATCCGACGAGCTTCCCGGGCCCGCTGGCACTCGTCGGGACCGAGTGCTAGGTTCGGTGCTGGCACACTCCAGCCGAGAGTGCCAACGGCCCCGACCCACCGACACCCGCGACGACGGTGGTCAGGTCCGCCTATCGAATACCCGTGACATCCCGCGAAAGGGGAGGTCAGCAAGTGTCGGTCTCCATCAAGCCGCTCGAGGACCGGATCGTGGTCAAGCCGCTCGACGCGGAGCAGACCACGGCGTCCGGGCTCGTCATCCCTGACACCGCCAAGGAGAAGCCCCAGGAGGGCGAAGTCATTGCCGTCGGCCAGGGCCGGTGGGACGACGACGGCGAGAAGCGCATCCCGCTCGACATCGCTGTCGGCGACAAGGTCCTGTACTCCAAGTACGGCGGCACCGAGGTCAAGTACGACGGCGAGGATCTGCTGATCCTCTCCGGCCGTGACGTCCTCGCCGTCATCGAGAAGTGAACCGCTGACACGACCGTGACAGCCGACGCCCCTGGGCGGCTCTGCTAGCCGGAGCTTCCCAGGGGCGTCCGCCGTTCGAAGGGACCCATCTCATGCCCAAGATCCTGGAGTTCGACGAGGACGCGCGTGGCCGACTCAAGCGCGGCGTCGACGCCCTCGCGGAAACCGTCCGGGTGACGCTCGGCCCGAAGGGCCGCAACGTCGTCATCGACAAGAAGTTCGGCTCCCCGACCATCACCAACGACGGTGTCACGATCGCCCGCGAGATCGAGCTCGAGGACCCGTACGAGAACCTCGGCGCCCAATTGGCCAAGGAGGTCGCGACCAAGACCAACGACGTCGCGGGCGACGGCACCACGACGGCGACCGTGCTGGCGCAGGCGATGGTCTCTCGGGGCCTCAGGGCCGTCACCGCCGGCGCCGCGCCGCTGTCGGTGAAGCGCGGGATCGACAAGGCGGTCGAGGCTGTGGCCGACCGCCTGCTGGCCGGCGCCCGCCCGGTCGACGAGAAGTCCGAGATCGCCGCGGTCGCGGGAATCAGCGCTCAGGACACCCAGATCGGCGATCTGATCGCCGACGCGTTCGACAGGGTCGGCAAGGACGGCGTCATCACTGTCGAGGAGTCACAGACCTTCGGCATTGATCTCGACTTCACCGAGGGCATGCAGTTCGACAAGGGCTACCTCAGCCCGTACATGGTCACCGACACCGAGCGCATGGAGGCCGTCCTCGAGGACACCTACGTGCTGCTGCACCAGGGCAAGATCTCGACCGTTGCCGAGTTGCTCCCGCTGCTGGAGAAGGTCGTCCAGTCCGGCAAGGCGCTGTTCGTCGTCGCCGAGGACGTCGACGGCGAGGCGCTGTCGACGCTCGTCGTCAACAAGATCCGCGGTACCTTCACCGGCGTGGCGGTGAAGGCGCCGGGCTTCGGCGACCGTCGCAAGGCGACGCTGCAGGACCTTGCCGTTCTCACCGGTGCCCAGGTCGTCGCGCCCGAGGTGGGCCTCAAGCTCGACCAGGTCGGGCTCGAGGTGCTCGGCACGGCACGCCGGATCGTCGTCACCAAGGACGACTCGACGGTCATCGACGGGGGCGGCGAGGCTGCCGACGTCGAGGCTCGAATCGCCCAGATCCGCGTCGAGATCGAGAACACCGACTCCGACTGGGACCGCGAGAAGCTGCAGGAGCGGCTGGCCAAGCTGGCCGGCGGCGTCTGCGTGATCAAGGTCGGCGCGGCCACCGAGGTCGAGCTCAAGGAGCGGAAGCACCGCATCGAGGACGCCATCTCCGCCACGCGGGCGGCGATCGAGGAGGGCATCGTCGCCGGCGGCGGGTCGGCCCTGATCCAGGCGGCCGCAGCCCTCGACGCCCTCGACCTGTCCGGCGACGAGCTCACCGGGCTCAATGTGGTGCGCGGGTCGCTGAGCGAGCCGCTGCGATGGATAGCCGAGAACGCCGGCGAGAACGGTCAGGTCGTCGTCGCCAAGGTGGGCTCAATGGGCGCCGGCGAGGGCTTCAACGCGGACACGGGCGAGTACGGCGACCTCGTCGTGGACGGTGTCATCGACCCGGTGAAGGTCACCCGGTCGGCGCTGCAGAACGCCGCGTCGATCGCGGGCATGCTGCTCACGACCGAGGCGCTGGTCGTCGACAAGCCGGCCGAGCCGGAGCCGGAGGCGGCTGGTCACGGGCACGGGCACGGCCACGGCCACTGACCCCCCTCGTCCCCGTGATCATCGGCACCTCGGGTCCGGTGAGGCACTGAAGTGCCGATGATCACGGAGGGAAGGGGCGATTCTCCGCTGGTCGAGCGGATGCAGCCGTTCGTCACGACGATCTTCGCCGAGATGTCGGCGCTGGCGGTACGGACCGGCGCGATCAACCTTGGCCAGGGCTTCCCCGACACCGACGGGCCGGGCTCACTGTTGGAGGACGCGGTCGCGGCGATCAGGTCGGGGGTGAACCAGTACCCGCCGGGGCCAGGCATGCCGGAGCTCCGGCAGGCCGTCGCCGACCACCAGCGACGGTTCTATGGCCTTTCCGTCGACCCCGACACCGAGGTGCTGGTGACGGCCGGCGCAACTGAGGCGATCGCGGCGACGATCCTCGCCCTGACCGGCCCTGGCGACGAGGTCGTCACGTTCGAGCCCTATTACGACTCGTACGCCGCATCGATCGCGCTTTCGGGAGCGACCCGCCGCACGGTGGTCCTGCGGACTCCGGACTTCGCCGTCGACGAGACCGCCCTCGCCGCGGCGTTCGGCGAGCGGACACGCCTCGTCCTCCTCAATTCGCCGCACAACCCGACCGGCAAGGTCTTCACGCGGGACGAGCTCGAACTGGTCGCGACGCTCGCCCGGCAACACGATGCGCTGGTCGTGTCCGACGAGGTCTACGAGCACCAGACCTTCGACGGATGCCTGCACATCCCGATGGCGACGCTACCGGGGATGGCTGGACGCACCGTGACGATCTCCTCCGCGGGAAAGACGTTCTCGGTCACCGGCTGGAAGATCGGCTGGCTGCACGCACCGGGGGATGTCACGGCCGCAGTCCGGGCGGTCAAGCAGTTCCTGACCTATGTCAACGGTGCTCCGTTCCAGCCGGCGGTGGCCCGTGCGCTCGGTCTCGGCGACGACTTCTACGCCGGCCTTGCCGCCGACCTCCAGCGCAAACGCGACCTGCTCTCCTCCGGATTGAGCGCGGCCGGTTTCGACGTCTTCACACCGAGTGGCACCTACTTCGTCGTGGCTGACGCGGCCCCGCTCGGTTACGACGACGGCATGGATCTCTGCCTCCGGCTTCCCGACCTGGTCGGGGTCGCCGCGGTACCGGTCGCGGTCTTCCATGACGACGAGGATGCCGCCCGCTCGTTGGTCCGCTTCGCCTTCTGCAAACGCGAGGCGGTGCTCGTCGAGGCCGCCGAACGCCTCGCGGGGTTGCGGCCGCGCTAGGAACTGAGGGGGAGAGGCGGGGCTACGATGGGGGATCCCCAACCAGCAGGAAGGGTGTCATGACGCCCACCGACGCCGGCGTTCCGGGCCCGTTCGCCACCCTCGGGCTGACCTTCGACGACGTGCTGCTGCTGCCGGGCGAGTCCGATGTCGTCCCGAGCGAGGTCGACACGACGTCGCGCGTCACCCGCAACATCTCGGTGCGGATCCCGCTGCTGTCGTCGGCCATGGACACCGTGACCGAGGCCCGGATGGCCATCGCGATGGCACGGCAGGGGGGCCTCGGGGTGCTACACCGCAGCATGTCGATCGAGGACCAGGCGCGCCAGGTCGACCTGGTCAAGCGCTCCGAGTCAGGCATGGTCTCCGACCCCGTCACCACTGGGCCCGACGCCACCCTGGCCGAGGTCGACGCGTTGTGCGGCCACTACCGGGTATCGGGGCTGCCGGTCGTCGACGAGCGTGACGTCCTCGTCGGCATCGTCACCAACCGCGACATCCGGTTCGTGCCGGCCGACCAGTACGCCATCCGCCGGGTGCGCGAGGTCATGACACCGATGCCGCTGGTCACCGCGCCTGTCGGCATCAAGCCTGACGACGCGATCGCCCTGCTCGCCAAGCACAAGATCGAGAAGCTGCCGCTCGTCGACGACGACGGGCGGCTGACCGGTCTCATCACGGTCAAGGACTTCGTCAAGTCCGAGCAGTTCCCCGACGCCACGAAGGATTCGCAGGGCCGCCTGGTCGTCGGTGCCGCGGTCGGGTTCTTCGGCGACGCCTGGCAGCGCTCGATGGCGCTCGTCGAGGCCGGCGTCGACGTCATCGTCGTCGACACGGCGCACGGTCACACCAGCGTCCTGCTCGAGATGGTCCGGCGGCTGAAGGCCGAGCCCGCAGCGACCGACGTCGACATCGTCGGCGGCAACGTCGCGACACGTGAGGGCGCCCAGGCTCTCGTCGACGCGGGTGCGGACGCGGTCAAGGTGGGGATCGGTCCCGCGTCGATATGCACGACCCGGGTGGTGGCCGGCATCGGCGTGCCGCAGGTCACCGCCATCTACGAGGCCGCCCGGGCATGTACGACGGCCGGAGTCCCGGTCATCGGCGATGGTGGGCTCCGGTACTCGGGCGACATCGCCAAGGCGCTCGTCGCTGGTGCCGACACCGTGATGCTGGGGTCCCTCCTGGCCGGCTGCGAGGAGAGCCCCGGCCAGTTGATCTTCGTCAACGGCAAGCAGTTCAAGTCCTACCGGGGCATGGGGTCACTTGCCGCCCTGCAGAAGCGAGGGCGGGAGACCTCGTACGCACGCGACCGCTACTTCCAAGCCGACATCCCGGACGACGACAAGCTCGTCCCCGAGGGGATCGAAGGGCAGGTGCCGTACCGCGGGCCACTGGCCGCGGTCGCCCACCAGCTGGTCGGCGGACTGCGGCAGTCGATGTTCTACTGCGGCGCCGGCACGATCCCCGAGCTGAAGGAGCGTGGGCGGTTCGTCCGGATCACCTCTGCCGGCCTGAAGGAATCGCACCCGCACGACATCCAGATGACGGTCGAGGCGCCCAACTACTCCTCCCGCTGACGCGTAGCCTTCTCGCGTGACGGAGATCGAGATCGGCCGGGGCAAGCGCGGCCGGGCGGCGTACGCCTTCGATGACATCGCGATCGTGCCGAGCCGGCGCACCCGCGACCCGGAGGAGGTCTCGACCCACTGGCAAATCGACGCGTACCGGTTCGAGATCCCACTGATGGCAGCGCCGATGGACTCCGTCATGTCGCCGGCGACGGCGGTACTGCTCGGCAAGCTCGGCGGCCTGGGCGTCCTCGACCTCGAGGGTCTGTGGACCCGCTACCACGACCCGGCACCGCTTCTCGAGGAGATTGCCGGGCTCGACGACGGAGAGGCAACGCGGCGCCTGCAGCATCTATACGAGGAGCCCGTGCGCGAAGAGCTCATCGCCACCCGGCTGCGCGAGATCCGCGACGCCGGCGTGACGGTCGCCGGAGCTCTCTCACCGCAGCGGGTCAAGCGGTACCACGAGGCCGTCCTCGACGCCGGCGTCGACCTGTTCGTCATCCGTGGGACGACGGTCTCGGCCGAGCACGTCTCGGGCCGGGCCGAGCCGCTGAACCTCAAGCAGTTCATATACGAACTCGACGTGCCGGTGATCGTCGGTGGCTGCGCCACGCATCAGGCGGCACTGCACCTGATGCGGACGGGCGCCGCAGGCGTGCTGGTGGGCTTCGGCGGTGGCAGCGCGCACACCACCCACAAAGTTCTCGGCCTGACCGTGCCGATGGCGTCGGCCGTCGCGGATGTCGCGGCCGCGCGCCGCGACTACCTCGACGAGTCCGGCGGCCGCTACGTGCACGTCGTCGCCGACGGCTCGATCGCACGGTCCGGCGACATCGCCAAGGCGATCGCCTGCGGTGCCGACGCCGTCATGGTCGGCTCGCCGCTGGCCCGCGCCACCGAAGCACCGGGCAAGGGTCGGCACTGGGGGTCCGAGGCGCACCACCGTCAGTTGCCCAGGGGCGAGCGGGTCAGGGTCGACACGATCGGGCCGCTCGAACAGATCCTGCTCGGACCGTCCCATGTGGCCGACGGCTCGATGAACCTCGTGGGTGCATTGCGACGGGCGATGGCGACCACCGGCTACACGGAGGTCAAGGAGTTCCAGCGGGTCGAGGTGACCGTCCTGCGCTGACCCCGCGCCGTAGGCTGTTGGACGTGACGACGACGCATACGTCCGCCACCGTCGATGCGATCGATCCGGCGTTGGTCCACCGGCTCGTCGACAAGATCGTCGCCCGGCCACGGGCGCAGCGTGAGGTAACCGTCGCTCCCTTCACCGGCAAGCCGCTGGCCGAGCTGCCGATCTCCACACCGGCAGATGTCGAGGCGGCCTACCGGGCCGCCGCGTTGGCCCAGACCCGGTGGGCGGCGCGACCGGTCGAGGAACGGGCCAGGATCGTCGGCCGCATCCACGACCTGATACTCGACCGGCAGTCCGAGGTCGCCGACCTGGTCCAGATGGAGTCGGGCAAGGCCCGGCGCGACGCGTTCGAGGAGATCGGCGACGTCGCCCTGGCCGCCCGCTATGCCGCCAGCCGAGGTCCGAGGCTGCTGCGCGACCGGCGCCGGCTCGGCTTCGTCCCCGGCCTGACCTGGGCCGTCGAGGCGCGACAGCCCAAGGGTGTCGTCGGGGTCATTTCTCCGTGGAACTACCCGCTCACGCTGGCGATCTCGGACAACCTGCCGGCCTTCGTCGCGGGCAACGCCGTCGTCCACAAGCCCGACATCCAGGCCGTTCTGACGGCGCTGCTCGCCCGCTCGATCGCGGTCGAGGCCGGGTTGCCCGAGGCGCTCTGGCAGATCGTGGTCGGCGACGGCCCGACGATCGGCGGCGCCCTGGTCGAGTACGCCGACTATGTGTCGTTCACGGGTTCGACCGCCACGGGGCGGACGGTTGCCCGGCGGCTCGGTGAGCGGCTGGTGGGTGCTTCGCTCGAGCTCGGCGGCAAGAACGCGCTGCTCGTGCTCGACGACGCCGACGTCGGTCGTGCGGCCGAGGGTGCCGTACGGGCGTGCTTCGCCAACGCCGGGCAGCTCTGCGTATCGATGGAGCGGCTCTACGTGGCGGCCCCGCTTCGCGATGAGTTCGAGGACCGGTTCGTGGAGCGGGTCCGGGCGCTGAAGGTCGGGGCGGCGCTCGACTACTCGTTCGACGTCGGGTCCCTGGTGTCGCAGGCCCAACTCGACAAGGTCGTCCGGCACGTCGAGGACGCCGTCGGGAAGGGGGCGACGGTGCTGACGGGGGGCAATCCCCGGCCCGACCTCGGCCCCTGGTTCTTCGAACCGACCGTGCTCGTCGGCGTGCGGCCCGGGATGCTGGCCGCCGATGAGGAGACGTTCGGGCCGGTGGCCGCGCTGTACTCGGTGCACGACGATGACGCCGCGGTCGAGGCGGCCAACGGCACGGCGTTCGGGCTCAACGCGAGCGTGTGGACGGCGGACCGCCGCCGTGGCGTCCGGGTGGCGAAGCGGCTGCGTTACGGGTCGGTCAACGTCAACGAGGGCTACGCGGCGGCGTGGGGCAGTCACGACCTCCCGCTCGGCGGCATGAAGGCCTCGGGCCTGGGCCGGCGACACGGCCGGGAGGGCATCCTGCGCTACACGGAGTCGCAGTCGATCGCCGTCCAGCGCCTCCACGCCATCGCTCCGCCCCGCGGCATGAGCTTCGACCGGTTCGCGGACGCCGTCACCCGCTCGCTGCGGGTTGTGCGCCGAACCGGGCGTCCGTGATCATCGGCACTTCGAGGCCGCACAGGAACCGAAACGCCGATGATCACCGAGCCGGGGGTGTCCACAGCAGGCGCATCGATGGGCGAGCCGTCCACAGATCGCGGACCAGGTCCGCCGTCGACGCGATCGGCGGTCCACCGTGCTTGGCATGTTCTCCGACGTTCCGCCGTCGATGCCGGCCGGCCTCCTCGAGACACAGGCCGGGGTAGTGAGCACAGGTCAGCTGACCGGGTCCGACGTCGCGATCGAGCTGGCCAAGAAACGAGTGCGTGCCGGTCGCTGGCAACGTCTCCACCGCGGGGTGTTCGCCGTCTTCAGCGGTCCGGTGAACCGGCAGGCGCAGATCTGGGG
This sequence comes from Jiangellaceae bacterium, assembly GCA_035316885.1. Classification (GTDB taxonomy): domain Bacteria; phylum Actinomycetota; class Actinomycetes; order Jiangellales; family Jiangellaceae; genus DASRTE01. The sequence continues at coordinate 11,581 of DATHII010000281.1, read as the reverse complement.
CGCCCTGCTTCGATGTGGCACGGGCGCGACGGCCAGTCACGTGACGGCGGCTGAGCTCGAGGCATTGTGCGAGCGCATCGACGAGCGGGTGCACGTGACGATCCCGGCTCATCGACGGGTGCGAGGGCGGTACGAGGGGATCGTCGTCCACCATGCTCATCGGCTGGGTCAGAGTCGGCATCCGACCAAGTTGCCGCAGCGGACTCGGATCGAAGCCACAGTGCTGGACCTGGTCGACGTGTCCGAGACGGGACGCGAGGTCGAGGCGTGGATCGTCGCAGCCTGCCAGACGCGGCTGACCGTTCCGACCCGCCTGGCTGCCGCTCTGGCCGCACGCAAGAAGATCAAGTGGCGTGGGATGACCGAGGCCATGCTCCTCGACGTCGCCGAAGGGGCGCAGTCGATGCTGGAGCTCGAGTTCCTTCGGTCGGTCGAGCGGGCCCACCGGTTGCCGCGCGGTGATCGGCAGCGGCGTCTCGCTGCGCGCCGGGTGATCTGGATCGACGTCGACTACGAACCGTTCCGTACCAGGGTCGAACTCGACGGGCGGTTGGGACATGAAGGGGCGGGCCGGTTCAGAGACCGGCGGCGCGACAACCGGGCGACCGTCGGGCGTACCTGGTCGCTGCGATACGGCCATGCCGAGGTGTTCGGCACACCATGCGCCGTGGCAGCCGAGGTCTCGCTGGTGCTGCGCGAGCGAGGATGGGCAGGAACCGCCGTCCCGTGCGGGCCAGGTTGCGGACTGCCATCCGCCAGTCCGGTGATCATCGGCAGTTCGGTACTAGGAAGGACCCGACGTGCCGATGATCACCGGGGGGCGGGGGCTGGGACGCCGTGCCACGAGTCCCACAGCGCTGCGTAGGTTCTGCCGGCCTCGACGAGCTCGTCGTGAGCACCGAGCTCGGTGATCTTCCCGTCCTCGACCACGGCGACGCGGTGTGCGTCGTGGGCCGTGTGCAGGCGGTGCGCGATGGCCACCACCGTCCGGCCGTCGAGCACTGACGCGAGCGAGCGCTCGAGGTGTCGGGCTGCGCGCGGGTCGAGCAGCGAGGTCGCCTCGTCCAGCACCAGCGTGTGCGGGTCGGCGAGCACGATCCGTGCGAGGGCGACCTGTTGCGCCTGCGCCGGGCCCACCGGGTATCCGCCGGATCCGATCACCGTGTCGAGCCCATCGGGCAGTGAGTCCGCCCACCGAAGCGCCTCGACCGCCGCCAGGGCGCGGCGGAGCTCGTCGTCGTCGGCGTGCGGTGCCGCCAGCGCCAGGTTGTCGCGCAGCGTGCCGACGAAGACGTGGTGCTCCTGGGTGACCAGGACGACCTCGCGGCGGAGCCGGTCCAGCGGGAGGTCGACCAGCCGCACGCCACCGACGTCGACCCGACCGGTGCGTGGCGGGTGGATGCCGGCCAGCAGCCGACCGAGCGTCGACTTGCCGGCGCCCGAGGGTCCGACCATTGCCAGCCGCTCACCCGGCCGCAGGTCGAGGTCGACGCCGTGCAGGACGTCGTGACCCACGCGGTAGGCGTAGCGGACGTCGCGTGCGCGGACGTGCTCGTCGACCGGCCGTTCGCCGCTCTCCGATCGGTCGGGCGGCACGTGCGCCACACCGACCAGCCTCGCCAGCGAGGTGGCGCCGATCTGGATCTCGTCGAGCCAGGAGACCAGGCGGTCGACCGGGTCGACGATCTGCACCATGTAGAGGACGACGGTGGTGACCTGGCCGACGGTTGCCAGGTCGCGCGCGGCCAGCCAGCCGCCCCAGGCGAGCGTCGCCACCACGGGAAGGAAGTAGGACACCTCGGCAGCTGGGAACCACACCGTGCGCAGGAACAGCGTGCGGCGTTCGGCGGCGTAGGCCTCGGTGAGGTCGCCCTCGGCGTGGGCGATCCGCTTGTCGGCCAGTCGTAGTGCCTCGACCGTCCGTGCTCCTTCCACGGTCTCGGTCACGGTGCCGTTCAGGGTGGCGTAGGCGGCGCGCTCCCACAGATAGCCGGCCGGTGCACGGCGCAGGTACCAGCGGGTCGCCACGACCAGCACCGGTGCTCCGACAAGGCAGGCCAGGGCCACGAGCGGACTGGCCAGCACGGCCGCGGCCAGGGTCAGCACAGTCGTCACGAGGGCCACGACCGTCTCGGGCACCGCGAACCGGACCGTTCGCGCCATGGTGTCGACGTCGCCGGTGGTGCGCGACACCAGGTCGCCGGTGCCGGCCCGTTCGACCGTCGACAGCGGAAGTGAGAGCACGCGGGTCAGGAACCCCTCGCGCAGCTCGGCGAAGACGCTCTCACCGATGACGAACGACGCCTTCCGGGCGGCTCGGGTCAGCAGCGTCTGGGCCAGGACGAAGCCGGCCAGCGCCGCGGCGATCGTGTCGACCCGGGTCGTCGTCGTGCCCTCACTCACCGCGTCGACGAGCGTCCCTAGCAGCCACGGACCGGCCAGACCGGTGACGGCCGCCAGGACGTGGAGGACGAGCGACCAGACCACCTCGCGACGGTGGGACCGCAGCAGGCGGCCCGCCTCGGCCCGGACCTGCGCGGATGTCGCGATGGGCAGCCGCGTGCTCATGACGCCTCCCCCCGGGTGACGGTGTCGCGGTAGGCGGGGATCTCGGAGAGAAGCGCACGGTGGGATCCCTCGGCGGCGACCCGGCCGTCCTCGAACCACACGACGACGTCGACATGGTCGAGCATCAACGGGCTCGCCGTGGTGACGACGGTCGTGCGACCGGGACGAGCCTCGTGCAACCGCTCGGCGATGTGGGCTTCGGTGTGCGCGTCGACTGCGCTGGTGGGCTCGATGAGGACCAGCACCTCGGGATCGGTCGCCAGCGCGCGGGCCAGGGCCACCCGCTGGCGCTGCCCGCCCGAGAACGACCGGCCACGCTCCTCGACCTCGCCGTCCAGGCCGTCGGGGAGCGCATCGAGCACGTCGGTCGCGGCCGCCGTGCGGATGGCGTCGAGCACCGTACTGTCGGCCAGGCCGCCGTGCGGGGCCAGCGCGGCGCGAAGCGTGCCGGTGAACAGGCGTGGCTCGGTCTCGCTGACGACGATCCGCCGGCGGACCTCGGCCAGCGGCAGGTCGGCGAGACGCACCCCGCCGAGGCTGACCAGGTGGTCGTCGACGAACCGGCCGAGCCGGTCGGCCACCGCCACTGTCTGCGCCGGGTCGGCGGAGACCAGTGCGGTGACCAGGCCGGGCCGGACGACCAGACCGGATCGCACGTCGACGAGGACCCCGCCGGCCAGCGGTGCGTCCACCACGGCGTCGGGGTCGGCGACATCACGGTCGACGGCCAGCAGGTCGAGGATCCGGCGCGCGCCGACCAGAGCTCGGGTGGCGCGCTCGGCCGCCTCGGTGGCCGTGCGCAGTGGGATCACCAGGAAGAAGGCATAGCCGTAGAACGCGACCAGGTCGCCCGCGCCGATCTGGCCGTCGAGGACGGACCGGGCTCCCAGCCAGGTCAACAGCACCAGGAAGATTCCGGGGAGCAGGACCTGCGCACCGTCGAGAGTCGCCTGCGTCCCCGCGACCCGCACACCCGTCCGACGGACCTCCTGGGACCGCTCGCGGTAGCGCCGGAAGAAGACTTGTTCGCCGCCGATGCCACGCAGCACGCGCAGGCCGGCGACGGTGTCGGCGCCTAGCGCCGTCAACCGGCCGAGTGCCTCACGCTGGTCGCCCTGGCGCGCCTGGAGGGGGCGAAGGATCGGAGTCAACCCGAGCACGAGCACCGGGACTCCCACCAGGACTAGCAGACCCAGCGGCATCGAGGTGCGCAGCAGGATGACGGCGACGACGGCATAGGACACCACCGCGCCGATGAAGCGCTGCGTTACGTCGAACAGGCCGCCAACGCGCATGGCGTCGCTCGCGATCGTGCTGACGACCTCGCCGGTTGTGACCCGACGCGGCAGCGCCGGCCCGGTACGGGCCGTGTGCCGCACGACCAGTTGGATCGCGCGGAAGGCGGCTAGCAACCAGTTGGAGACCGCGAACCGGTGCCGCAACACGCCCACGACCGCCTGCACGGTCCCGATCGCCAGAATGACCAGCGCCCACCGGACGGTTGCCCCCACATCCGAGGTGGCGACGCCCTCGTCGATGCCCCGGCCGATGGCGAAAGGGATGAGCGCCTGTGCAACCATCCAGACCACGCCGAGCGTGACGCCGACCGCGAGGGTACGCCACTGCCCCCTGGCGATCCACAACAGGAACCGGACGGGGGAGCGGGTGTCGGGGGTGCCGGGGTCGGCATAGGGAACGGGGCGCACGTGACACAACGGTACGAACCGCCACCGACACCGCGCACCCCGTTTTCCCGAGTTTGTGGCGGTCAGTCCTGACGGCCGGTGAGAGCGAGGCGTACCCCGAGCCCGATCATCACGACGCCGCCGGCGCCGCCGATCGCGGCGAGCCGCCGGGCTGACCGGCCGAACCAGTCGCGTGCCGCACCGGCGACGACTGCCCACACGCTGTCCGAGACGAGTGCCGCGGCGATCGAGACGATGCCGAGCACGAGCAACTGCAGCGGCACCCGCCCGGCGGTGGGGTCGACGAACTGCGGCAACACCGCGGCGAAGAACACAACGCTCTTCGGGTTGGAGACGCCGACAATGAATCCGTCGGCGAGGACCCGCCGGTTGCGGGTCGGCGCGGCCGGGTGGTTCAGCATGTCCGCGACAGCGCGGCGGCGGTGCCGGACCGCCTGCACGCCGAGGTAGACCAGGTATGCCGCGCCGGCAAGCTTGAGGATCGTGAACACGGCGAGCGACCGCTCGACGATCGCGCCGATGCCCAGCGCAACCGCAATGACATGCAGGTAGACGCCGCCCGCGTTGCCGACGACCGTCAGCAGTGCAGGCTGACGGCCCAGGGTCAGCGCCCGGCTCACGGTGAACAGGACGCTCGGGCCGGGAATCGCGACGAACACCAGGGACACGACGGCGAAGGCGAGGAGGTGATCCGTCGACGGCACCCTGCGACCCTAATACTGCGGCCGGACTTCGTGACCTTGCGGCGTGGCAGCAGGGGCGTCGCGGTTCGCGCGGGTTGAGTCGACTCCGGCGAGAGCTTCTCCGATCTTGGGTAGGAGTGGCCAGAGGCATCGGTCGCCTGGGTAACCGATGCGGTTGTCGATCCTCGCCTCGGTCGTTCGACGCATGAGTGAGAGGCCACGGCTACCGGAGGGGCCGCCACACAGGAGGTAGGACGTGTTGCTCGAGAGCAAGAACGCTGTGATCTACGGAGGCGGAGGGGCGATCGGCGGTGCGGTCGCCCGTGCGTTCGCCCGCGAGGGGGCAACCATCTTCCTCGCCGGCCGCACCCGTACAAACCTCGATGACGTCGCCGAACGAATTCGCGCCGCCGGCGGGGTGGCCGAGACCGCCGAGGTCGATGCGCTCGACGGCAGGGCGGTCGACGAGCACGCCGATGCCGTGGCGGCGCGGGCCGGCGGCATCGACGTCTCTTTCAACCTGATCTCGCACGGCGACGTGCAAGGGACGCCGATGGCCGAGATGTCCCTCGACGACTTCGAACGGCCGATCGTGACCGCCGTGAGAACGACGTTCCTGACCACGCGCGCCGCGGCTCGCCACATGATCAGGCAGGGATCGGGCGTGATCCTGATCTTCGGCGGTTCGGGCGACCCGATGCGCGACTACTACCTGGGCGGCCTGCAGGTCGCCTTCGAGGCGCTGGAGTCCATGCGACGGCAGCTGGCCTCCGAACTCGGCCGCCACGGCGTGCGCGTCGTGACGCTACGGACGGGTGGCGTGCCGGAGACGATCCCCGAGGGCTTCGACGGGCGCGAGGCCCTCGTCGCCAGCCTCGAGGAGCCGACGATGCTCGGGCGGGCGGCCACCCTCGAAGATGTGGGCCACGTGGCGGCCTTCGTGGCGTCGGACCGGGCTCGGACCATGACCGCGGCGACCGCCAACATCAGCTGCGGAACCCTCGTCGACTAGAGAACTGGTTGCCCGTCGACACCAGGGGCCGCCGGTAGGCTCGGGGACGTGCACGACACGGTCCTGGTGGTCGACTTCGGCGCCCAGTACGCCCAGTTGATCGCCCGGCGCGTCCGCGAGGCACGGGTCTACTCCGAGATCGTGCCGCACACCGAGCCGGTGGCCGCACTGCTGGCCCGCGAACCCAAGGCGATCATCCTCTCCGGTGGGCCCTCGAGCGTGTACGCCGACGGCGCCCCCCAGGTCGACCCGGCCTTGCTCACCACGGGCGTGCCGACGTTCGGCATCTGCTACGGCTTCCAGGCGATGGCGGCGGCCCTCGGGGGTGAGGTCGAGCGGACCGGTTTGTCCGAGTTCGGCCGGACGACGGTCGCGATCGGTTCCGGCGGAACCCTGCTGGCCGGACTCCCGAGATCGCCGACGGTCTGGATGAGCCACGGCGACGCCGTCACGCGTGCCCCCGAGGGTTTCACCGTGCTCGCGGGCACCGAGGGTGCTCCCGTGGCGGCCTTCGAGGACACCGTCCGCGGCCTCGCCGGGGTTCAGTGGCATCCCGAAGTGCTGCACTCCGAGCACGGGCAGGCGGTGCTCGAGCACTTCCTCCTCGACATCGCCGGGGCCCGGCCCACCTGGACGATGGTGAACATCGTCGACGACTCGGTCGAGGCGATCCGCCGCCAGGTCGGCGGCAAGCGGGTGATCTGCGGCCTGTCCGGGGGCGTCGACTCCGCCGTCGCCGCGGCACTGGTGCAGCGTGCCGTCGGCGACCAGTTGACCTGCGTCTTCGTCGACCACGGACTGCTGCGGGCCGGCGAGGCCGAGCAGGTGGGACGCGACTACGTCGCCGCCACCGGCGTCGACCTGCACGTCGTCGACGCCGCGGACCGGTTCCTCGTGGCGCTGGACGGTATCGACGACCCCGAGCAGAAGCGCAAGGTGATCGGGCGCGAGTTCATCCGGGTGTTCGAACGGGCTGCGCGCGAGATCGCCGCGGAGGGCGAAGACGTCGAGTTCCTGGTTCAGGGCACCCTCTACCCCGACGTCGTGGAATCCGGCGGCGGCAAGGGTGCGGCCAACATCAAGAGCCACCACAACGTCGGCGGCCTGCCCGACGACCTTCGGTTCGCGCTCGTCGAACCGCTGCGGACGCTGTTCAAGGACGAGGTCCGCATGGTGGGCGAGCAACTCGGCCTGCCATCCGAGATCGTCTGGCGGCATCCGTTCCCGGGCCCGGGCCTGGCCATCCGGATCGTCGGTGCCGTCACCCGCAGCCGACTGGATATCCTGCGCCGCGCCGACGTCGTGGCACGTCAGGAGTTGTCCCGGGCCGGCCTCGACCGCGACGTCTGGCAGTTCCCTGTGGTGCTGCTGGCCGACGTCCGGTCGGTGGGCGTCCAGGGCGACGGGCGGACGTACGGCCATCCCGTCGTGCTCCGTCCGGTCTCCAGCGAGGATGCCATGACCGCGGACTGGTCGCGGCTTCCCTACGACCTCATCGAGCGCATCTCGACCAGGATCACCAACGAGGTCCGCGAGGTGAACCGCGTGGTGCTCGACGTCACGAGCAAGCCCCCCGGCACCATCGAGTGGGAGTGAGCGGCTCCGGCCGAGTCCGGCGTTGTGACACCCGTCACGTGCGGTTTCCGGCGGCGACACGGTGGGGACACGTCGGTGATGTTCGGTTCAGACGTGTCGAGCGTGGCGACGTGGACTGCGGGCCCGGTGGCACCGCCAGCCCGTGCCCCAGGCGCCAGACCGCTCGTCATCGCCCATCGCGGAGCCAGTGGCTACCGCCCCGAGCACACCCTCGAGTCGTACCGGGTGGCGATCGCACTCGGTGCCGACTACGTCGAGCCCGACCTCGTGGTCACGGCCGACGGCGTGCTCGTCGCCCGGCACGAGAACGAGATCGGCGCCACCACCGACGTCGCGACACACCCGCGGTTCGCCAATCGGCGTACAACCAAGGCCGTCGCCGGGCGACAGGTCACCGGATGGTTCGTCGAGGACTTTTCGCTGGCCGAGCTCAAGCTTCTGCGTGCCCGGGAGCGCCTGCCCCACCTCCGCGCACACAACCGCGCCTACGACGGGCGGTTCGACGTACCGACCTTCGACGAGATCGTCGACCTGGTTCTCGCTGAGTCACGACGCCAGGGCCGACTGATCGGTGTGTATCCGGAGATCAAGCAGCCGTCCCATTTCGCGGCACTGGGCCTGCGTCACGAAGGTCCGTTACTCGTGTCCCTGCGCCGGGCCGGCGCGCAACTTCCGGCCTACATCCAGTCGTTCGACGCCGGCGCTCTTCGCGCCCTGGCGTCGAAGACCACATCTCCCCTGGTGCAACTCGTCGGCTCCGACGACGACCTGCTCACACCGCGAGGGTTGCGCGAGGTGTCGACGTACGCGCAGGTTCTCGGCCCGCGCAAGGACCTGGTGGGTGCGCGGAACGGTGCCGGCAGACCCGGTCACCTGGTCGAGCGGGCCCACGAGGCTGGACTCGCAGTGCACGTCTGGACGTTCCGGAACGAGGACGCCTTCCTTGCACCGGCGCATCGACGTGGGCCGGAGGTGGCGGCGTTCGGCGACCCGCTCAGTGAGTACGCGACGTTCCTGGGCCTTGGGGTGGACGGCGTGTTCACCGACCACCCCGACACGGCCCGCTCAGCGGTCGCGGCGCAGCCGTCCGAGCGAAGCCATCAGTCCGGCGAGTCCGACCGAGACGAGCAGAACCGGTGCCGCCACCTCGAGGCCGGGCAGTCCGAGGACGTCGTAGTGCACGAGGGGCCACATCAGGCTCACTCCCACGAAGAGAAGACCGAACACGAGCGAGAGGACGTCGACGTCATGGCGCTTCACGGCGCACCTCGATGCTTCCTATCCCGAGGTCGAGATCGAGTCTGAGATCTCCGCCCCCGCGGCCGTCCGTGCCGAGATCAGTGATCCGCCGCTCCTGACCCATGCCGCCCGATGTGTCGTCGAACGTCTGGATCTCGCCGACGCCGAGATCGGCGTTGACGGTGACGTCCACGTCGGGAGGTACGATGACCACCAGCTCACCGACGCCCTGGTCGACGGCAAGGGACGCGGTGTCGCCGTCGGCGAAGGCCACCTGGGACAGGTCGTACCTGACGCTGCCCGCGCCGTGTTCCTGAGTGCCGGCCGGAATGACCGCCTGCGTCGTCGGGGTGAGGCTGTAGCTCTCGTCGAAGTCGGTGTTGTCGGTGACGAAGGCCTGCACAAGCACGAGAGAAAGCAGCACGCCGAGGATGATCAGCCCGCGCGAGCGACCCCACCACGCTCCGACGAGCAGGCCCAGCCCGACGACAGCCAGGGGGGCGGCGTGGTATATCACGTGCGGGATGCTCGCACCGAGGGCGTCGGCGACAGCCAGCGCGCCGAGTGTGACAGCGGCGGCGCTGACGGTGAGTGGTCCCAGCGCGGACCGCTGTCGCCGGGTGGCTGCCGGTGCGGGCGGCGGCTCGCTCCCGGCGAACGGATCCCAGTCCTCGTTGCGGGTCGCCCAGGCCTGCGGGTCGTCCTGTTGCAGGTCTTGGGCCCACCACCGCTCGCCAGGGACAGTCTCCCTGGCGGCAGAGGGCTCCTGCGCCGTGGTCGACTGTGGGTCGTCAGCTGCGGCATCAGGTACTACCTCAGGTGCGTCCGCGGACACTGGTGACTCGGCGTCCGCCGCGTCGTCGGGGGTCGCGGTTGCCGCGCCGGCGGTCGCGGGATCGTCCGCCCGCGAGGTGACCGGTGACGCCGAGCCCCGGTAGCCCGGAAAGCCGGGGTAGTCGGGAAACCCCGGGTAGTCGGTGAAGGCGCCGGACGTGTTCGGCGTGACCGCGTCCTCCAGGTCGGCGCCGGCCCGTGGATCGTCACGGCGGAGCAGGAGGACGATCCCGCACCCGGCCAGCACGAGCAGGACGACACCGTCCCACGAGCCTCCGATCACCGCGCCCGCGGAGCCGAGCAGGACCAGCGCGAGGGCCGCGGCCAGGGCGATGGAGGCGGTACGCGGGCCACCGCTGTCGTGCCGGCCGAGCGCCTGCTCGGCCACAGAGCCGTCTTCGTCCTCGGCCGGCAGCAGCAGCCAGCCCGCCGCATAGAGCATGATCCCGATGCCACCGAACACGGCCAGGACGACCGTGGCGATCCGCAGCAGGAGCGGATCGACGCCCAGCCGGCGACCAAGTCCGCCGAGGACCCCCGCCACGACCCGGTCGGACTGGCTACGGCGCAGCCCGTGCAGCTCGGCGCCGAGCCTCGGTGGAGGCGGTGGGGCCGCACCCGGGTTCGACAGCGGCGTCGTGGGAGCGTCGTTCATGCCTCGATCGTGCCCGCACAGTTCCCGGGCCACCATCGGGGATCACCCTTGCCCGACCCTGGATCGCCCTCGGGGATGGTGCCGGGGTCTCCCTCGTGGCGGGAACGGGCCCGCGCGTGTGACCATCGACGGGTGAGCACGACGTCGACGCCGTACGCCCGCGGCCAGGTGCCGCCGCTGCCGGGCGCCGGCGGTCCCGGTGCGCCGCCACGGTTCGTTCGTCGTTCCGACGGTCGGCTGGTGGGCGGCGTCGCGTCCGGGCTTGCGGTTCACCTGGGCGTGCAGCCGCTTGCGGTGCGCATCACGTTCGCCCTGCTGGCGGCACTGAGCGGCTTCGGCATCGTGCTCTACCTGGGCTTGTGGATCTTCACACCGCTGGACCAGACGGTTGCCCGGCAGGCCGACGAGCAGGCGCCGGCCGGGATCGCCGCCGCCACCAGGGCGGGCAAGCGTAGACGTCGGCTGAGGGCTCCGCGCAAAGGCGACCTGGGGCAGCTTGTCGCCCTCTGCCTGCTCGGCGTTGGGCTCGCCCTGCTGGTGCAGCAGACGCCGCTGGGAATCAGCCCGACGGTGTTTGTTCCCATACTGCTCGCCGGACTCGGTGTCGCGCTGATCTGGCGCACGGCCGACGAGCAGGAGCGTCGGCGGATGTTTGCGCTCTCGCCCCGTGCACCCTGGCTGGCGCCGTTGGTCGGCAAGGGTGGCGCCGTCGCGATCTTCCGGCTGGCCGCCGGAGCGGCAGTGATCGTCGCGGGAGTCGTGGCGTTCCTGGTCGGGCAGGGCCAGTTGGAGGCGACGCTGGACAGCCTTCTCGGCGTGGGTGCCGTCGTCGTCGGGCTCGCACTGATCCTGGGACCCTGGCTGTGGCGGCTGTGGCGCGACCTCGAGTCCGAGCGGCACGAGCGGATCGTCTCGCAGGAGCGGGCCGACGTGGCCGCACACCTGCACGACTCGGTGCTGCAGACGCTCGCCCTGATCCAGAAGCACGCGCACGACCCGCGCGAGGTGGTCCGGCTCGCCCGCGGCCAGGAGCGGGACCTTCGTGGCTGGCTCTACGACGACCTCGCCGACGACGAGTCATCGTTCGCAGCCGCGCTCAAGAAGGCCGCGGCCGAGGTGGAAGACTTCCACGGTGTTCCCGTCGAGATCGTCACTGTCGGCGACACCGGCATCGACGACCGGATCCGGGCGATGCTCAAGGCGGCGCGTGAGGCCGCCGTCAACGCGGCCAAGCACTCGGGGGCCGACAAGGTCGACATCTACGCCGAGGTCGAGGGCGACGACGTCG
>DATHII010000280.1:0-15604 GCA_035316885.1 Jiangellaceae bacterium | reverse complement strand
GTGGCCGTTCGTGAGCCCGAACCCAGCGGTGGCTCTACCCCGAGTGTGGTGCGTCGACGGCGCCGTATGCGGCGCGCGATCACGACATCTCCTGCAAGCGCAGGTCAGCTCTGGCGCGGCGGCATCTCCGACATCCTCGGTACGCCCCCGGCCTCGTCCTCGACCTGGTCGATGTGCGCCACCGAGCGCTCTATCAACTCGGTGAGAACTTTGCGGTCCAGGTCCTCGAGCCGCTTCACGTAGACGCACGCCTTACCCGTCTTGTGCGGGCCGAGCTCGGCGAGCAGGTCGTCGTAGTCGACCATTCCCGACATCAGATAGATCGTGAGGTTGGCCTTGCGCGACGCGAAGCCGACCTTGATCCAGTCACCCTCGCGACCCGAGGCGTAGCGGTAGTGGTAGGTGCCCAACCCGACCATGGACGAACCCCAGAGCCGCGGCTCTTTTCCCGTGATCGCGCGCATCAAGCCCGTCAACGCCCGGCAGTCCTCGCGTCGCGCTTCGTCCTGGATGCCGTTGATGAACTCGGTGACGTCCTCGGGCTCAGCACCGTTCGTCACGAGTTGAAGCTACCGGCTTCTGGCTCTACCCCGGCCACTTAGGTCGGTCGTCCAGTGGGGACGGAAATGGCGTCCTCGACGCGATGGGGGGTCGCGACCGCGGGACGGCGGCTGCGTTGCTCGTGCACGGCAAGCAGGACGACCGACAGCACGACGATCAACCCGCCCACCCACTGGCTGCCGTCCAGGCGAGCGTCCAGTAGCGTCACCCCGACAATGGCCGCCGTCAGCGGGAACGCCAACTCGGCGAGCGTGGCACGCGACGCCGGCGTCGATCGCAGCGCGAAGTAGTACAACAACAGGGCTGCGAGCCCGGGCACCAGCGCGAGCAGGATCAGGCGGGGCACCAGCGCGGCGTCGATGGCGATCGACGATCCTGACAGGCCGGCGATGACGGCCATGGCCAGCAGGCCGACGGTGAAGCGCAGCGTCGTCACGTGCACGAACGACAGCTCGGCGCTGACCAGGCGACCGAGCACGGTCCCCGCGGCCCACAGGGCGGCCGCGCCCACGGCCAGTGCCGCCGCCTGCAGGCCGGTCACGCTGACCCGGAACGGATCGGGGAACGCCAGCAGCCATGCGCCGGCCACTGCCGGCACCGCGAAGAAGGCGAACCGCGGCGTGAGCCGCTCCCCGATCAACACGACTGCGAGCAGCATGGCGATCACCGGCTGGAGCTTCTGCAGCACCTGCGGAGTCACCGGATCCCCGAGCGCGAACGCCCGGGTGAACATGGTCGTGGCCAACGCCGATGACCCCGCACCGATCACCAAGATGCCGAACCTTGTCCGCGCCGACGCAGCCCACACCGCGCGCAGAGCGGGCACGAGCCACGGCGAGACCAGGACGACCAGAGTGAGATGCTCGAACAACACGATCGTCGTCGCCGGCAACTCCCTCGCCAACGGCTCCCGTAACAGCGACGACCATCCCCACAGTGAGGCCGCCACCGCGACCAGCCAGGTCCGGTCCCGGGCCGGCCGGCCTGGACCCGCCATCATCACCTCGGCTCCATTCGACGATCTCCGTGGGCGCATAGACCACACGGTGGGCTGACCCTAGCGGGCCTGCCACGACGCGCCGACGAGCCCGTGGTGCTTCCAGATCACCTCAGGTGCCATATCGCACCGCTCGTCGCCACCGGCCGCTTCAGCGGCCTACGTGCACTCCATCGGCGGGAGGCGGGGCAATCGATCGAGTGCGGTGCAAACCCGCGTTTCCTCTGGTGCGTGTCGGTCTCATTGGGTGGACCTAAGGGGTCGTTGTCGAACCCCCACATTCGGGACGTACTGGCGCATGCTGACCAGGCGATCGGCGGGAACCTTGAGCCGAAGAGCTCCACATCTCATCGCCGGCCGCCGAAGCGTTGGCGGGTCGTCGACCGGCTGGGCGAGCAGATCATCCTCGAACTGCTGCGTGACAGCCGTGCCGGAATACCGCAACGAGAGCTGGCTGAGCGCTACGGCATCAGCGTTAGCAGCGTGAAGCGGTTGTTGCGATCGCAAAGAATGCCCCTTAAATGGGGATTAGATTTAGACGACCAGATGCCAAGACAGCACGGTCATCTTCCGGGCTCCGCCGCGACCTCCACGAGTTGCAGCCGATCGAGCTCACCCTTGGTCATCGTGCCGATCTCGCCGAAGACGGCCTCCTGGCGCTCGGCGATGCGCCGGTCGACGATCCGAGTCAGCTCGAAGGCGATCGCACCGGTCTGGCGCACGGTCAGGTCGTCCAGAGCGGGCTGTCGGGCAGAGGTGACCGCGACCCCGTCGGCCTTTCCGTCGGCGTCCTGGGACACCCCCACCGAGAACGTTTCCCGGGGGTTCACTGCGGCGTCGGCGTAGTGGCCGCGGAGCTGAAGCAGGACTTGGTGCCAGCCGAGGACGTCGCCCGCCAGCCCGGTCGCCGTGACGTCGTCCGGTGTCAGGTTGGTGCCACCTTCGCGGTGCGAGAAGCAGCGGGCATAGGACAGCACCGCCGTCGTCCAGAATGCCTCTAGGGTCAGGTCGTCGGGTTCAGCCTCGCCCGAAGCCAGCTCGGACACGAGACGCTCGCAGCACCGCAGCGTCGTCTGCAGGTCCTCGAATATTGCGGCGAGTTCCGCCATCGCCATTGCGGCAGTTGAGTCCAGCCGTCGTACGACGGCGGGTGTCGGGGTCACGTCCTGGGTCATCGTGGCTTCCCTTCATGCGGTGCCGGGGGCGGCCGCTCGGCTGGCCGACGCATCAGGTGGCCACCGAGGTCACCGTGACCGCGAAGAGCGAGCAGCAGCGCGAGCCGTGCCGCGCCTGCGCAGACCACCATCACGGTGAGGCCCTCGCTGCTGCCACGTTGAGCGCGACGATCACGGTGGTGATGCCACCCAGCGCGACGGTGGCAATGGGACGCCGGCCACGAACGCAGGGCCCAGCAGTGCGACCACTCCGCGCGCACGTCCACGGGACCGGAGCAGCTGCGGCGCACTGGCCCCGCCGTCAGCCGGGAGCTCGCTCAGAGACGCCGGAGGAGCGCGAAGCGCCGGTTCCTCGAGCGGGGGACCCGAATTCATCCGGACTCACCCAACGGACGGGCCGAGGCCGAGCGACTGTGGCGTGCTGGAGTCCGGTGACGGCTGGTGGAGGCCTTCGTCGAGCTGCCCGAACTCGGTCATCAGGGCCCGGCTGCCTCCCCAGGGTGTCTGCTCCTCGGCGACCAGGGTGTTCGTGGTCAGCAACAACCCGGCCACGGAAGCACCGTTCTGCAGGGCTGACCGGCACACGCGCAGGGGATCGACGATGCCCATGTCGATCATGTTGCCGAAACGCCCCTCCAGGGCGTCGAACCCGTCGTCGACACCCAGGTTGGCGACCTGGGCGAGGACCTCGTGCCCGGAGTGGCCGGCGTTCGTGGCGATGAGATAGGCCGGCTCGGTGAGAGCTCTGCGCACAATCGCCACGCCGATCGCGTAGTCGTCCTTGACGTCCAGGTCATCGAGCGCCGGCGCGGCGTGCATCAACGCAGCGCCGCCCCCTGCCACGATTCCCTCGGCCATCGCGGCCCGGGTGGCCGAGAGGGCGTCCTCGACGCGGTGCTGCAGCTCGGCCAGCTCGGCGTTGGTCGGCGCACCGACCCGGATCACGGCCACCTTGCCCGACAGCGACCCGATCCGTTCGGAGAGCACGTCCTCATCAACTCCGAACGTCGCCCGCTCCAGCTCGGCGCGCAGCTGGGCGAGCCGGAACGCCACCGCCTCGGCGGATCCCGCACCGCCGATGATCGCCGTTCTCTCGGCGGCGACCCGGACCTGGGACGCCCGGCCAAGATGCTCCAGGGACATCGTCTCCAGCGAGAATGCCGAATGCTTGCTGTGGACGGCACCGCCGGTGATTGCGGCGATGTCCTCCAGCTTGCGCAGGCGGCGGTCACCGAAGCCCGGCGCCCTCGTCACGACGCACTGGAAGATCCCGTTCACGTGGTTCTGTACGAGCATGCTCAGTGGGGCGCCCTCGACGTTCTCGGCGATGATGACCAGCGGACGAGGAGCCCGCATGATCTTGTCGAGCAGCGGCATCAGATGCTGCACCTTGGTGATCTTCTCGTTGGTGAGCAGGATGTACGGGTCGTCGAGGACCGCTTCGAGACTGGCAGGGTTGGTGACCATGTAGGGCGAGATGTAGCCGTTGTCGTACTCGAAGCCTTCGACGAACTCCACGTTCATCCCGTGCGTCCCGGACTCCTCGACCGTCACGATGCCGCCGTCGCCGACCGTGTACAGCGCCTTGGCGACCACCGCCCCGACGGTGTCGTCGTCGTTCGCCGAGATCGCCGCCACCCGGGCGTAGTCCTGCTCTGTAACCACCGGGTGGGCGGCGCCGTGCAGGTGCTCGACCAGCCGCCCGACGGCGAGGTCGATCCCCCGCTTGATCAGGACCGGGTTGCCGCCCTCACCGACCGCCTTCATGCCCTCGCGAATGATTGCGTGGGCGATCACGGTGGCCGTGGTAGTGCCGTCGCCGACGATGTCGTTGGTCTTGATCGCCGCTTCCTTGACCAACTGCGCTCCCATGTTCTCGAACTGGTCACGAAGGTGGATCTCGCGAGCGATCGTGACGCCGTCGTTGGTCACGACTGGGGAGCCGGTGATCTTCTCCAGGATGACGTTGCGGCCCTTGGGGCCCAGCGTGGACTTAACGGCCTCGGCCAGCTGGTCCACGCCGGCCAGCAACAGATTCCGAGCGTCCTCGGCAAAACGCAGTTCTTTGGCCATGGGCTCCTCCAGTGTCAGAAGGTCTGTAGCGGACTACGGGTGTGGAGGAGCTAGGGCACGAGGATGGCGCGCCCGCGAACCCGGCCGGCGTCGAGATCCTGAATGGCTTCCACCGCGGCGTCGAGCGGGTAGGTACGGGTGTGCAGGGTGACCTTTCCGGTTTGGGCCAGCACCATCAGCTCGGCAAGTTCGTTGTAGGTGCCGACGATGTTGCCGATGATGTTGCGCTCAGTGGAGATGATGGCCAGGGTCGGCACCGTGAGGGTCCCCCCGTAGCCGATGACGAAGTACGAGCCGCCGCTGTGCGTCATCGTGAAGCCGTCGTTTTCGGCACCCTGCTCGGCGACGAAGTCGAGTACGACGTCGGCGCCCCCGTCCGTCAGCTGCTGCACCGCGGCGACCTGGCCGCCGTCGGCGACCACCGTGTGCTGCGCGCCCAGCTGCTCGGCGAGTTTCAAGGCATCCGGGTTGCGATCCACCACGATGATCGTGCTGGCCGTGAGCGCGGCGAGGCACTGGATGCCGATGTGGCCGAGTCCGCCGGCACCGATGAGCACGCAGCTCGTGCCGGGATAGAGCTGCGGGATCGCCTTTCGAACCGCGTGGTATGCGGTGATGCCAGCGTCGGCCAGCGCCGCGACGGACTTGGGCTCGGTCTCGGGGTCGAGCTTGACGCAGGCCCGGGCCGACGTCAGCAGGTACTCGGCCATCCCGCCGTCGCTGTCGAGGCCGGGGAAGGAGCTGTTGGCGCAGTGCATGTCCTGACCTGCCCGGCAGGCACGGCAAAGGCCGCAGGTCGGCGTCGGGTGCAGGATGACCGTGTCACCGACCTGAACGTTGGTCACCGCGGAGCCGACCTCGTGCACCCAACCGGCGTTCTCATGGCCGACCGTGTAGGGCAGCGGCGGGGCCATCGCCTCCGCCCACTGCCCCTCCATGATGTGCAGGTCGGTTCGGCAGACTCCGGCGCCGCCGATCTTCACGATCACGTCGAGCGGGGTCCTGATGGTCGGCTCCGGTACCTCCTCGACAACGGGCGCCTGGTGGTAGCCGTGTAGGCGGACGGCCTTCATCGGTTCTCCTCCTCGCCTAGTCCGACGGTCGCATACCTCTCACGCAGCAAACCCCGGCACACTCCGCCGTTGGCCTGCAGGCTGACCCCGGTCAGCCGGGCGCGCCGTAGGTGCAGGGGGAGCGCCTGCACACCGACCGCCTCGCCGCGGAGCGGGTCCACCAGCAGCGGCGCGTCGTCGCCCGCCGGCAGGCCCAGCTCGGCCCGGCGCGCGCGCAGGCGTTCTCGGTCCCGTGACTGGGGAACGTCGCCGAGCGTGAGCACGGCGAGCTCGTCCGGAGTCCGTCCTGCAGCGACCAGCGGCCGACACACGCGGTCGGTGGCGGCCAGCACGGCTTTGCGCACGAAGTCCGTTCGTAGCTCGTCCAGCTCTGTCTCGGCAAGGCCGTCGAAGGATTGCACGAATCCCGCGCGGGCGGCCACGCCGCGATTGATCTCGACGGAGGCGAAGTGGTCCTCCAGCACGACCTGTGCCCGCCGGATGCCGGCCACGCCGCTGACCGCCTCGTATGCGTCCGCCACCATCAGAAACGCGAAGTTGGGCGCACAGAAATAGGTGGGCAGTCGCAGTCGGACATCCGCCACCCCGTCCGGGGACACGGTGCACGACGTGACAAAACCGAGCGAGGTCACGGACTCGTCCAGCTCGGGATCGCGCACCGTGTCCAGTGCGTCAAGCACTTCTCTCGCGTCGGTCACACCTTGGCCCCGCCCCCGTCATCCACCAACGTCGCGTCGTCCTGAGCGGCGGGCGTCCCCTCCCCGGCTGGCAGCTGCGCCTCCGCCGGAACCTCGATGCCGTACAGCTTCGCGGCGTTCAGGCCGAGGATCTTCTTCTTGGTCGCGGTCGTGACGCGCGGATAGTCGGAGAACTCTTCACTGTCACTCGGGTAGTCCCAGTCGACGAAGCCTTCGACCTGCCACTTCGGCTCCCAGATGCTGTAGTCGCTGCCGAAGGTCATCTTGTCCTCGCCGACCCAGAACAGCAGCTCGCCCACCACCTTCGCGAAGAACTTCGGCCGGGCGTGCATGAGGCCGCCGATGACCACTGCCATGCCCGCGTACACGTTGGGCTCCTGGGTGGCCATGAAGCAGAAGTCCTCGATACGCGGCAGGCCGACGTGCTCGACGATGAAGTTGAGCTCGGGAAAGTCGGTCGCGGCATGGTCGACGTCGGAGACGTCGAACGCGTCCTTGTCCAGAGGCCAGATTGTCGGGCCCTTGTGCACGTGGATGTTCTTGATGCCCAGCGCCTGTGCCTTCTCCAGGTACTGATAGCTAGCCTTGTCCTTCAACGTGTAGCCACGCGATCCTTCGCGCCACTCAGCGGTGTAGAGCTTGACGCCCTTCGAGCCCCAGCGGGCGACATTTTCCTCGAGCTCCTTCAGGCCGGCGTCCCCGTCGCGCGGGTCGAAGCGGGTGTTGACGATGAACTTCCCCGGGTGCTTGTCGGAGAGCGCCCCGTCTTGCTCGGTGGTGTTGAAGCCCTCGCGGTACCACTCCTTCAGGTACGTCGGCTGGAAGATCGCCACGTCGACGTACCCGTCCTCGAAGACGTCCTTCATCAGGTCGGCTTCCGAGCACTTGTAGAAGTGCTCGAGCGTCCAGTGAGTCTCGGGGGGTCTGAGCCCCTGGTAGGCGTGGAAGCACTCGATCCAGCCCTTGGCGTAGTTCTCGTGGCCGGCCACCCAGTTCGCCGGGCTCGCGTCCCAGAAGTGCATATGGCTGTCGACCACGAAATACTTCTCGCCGTCCTTTTCGTACATTCGCTCCTCCTCGTCTGGTGAAGCCGGGCTGGGTGCGTGCTCCGCTGGTGGCCGCTGACCGCCGTCTAATTGGCGACCAGGTCGAAGCCGAGCTCCTCGGCTGCGTCCTCGGGATTGGCGCCCATGATCGTCCGGTCGTCCCTGTGGACCATCCGTCCGTAGTGCGTGGACATGTTCTCCTCGAACTCGGCGGAGTCGAAGTCATCCCCACCGAGCGCCTCGGAGACCTCGGCGTAGACGACGTCCATGCGTCCGACTGCGTCCACGCGGATCATCGACGGCAGGGGCATCACCTTCACGTTGTCCTTTTTCGCCATGACCTCGGCGACGACTGCCCCGACCTGGTTGTTCATGAGGGTGAAGCCGGTCATGTTGGACGCGGTGTTGTCGGACTTGTACTTGCTTTCGACGGGGGCTTTGAGATCGACGCTCACTGGGTCAGCTCCTTCGGTTCCGCTAGGCCGAGTTGGGTCAGGATGCCGCTGAACCGGGACCTCGCCCGGTCCAAGCCGTCCTCGAAACGTGGAGGCTTGAAGTCCGGCTGGGACCACAGCGGCTGGAGGGTGCGGGAGGCGGACAGGGCCCGCGGCACCCACGTCGTGAGCCACCCGTCCATGATTGCCTTGTTGTGGTCGGCGAACTCCCGGTCGTTGGTGAGCAGGTGGAACATCGCAATCGTGTAGCGCAGGTCGCGTTGGGAGAAGTCGTACTCGCCGGCACCGACGATCGTGGGCGTGACGAAGTCGCCGTTGCCCGGTGCTGCGTGCTGCACGAGTTGGCTGCGGAACATCTCACCGACGAGAGGTTCGAAGACCACGTTCGCGGCGAAGATCGCCTCGGCCCAGTCGTCGATGGCGGTGAGCTGCTCAGCGGTCCGCCGGACGCCCTGCCAGGCAGGGTCGCTGTTCCAGGTCTCGATGTGCGCCGCGCCGTCGAAGTCCTCGATCTCCTCGCTGAGCGTCAAGTTGTACAGCGCCAGGTCCTGGGCGGTCCGGATCCGGTGCATGCTGTTGACCGAGATGGCGTTGTTGTGCATGTTCGTCGGTGCTCGTCGGTTGGCGTTCGCGAAGAGGTACAGGCCGAGGCCGTGCTCGACGTGCATCCAAGCGCCGATGTTGCGCTCTACGAAGGTCACCCAGTTGGCGTTCCACTGCTCGAACGCCTTGCTTTCGCGCGCGGTGTCGATATTCGCGTTGATCTGCCGGACCACGTTCGCGCCGTAGCGGTAGAGCGTGAGTTCCCACTCCTCATTCGGGTCGCGGAACTCGTGCCAGCCGAGAGCCGGCCAGTCGTAGCCCCGGCCGCCGGACCCCGGGAAGCGTTCCGGCTCGGGCCGGTCGGTGCCCCAGGCCTTGAGGGCGGTCCAATCCAGCGGGTATCCGCCGCGGCCGTCGGAGAAGCCGTACAGCCAGCCCTGGCTGAGGTAGTGCCGGGGGTCCGGCTGCACCTCGACCGTGACATCCTCGTAGTGCGTCTGCTTGCGCTTCTGCGGCGTGTAGTAGTTGAACCGGCGAGAGTTCGAGTCGGGGAACTCGCGCGCCCCGGCCTCCGCGTCCGTGAATTCGGGCTTCGGCAGGTCTCGTTGGGTGGTTGTCGTCGTCATTAGGACGCCCTTCCTATCACTAGAGCGGAATCGGGATCACCCGTCGTCGTGAACTTGTCGTAGTAGATGCGTTTCTCCGGCACACCCAGATCCTCGAGCAACGGGATTGCCGCCTCGACCATCGGTGGTGGGCCGCACACGTACGCGTCGATGTCGGCGAGGTGTCCCTCCCTCCGCCGCACGACGTCGGTGATGAAGCCGGTCTCGCCCTCCCAGCCGTCGCCCTCGGCCGACTCGGAAAGGGCCGGCACGTAACTGAAGCCGGGTAACGATTCCTCGAGGGCACGAAGCTCCTTCTCGAAGCACAGGTCCTGGCGGCGCCGCGCGCCGTAGTAGTACGTGGCCTTGCGAGCGATGCCACGTTCAACCATGGAACGCAGGAGACAGAGAATCGGCGCCATTCCGGCGCCGCCGCCGATGAAGATCAGGTCGCCATTGCCCTCGCGCAGGGTGAAAACGCCGAACGGACCGGTGACGTCGAGCCGATCGCCAACCGTCAGTTCGGTGTCCAGAAAGTGTGAGAACAGCCCGTCCGGATAGACCCTGATCACGAACTCGAGCTGCGCGCTGTCCCTACTGGACGTGTTGGCCATCGAGAAGGAGCGCGTCTCGTCAGTGCCCGGGACCGCGATGTCGACGTACTGCCCGGGGAAGAACTTGATCTCCTTGGGCTCAACGAGTCCGAGCACGACGTGGCGCATGTCAGCGGTCACCGGATCGATCGATACCACCTCCGTGACCGCCTGCTGGATCGGCAACCCGGACTTGATCATGTCCTCGTCGTAATTGAGGAGCTCGATAGTCACGTCTTCATAGACGTGCGCCCGGCAGAGCAGGGTGAAGCCTTCCTCCCTTTCGTAGTCCGGCAACGCAAACGTCGAGTACCTGTCCAGCTCTATGTCGTCACCGTCGAGCACAAAGGACTTGCACGACGAACACTGGCCTTCCTTGCAGCCGTGCATGAGCATGATTCCCTGCTCGGCGGCAGCCCGCAGGACCGTCTGCTCCTCGCCGACCTCGATCTCGATGCCGACCGGCTCGAACCGCACCACGTGCTTTTCGCTCATGAGCTCCCTTGTCGCGCGCGCGGATTGGGCGGCTAAGGAGGGGCCACCTTCAGCCCCTCCTTGCCGATTGATGCCGGTTGATCCGTCGAGCGCTCCTCAGGCCTCCGCAGGCGCGAATCGGCCGGCAGGGCCGCCGCGGATGTAGTTGGCGTGGAACGCCTGCTGCTCGTCCTTCGACATCTCGTTCAGCAGCACGTTGGGGCTCTGCAACGGCGGGCACCGGCGCAGGTGGTCCAGCGTCCACATCTTCTTGGGGTCAAGGTCCAGGTGCGGCTGCGCGACCATGGTCTTGCCGTCGTCGCGGACGTAACCCATGTCCGAAATCACGTCGGCCCAGTTCCAGCCGTGATAGAGGGTCTCCCATTCGCGCTTGCCGATCAGCTGACCCATGTTCGGAGTCTCCCGGCCCTGGAAGGTCGGCCGGAACGCCTCGACGTCCGTCCACCGGCAGGCCTCGTGGCAGTAGGTGCGCATCTGACCGTCGACCTCTGCCATGACCATGTCCTCACGGACCAGGCACGGCACCATGCAGACCCAGCAGCGGTGCGGGTACTGGTAGTCGACGTCCTCGAACACGATCGGGTTGTGCCCGTTGGGAATGGAGAGCCGTGCGTAGTTCTCCCACCAAGCGCCATACTTGTCGTACCAGCCGGGGTACTTGTACTCGAACCACTCGAAGTCCTTGTCCGTCATCGGGTCCATACGCCAGTAGTTGGCCAGCCACCCCGTGCAGAAGAACTGCGCCACCTCGTGTACGTAGCCCTTGTTCCAGATCTGGTTCCAGGCCTCCTCGATGAGGTCGTGCGGGATCACCAGGCCGTACTTCTCCAGCGGAACCAGATAGCTGCGGTAGTAGTCGTCGTAGATCCACCGCCGCCACATCTCGGCGTAGCTCTCACGGTCCTTGCGACGGTCCTTGGTGCCGTACTCGATGAACGTTCCGATGGCGGCGTCGACCACACGGTGGTTGTTCCACCACGCGTACCTCAAGTCGCGCTCCAGCAGCTGGTGATTGCCCTCGTCGGACAACGCCATCAGCAAGGTCGCGTAGCCGTTGCTGATGTGCCGCGACTCATCGGACTGGACGGAGTGGAACACTGTCGGTAGCAGGTAGTCGCCGTTGGCCGCGGCCTCGGCGGGCATTGCCACGAACAGCGTGTTGGTGAACGCCGTCTCGGCCACGATGGTCAGGTAGATGCTGGCCGCGGTGATCGCGTCACCGGTGATGAACCCTTCGGCGAACTGCCGCCCGATCGTCCCGCAGTAGTCGTTCTGGAAGTTCCGCAGACTGCTGTTGAAACCGGCCGGGTCGATATAGTTGTTCATGTACAGGCGCTTGAGGTTCTGCTGAATCGTCGAGTGCCGGACCTCGTCGATCATCTGGATCGCCTGGCCGTTGTGCAGCTCCGGATTGGGCACGGTGCGGAACAACAGAGGCATAGCTCGAGCCGCCGCGATCTCCGGCAGCGGGATGATGCTCAGGAACAGCTTCTGCCACTCGAGCCATCGTTCCTGCACCTGCCGGAACATGTTCCCGCGGATCGCTCCGTCGGAAGCTCCATAGACCCGGTGGTCTTTCTCTTCCTGCATCGGGAAGTAGGACCGGAGAACCTGCTTGAGCGGGTCCTTCTTCTTGGCCTTCTGGAATGTGTAGTCGGTTCCATACTGCGACACGGGCTCGTGGTACAGCGGCTCCCAGGCGAGTTCCTGGATCTTCTCGTGAGCCTTGGCCACGCTTTGGCGACTCATCAGCACTCCTTCGGCTCGGCTCGACATACCTCTCCTTGTCAATCACACCCCTTCCTGGCGAGTCCGGAAGTCTCAACATGAGACATGCCGGACAGAGGGCAACGCCGCGGCGGATCAGGAATCGCCCAGCACGGCGGTCCGGATTGTCGCCAGGTGTTCCCGTACGTCCCGCATGACCTGCCGGTTGCCCTCTGCCGCCGGCTCGATGCCGAGCGCGACCAGCAGCGCCGCCGCCGGCGGTCCCGGGTCACCCGCGGCGCCCAGGACGGGGTGCAATCCCTGGTCGGCTAGATGGTGGAAGACCAGATTGACGACGCTCCACGGGTTGTAGGTCTCGGCGTCAGGCGAGCCCGGTTCGTCCATCGGGTACCTCCCTGTAGGTTCGTCCTGGTATGTCCGGCGCATCTCGGACGTTTTGCCTTGGCTGGGCTCGCATCGGCGGTGAAGCGAGAGGCTTCTTACGCGACCAGATGCGACGGACCAACGACGTCTCAATTTGAGACAGTCGCGAACGCGAACGATCGGAGATTATGTTGACAAGGTGACGTAACGCCAGAGTCCGCGCGCCACGTAGCGTATGGAGACAGGCACCGGAGAGACGGGGGATGCCATGCGGCCCGCATCATCCGGCAAACCCATCCAGACGGACGGCGACGGACTCGCCGATACCCGAGTGCGCTTCCTCACCGCCGAGCCGGTCGAGCCGGGTCGAGTGCGCGAGCCCATCCTCGCCTCGTGGTGGCGATCCCGTGAGAGCAACGTCGCCGCGGACCGCATCGAGATGCGGTACATCCGCGACCAGAACCTTGACACCCCACTGAGCCGCAGCGCCGAACCGGTGCTGCGCCAGCTGCACGAGGAGTTGGCCGGACAGCCGATCAGCATCGTGCTCACCGACCAGGCTGGGCTGGTCCTGTCCCGGCTCACGGGGGACGCCAACCTGGCGCGCCACCTTGACACGGTGCAGCTCGCTCCCGGCTTCAGCTATGCAGAGGAGTTCGTGGGCACCAACGGGATCGGCACGGCTCTCGAGGGCGGCCAGCCGATGCATGTGTTCGGTCACGAGCACTACGCGGAGGATCTCGAGGACCTGGCGTGCGCCGGCGTACCGATCCAGCACCCGATCTCGGGCAAGACCGTCGGCGCAGTGGATTTGACCTGCTGGCGTTCCGACGCCGGTCCCCTGTTGATGACACTCGCCAAGACCACCGCCGTTCAGATCCGACAGTCGCTACTGGCCGACGCTGCGGCGCCGGAGATCGAGCTGCTCCAGGAATACCTGCGCGTCTGTCGTCGTACACCGGGTATCGTCATCGCGCTGAACAACGACGTCGTGATGATGAACGACTATGCACGAACGGTGCTCGCCCCAGCCGACCAGGCCGCGCTGCTCCGGCAGGCCACCGAAGCGCTCGCCGGGCGCCGCAGGTCGGTGATGGTCGATCTGCCGACCGGCATGAGGCTTCGGATGTACACCCGGTCGCTGGGCGCGCCGCTGCTGCCCGGGGGCGTCATCCACGCGAAGGTGGCCGAGATCAGCATGCCGAAGAGGCGGGACGGCGGTCCGGCAGCGAGGATGCTCCTCCCGGGTCTCCTCGGATCCGGCGCTCTGTGGCGTCGGGCCTGTGACGAGGTGGAGAACGCCTACCGGGCCGGTGAGTGGGTGGCCCTCGCTGGCGAGCCCGGAGTGGGTAAGCTGGCCATCTTGCGTGCGGTGCACCAGCGCCGGAATCCCGGCGGGCGGTTCACCGTGCTCGACGCGGCAGACGTGACCGATCAGCGTTGGCTGGCATCGGCTCGCCGGGCTCTCGTGGATGAGAACGGCGACGACCACGCCGGGAGCGTGGTCATCCGGCACCCCGACCGACTCGACGGTGTGCACCTACGCTCCCTGATAGCCGCCCTGCAGGAGCCCACAAAAGCCGACGGTCAGCGCGCCGTCTGGGTCGCAGTGACGCTCGGCCTCGGCGCGCAGAGCAAGGATCTCGCTCGCCTGCTGCGGCTTTTCCCGAGCACGGTGGACGTCCCACCGCTGCGTCACCATGTCGAGGACATCCAGCAACTCGCGCCCTTCTTCGTCGCGCGGCTCGGCTACCAGGGCCAGCTGACGTGCTCGCCGGAAGTACTGCAGATGCTGATGCGTTCCAACTGGCCCGGCAACGTCGAGCAGGTCTTCCAGACCCTGCGCCAGGTCGTGCAGCACCGCCGCACCGGAATGATCCAGCCGCACGACCTGCCCCCCGAAACCGGGGCCCTCAGCCGCCGGCTCCTTAGCCCGTTGGAGTCGATGGAGCGCGACGCCATCACGCAGAGCCTGGTGGACGCCCGCGGCAACAAGGCGAAGGCCGCGAAGGCGCTGGGCATGTCCCGGGCCACGATCTACCGCAAGATCCACGAGTTCGGGATCGTCACCTCCGGGTAGCCCGAGACCTCCTGGAACCCGGCCGTCTTCGGCCCGGCGACTCCCAGCAACATCCCCTCGATCGGAATTTGGCGCGGAGGCCCTGTCGACGCCGTAGACCCACGCGGATGCTCCCTGCCACAGTCAGGGCATCGCGCCGAGTCGGCGGAGTGCACGCTGAGGGGCGGGAGCGGCCACGCACGATGCGCCTGACCGCCATTGCGTTCTTCGCCTTGGCGGCATGTATCGCCGTCGACTCGGTCCGGGCGCTGGTCTGGGCAAAGCGCCGGGTCGGCCGCGAGCTCGGCTCCGCAACCGTGGGTCGCGGACTTGGCGCAGACCCCGCCCTGCACCTACCTGTCCACGGCACTGCTCGCCGGCATGGTGCTCAACGCGACCTTGGGCTGGTCGTGGGCCGGTACTCTGGTTTGGGTCGCCGCCGCCGTGGTGGCCGCCGGGAAGGCGTCGAAGCCTGGCGCGGCGACAACTAGGGCGTGTCCCGTGGATCATGGGACGGGGTCGCGGAGCCAGATCTTGATTGAGGCGACGTCGATGGTGCCGCGGTAGATGTATTCGCGTTTGTCGTAGCGAGTGGCGACGGCACGGAACTGTTTGAGCTTGTTGATGCAGCGTTCGACGGTGTTGCGCTGCTGGTAGCGCTGGCGGTCGAATCGGGGCGGTCGGCCGCCTTGCCGGCCGCGTCGGGCGCGGTGGTGTCGCTGGTCGGCAGGCTCGGCGATGGTCGCTGTGACTCCGCGTCGGCGCAGGTGGGAGCGGATGGCGCGACTGGAATAGGCCTTGTCGCCCAGGACACGGTTGGGCCGGGTGCGGGGCCGACCCCGACCGGCACGCCGGATCCGGATGCCGGCCATCAACTGGTCGAAGACGACCGCGTCATTGCGTTGCCCGGGCGTGGTCACCCGCGACACCGGACGACATCGGGTGTCGGCGGCGAGGTGGATCTTGGTGGTCAACCCGCCGCGGGAGCGGCCCAGCGCCTCCCGATCGGTGCCGGGATTCTTGTCATTCGACCAAGCCCCCCGTATCCGGACCCGGACCGTCGGTCACCTGCCCGGCGAACTCGACCGGCGGGCGGCGGCGGGCCCCTGCGGCGTGTTGATGAGCACGCACCACGGTGCA
>DATHII010000279.1:0-11227 GCA_035316885.1 Jiangellaceae bacterium | reverse complement strand
TCAGGGTGGCGGCGCGGGCGAGCCCGTTCTGCTCCTGGTCCACGGCCTCGGAGCTACCAGCGACGTGTGGAACGGGTGGGCGCCGCTGCTCGCCGAGCGGTGGCCGGGGCGTTGGCTGGCACCGGACCTGCCCGGTCATGGCGGCTCCGACCCGCTGCCCGGCTACTCGTTCGGCGCCCTGACGGCCAGTCTGGCCGCGCTCGTCGGCCCCGCGGAGCGGCTGGTCGTGCTCGGGCATTCACTGGGTGGCGTCCTGGGACTGACGCTTGCCAGTGGCTGGTTCGGCGTGCCGGTCGAGGCCGCCGTCGGCGTCGGGATCAAGGTGACCTGGACGTCCGATGAGCTTGCCAAGGCCGATGCTCTTTCGCACCGGCCCGTTGCCTGGTTCACGTCCCGCGAGGACGCGGCAACGCGCTACTTGCGCGTGTCGGGTCTGGCCGGCCTGCTCAGCACCGACGACGAGGCGGTCTGGGCGGGTCTGCTCCAGGACGGGGGACGGTGGCGCCTTGCCATGGACCAGGCCGTGTTCTCCGTCGGCGCACCGGACCTGCACGGCCTGCTGGGCGCCGCGCGCTCCACCGTGCTGCTGGCCAGGGGCGAGCACGACCCGATGGTCACCGACGGCGAGTTGGCCCGGCCGTCGTCGACCCGCGTGACCCTCCCCGGCCTAGGCCACAACGCGCACGTCGAGGACCCAGCCGCCACCTTGGCCCTGCTCGAGCCATATCTTCACTGAGGTTCCGCTCACGTCCATCGGCCACATCAACGGCGGGCGATACGGGTCAAGCGCCGTGGCCAAGGCCAGACCCGGGCCAGAGCAACGGCGACGACACCGTCCGGCGCCACCGCTCCGACCTGCCAGGAATCGACGCCCTCCCGGAGGTTGTCGCGCTCGACCCACCAGCCGTTCGTTTCCCGCCACCCGATCCGCTTGACCGCCAGATCGGACCGTCCGGGCAACCGGACCACCGCCACCCGTCCGGGTCGCGGCCGCCCGCCGTACCGCACGATGAGCCGGTCGCCGTCGTGCAGGGTGGGCTCCATCGAACGCCCACGCACGATGGCGAACCCCCAGCGTGGCACCGGTTCCCCTCTCCGTCGGGTGGTCGTTGTTCCGGAGTAGTGTCGCCCGGGTAGATCTGAGGTCAACCGACCCGTACGGAGAGGACACCGGATGCGCCTGCTCGCTCACACCATCGAGGTCTCGGCCCACTGCGATCTTCCCTGCGGTGTGTACGACCCTGCGCAGGCCCGAATCGAGGCCCAGTCGGTCAAGGCGATCTGCGAGAAGTTCCAGGACAGCGACGACCCCGACTTCCGCACGCGGGCTCTGATCATCAAGGAGCAGCGCGCCGAGCTCGTGAAGCACCACCTCTGGGTGCTCTGGACCGACTACTTCAAGCCGCCGCACTTCGAGAAGTATCCGCAGCTGCACCAGTTGTTCAACGATGCCACCAAGCTCGCCGGTGGCGGCGGCTCCAAGGGCTCGACCGACCCCGCGATCGCCGATCAGCTGCTCGGCAAGATCGACGAGATCGCCGAGATCTTCGCGGAGACCAAGAAGGCCGCCTGACCGCTCGGCAGCCCGGCCACGGGCAGAGGCACCACCGCACGACGAGGCGCCTCTGTTCTGGTCGTCAGGCTCGAGGAGACCTGTGACCCAGACACCGGCTTTGCCCAGCGACCACGTCGAGCTCCGCGTGCCCGCGTCGGGCGCGTACCTCGCGGTTCTGCGCACGGCGACCGCTGGGCTAGCCGCCCGGCTCAACTTCACCCTCGACGACATCGAGGATCTGCGGATCGCCGTAGACGAGGCATGCGCATTGCTGCTGCCTCTGGCCGCCCCTGAGGCCCGGATCGAGTGCCGCTTCGACCTCCGGCCCGATCAGCTCCAGGTCGCCGTCTCCGTTCCGTCGGTGACCACCGACCCACCTGCCCGCGACACGTTCGCCTGGACCGTGCTCACTGCCCTGGCCGGCGAGGTCGATGCGACGGTCAGCGACGGACACGTGACGCTCACGCTGCGCAAGCAGAGAGAGATGAGCACCGGGTGACCTCTGCCGGGATGGGGGTGGACCGGGAGGAGAGCCGCGACCTGCTGACGGAACTGGCGGCGCTTCCGGCCGGTGATCCTCGCCGGGAGGAGACCCGCAACCGGCTGGTCACGCTGCACCGGCCGCTCGTCGAGCACCTCGCCCGCCGCTTCCGCAACCGCGGCGAGCCGTACGACGACCTCGTTCAGGTCGCGACGATCGGGCTGATCAAGGCGATCGACAGGTACGACCCCGGCCGCGGCGTCGAGTTCTCGACGTACGCCACTCCGACGATCGTCGGCGAGATCAAGCGCTGGTTCCGCGACAAGGGCTGGGCCGTGCGCGTCCCGCGCCGGCTGCAAGAGCTGCGCCTGGCGATCGGATCGGCCACCGGTGTGCTGACCCAGGAGTTCGGACGGTCGCCCACCGTCACCGAACTGGCCGAACGTGTCGGCGCCAGCGAGGACGACGTTCTCGAGGGTCTGGAATCGGCGGCGGCTTACAGCACACTCTCGCTGGACGCACCCGACGCAGGAGACGCCGACGGGCCCTCCGTGCTCGACATGCTGGGCAGCGAGGACGCCGCCCTCGAGGGCGTCGAGAACCGGGAGGCGCTCAAACCGCTGCTCGCGAGCCTGCCCGAGCGCGAACGCCGGATCCTCCTGCTGCGGTTCTTCGCGGGCATGACCCAGTCGCAGATCGCGGCCGAGGTCGGCATCTCCCAGATGCACGTCTCGCGGCTGCTCGCCCGCACACTCGCGCGGCTGCGCAAAGGTCTGCTCGCCGACGAAATGTGAGCGCAGGACGGCTTCGAGTCGTCGGGCCTGGACGACCGTGGCGTTCACAACCGGTCGAAGGCCGCCCGACCGGACGGCGAGAGCATCGCCAACAATGCACCTGCCGACGCGAGCCCGAGCGGCACTGCCCCGACCCAGAAGCCGGCGTTGACCATCTCGTAGGTCACTGCGAGCGCGAGGAGCTGGACGAAGACCGCGGCTCCCATGGCCCAGCCGCGTCCGCGCCACATGGCCGCGGCGACGAGCAGCACCAGCGCGCCGGTCACGAACATGTACGCCGTCGACCCCTCGTAGACCGACTCGTTGCTCGGCGTGTCGCCCGCCCGTCTGACTATCAGCCACACACCGAACCCGACCAACGCCAGCCCCTGCCCAGCGACCACGGCGGTCGCCACCGCGGGGCCACGCCCGCGGCCGCTCGGGGTCGAGTCCGTAGGCACACAGCCAGCGTACGGGCCAACCCGTCCCCGTTACTCTGGCCGGCATGCGTGCCCTCGTCGTCGTCAACCATCGAGCGACGACGACATCACGCCGCACGCGCGACGTGTTGCTCGCAGCCCTCCGGCACGACCTCAAGGTCGACGTCGCCGAGACCGGCCACCGAGGTCATGCCGTCGATCTGGCCCGCCAGGCCCGCAGGGACGGCCTCGACCTCGTCGTGGCCGTCGGCGGCGACGGCACAGTCAACGAGGTGGTCAACGGCCTGCTGGACGACGGGTCCTGGCCCCGCGTGCCCGACCTGGCCATCGTGCCGGGCGGCAGCACCAACGTGTTGGCCCGCAACCTCGGCCTGCCCGAGGATCCCGTCGAGGCGACCGGCCAGTTGCTCGACGCGGTGCGGTCGCAACGCCGCAGACCGTTGGGCCTGGGCCGGCTCGACGAGCGGTGGTTCACCTTCTGCGCGGGGATCGGCTTCGACGCCGACGTCATCCGCCGGGTGGAGGAGATGCGTGAGCGCGGCAAGCGCTCGACCCTGGGTCTCTACACACGGGCCGCCATTCGCCGGTTCTTCGCCCAGGAGGACCGCTCGGAGGGGCAGATCGTGCTCGAGCGCGATGGCGCCGACCCGGTGCCCGGTATCTCCATGGCCGTTGTGACGAACAGCGCGCCGTGGACCTACCTCGGCGGGCGTCCGCTCAACCCGACGCCGCGGGCGAGCTTCGACACCGGGCTGGACCTGTTCGCTCTCACCGGGCTGGGCATTGCCGCGGCGTTGCGCCACCTCGCCGAGATCACCCTCACCACCGAACGCGGGCCACGGGGGCGCGACGTCATCCTGTTGCACGACCAGACCGGATTCGTGCTGAGGTCGGAGCGACCGGTGCCCGTACAGGTCGACGGCGACTTCCTCGGAGAACGCTCCACGATGACGCTGCGCTCGCACCCGGCGGTGCTGCACGTCGTGCTCTAGCGGTTCTGCCCCCCTGTTTTGTCCCTGTTTGTCCCACTGTGACGTACGCGACACTCTACGCGATGAGACGAGCGCCACATAGGTCTTGTTCTCGAGTCACAGATTTGTCACCCTTGCACTTGCCGCGCGGCCAAACACGCGCAGCGCGGCGGGATCTGTGAGACCCCTCCAGACGTTGTCAGGTTGCGGTGCCCATTGATTCGTGAACCATTTCACGTGAGATACCGCGTCGCCGGCCGGAAGTCCCGATCGGCGTCGCCACCCATACGAGGAGTTGTGACACTCATGGACTGGCGTCATCGCGCCGCGTGCCGTGACGAGGACCCCGAGCTGTTCTTCCCGATCGGCAACACCGGCCCAGCGCTGCTGCAGATCGAGGAGGCCAAGGCGGTCTGCCGTCGTTGCGACGTCCGCGAGGAGTGCCTGCAATGGGCACTCGAGAGCGGACAGGACGCCGGCGTCTGGGGCGGCCTGTCCGAGGACGAGCGTCGCGCGCTGAAGCGCCGCAATGCCCGGGCGAGGGCTCGCGCCTACTAGACCGACCGGTCAGCGCCCCGCCCGCCGATCAGGCCGGCGGGGCGCACTGATGTCAGCCGCGGACCGGCAGGTCCAGCACGACCCGTGTGCCACCCTCGCGTCGCCGGCCGACGTCGAGAGTTCCTCCGAGTTCGCCGACGACCAGTGTCCGGACGATCTGCAGGCCGAGCCGGCCGGACTCCTCGGCATCGAAGCCCTCGGGCAGTCCGCGCCCATCGTCGTCGACAACGACACGGAGCCGGCCCGCTCGCCGGTCGGCTGCGAGTTCGACACACCCGGGCGCTCCGCCCAGGCCGTGCTCGACGGCATTCTGAAGCAGCTCGGTGATCGCCATCGCCAGCGGCGTCGCCACGCCCGCATCGAGTACGCCGAACGTGCCGGACCTGGCTGCTCGCACCAGCGGTTCGGCCGTCGCGACCTCGGCCACCATCGCGAGCAACTGGTCCGCGACCCCGTCGAAGTCGACCGTGTCGTCGACGGTCTGCGACAGCGTGTCGTGGACGATCGCGATCGTCCCCACCCGCCGCACCGCCTCCTCGAGCGCGGCACGCCCCTCCGGCGCGCCGATCCGCCGGGCCTGGAGCCGCAGCAGGGCGGCGACCGTCTGCAGGTTGTTCTTGACCCGGTGGTGGATCTCGCGGATGGTGGCGTCCTTGGTGATCAGCTCCCGCTCCCGGCGGCGTACCTCCGTGACGTCGCGGCACAGGACGAGCGCGCCGACATGCTTGCCGCCCGGGTCGAGCGGGATCGCCCGTAGCGTCATGAACGCGCCGGTGCCCTCGATCTCGGTCCGCCGGTGCGCCCGTCCGCCGACCACGACTTCGAGCGCCTCGTCGACGGCGCCGGCGCGCGGTGCCAGCCGGGCGGTGACCTCGCCCAGCCGCTCCCCCACCAGATCGGCGGTCAGGCCGAGCCGCCGGTAGACCGACAGCGCGTTCGGGCTCGCGTACGTCACCACGCCGGCCGCATCGAGCCGGATCAGGCCGTCACCGACGCGCGGGGCGCCGCGTCGGCCCATGTCCGTACCCGGGCTCGGGAAGCGGCCCTCCGCTACGAGCTTCGCCAGCTGCCCCGCACACTCGAGGTAGGCGAGCTCCAGCCGGCTGGGGGTCCGCACCGACATGAGGTTCGTGTGCCGCGCGACGACGGCCAGCACGTGGTCGTCGCGGCGGACGGGGATCGCCTCGAGCCGGACGGGCACGTCATCCCACCACTCCGGATCGCCGTCACGGCGGATGGTGCCCTCGTCGTACGCAGCGTCGACGAGCGGCCGTCGCCCTCGCTCGAGTAGCGAGCCGACGAGGTCCTCGGGGTACGCCGTCGCCCCGGTCGTCGGCCGCATCTGGGCAGCCGCTCGGAATCCTTCGCCGGTGCGGTCGGGGACCCACAGGACGAGGTCGGCGAAGGACAGGTCCGCCAGCAGTTGCCAATCGGCGACGAGCGCGTGCAGCCAGTCCAGGTCGGCTTCGGAGAGGTCGGTGTACTGGCGGACGACGTCGTTGAGCGACGGCACGTCCGCGAGCCTAGGACACGCCGCAGCGGCCCACCTGCGCCTGCCGACCGACGTCGGCGGAGGCTGCGGACCCGCGGCAGCACCAGGTATGCGGCTCTGCGAAGATGCCCCGGTGCGGATGTCGTACTGGGAGCGGGTCGTTGCCGACGGCTATCGGGTCCCCCATGGAGCCGCGCTGGACGACCTCACGACCGACCTGGTCACCATGCTTGGCGACCCCGACCCACGGGTCCGCGACGACATCGCCTACTCCGTCCTGGCCACGTGGGTGGCCGAGGGCGTCTACGACGAGTTGCTCGCCGGGCTCGGCGACGGTCTGGTGCTGGGCCTGCGCGTCGGCCTCGGCGAGGACGGTACCGACGCGGTGTTGCGTCGGTCCTTCTCGGCGGTGTGCCTCGCGGCGGTGATCGCCCGCGACAACACCGTCCACACGCTGCATCCGACGGCCGTGCTCACCTGGGCCGACCGGTCGGTCGCCTGGCTGCTGGCAGAACGCGACCTGCGCGGGTGGGTTCCGGGGCGCGGCTGGTCGCACGCGATCGCGCACGGCGCCGACGTGCTGGGAACACTGGGGGCGTCGCGGCACATCGGGCCCGACGAGTTGCGGGTCCTCCTCGACGTCGTCGCCGAACGGCTGCTGATCCCCACCGAGCACCGCTTCGCCGCCGGGGAGGACGACCGGCTCGCGTACGCGACGATGTCGCTGCTGCACAGGGACCAGGTGTCGGTCGACACGCTCGAACACTGGCTGGAGCGGCTGTCTGCGATCTGGGCCGAGCCGGCGCCGTCGGGCATACGGGAGTCCGCGGTGCGCGCCAACGGTGTCGCCTACGCGCGCGCGCTGCACCTGCAGCTGCTCCTGGGCGTCACCGGGACGCCCGCCCAGGATGCGACCGCAGCCCCGGCCATCAGCCCGAGTTGCCGGCCGGACCTGCTGATCGCGCTGCAGCGGTCCCTGCGGTCCAGCGCTCCCCGGGTGTTCCGCCGCCCCTGACGGCGCACCCCTCCCGAGTTGATCGCGTGTAGCGTCGCCCCGTGGGTGTTTCGCATCGCAATGACACCGGGGATCACCTGCTCGAGGGTCACGCAGGTGACCACGCGCGTGCCGTCTTCGCCACCCACGGTGTCGAGACGATGTGGACACTGTCCGGAGCACACGTCTTCCCCCTCTACGATGCCGCGGTACGCGAGGACCCGCAGATGCGGATCATCGACGTCCGCCACGAGCAGACGGCAGTCTTCGGTGCCGAGGCGACCGCGAAGCTCACCCGCCGACCCGGCCTCGCGGTGCTCACCGCCGGGCCCGGCGTCACCAACGGGGCGAGCGGGATCGCCCAGGCCTATTTCAGCGGGGTTCCCCTGCTCGTCGTTGGCGGCCGGGCGCCGCAGTTCCGGTGGGGTACCGGAGCACTTCAGGAGCTCGACCATCCACCGATTCTCGCCCCGGTCACGAAACGGTCGGTTACCGCGCGACGGACCGCGGACGTCGCGGGTGTCATCGACGAGGCGCTCAGAGTCGCCGACGCCTCCCACCGGGGCCCGGTATTCGTCGACGTGCCGATGGACGAACTGTTCAGCCGCGCGGAGGTCGAGATCCCGACCGCGGGCGCCCGTGAGCTGATCGCCCCAGACCCCGACGACCTGACGGCCGTCGCAACGCTGCTGGCCACGGCCGACCGCCCGGTGCTCGTGCTGGGTTCGGACGTGTGGATGGACGGAGCCGAGCAGGCGGCATTGCGGTTCGTTGAGGAGATCGGGATCCCGGTGGTCGCCAACGGCATGGGCCGCGGCATCCTGCCGCGCGGCCACCGACTGCTGGTCACCCGGGCCCGGTCGGCGGCGTTCAAGCAGGCGGACCTCGTCGTCGTCGCAGGCACACCGCTGGACTTCCGGCTGGGCTTCGGCGTCTTCGGTGCCGACGCGGGCCGGCCCGCGCGCGTGGTACACCTGGCCGACTCGTCCGGGGTGCTCGCGACCCACGTCGACCTCGCGGCCTCGGCCGCGGGCGACCTCACGCTGGTCTTCGACCGCCTGCTCGCGGCCCGCACCGCGCAGCCGAGCCGCACGTCGTACGAGAGCTGGGGAGCGCACCTGCGGGCGGGAGTCGCCGCCGCGACCGAGCGTGATGCACCCGTGCTCGCAGCCGACGCCGATCCCATCCATCCCGCCAGGATCTACGGCGAGCTGATGCCGCTGCTCGACGACGACGCCGTCGTGATCGGCGATGGCGGCGACTTCGTCTCCTGGGCAGGCAAGTTCGTCGAGCCCGGCCGTCCGGGCTGCTGGCTCGACCCGGGGCCGTACGGGTGCCTCGGCGCAGGTGCAGGCGCGGCCGCCGCGGCGCGGCTCGCGCGGCCGTCGAGCCAGGTCGTCCTGCTCTATGGCGACGGCGCGGCCGGGCTGTCGCTGATGGACGTCGACACGATGGTCCGCCATGACCTGCCGGTCGTCATGGTGGTCGGCAACAACGGTGCGTGGGGCCTCGAGAAGCACCCGATGCGCTTCCTGTACGGATACGACGTCGCCGCCGACCTGCGCCGCGAAACCGGGTACGACGCCATCGTGACGGCGCTGGGCGGCGCGGGCGAAACGGTGACGCGTGCCGACCACATCGGCCCGGCCCTGCGGCGGGCCTTCGCGGCGGGCGTACCCTACCTGGTCAATGTGCTCTGCGACCCTGAGGTCGCCTACCCGCGCTCGACGACGGGGATCTGAGCCTGTCTGGCTCAGCGGTCGCGGTGGCAGAAGGCGGCGCGGTAGGCCTGTGGCGTCGTGCCGAGCCGCTTGGCGAAGTGGTGTCGCAGCGCACCCGCGGTCCCGAACCCGCAGAGCACGGCCACCCGCTCGATCGGGTCGTCGCCCTCCTCGAGCAGTCGCTGGGCTTCCGCGACCCGGCGCGCGAGCAGCCAGTCGTACGGGGTCGTGCCGGTCTCGGCCCGGAACCGGCGGGCGAATGTGCGGGAGGACATGTTGGCGAGGCGGGCCACCGAGTCGACGGTCATCTCCTCACCGAGATGGCCGGCCATGTAGTCGAGCACGCCGGACAGCGTGGGCGCATGCGCAGCTCGGATCGGAGCCTCGACGAACTGGGCCTGCCCGCCGTCGCGGTGCGGTGGAACAACCATCCGCCGGGCCACGGTGGCCGCGACCGCCGCCCCGTACTCCTCGCGCCACAGATGCAGGCTGGCGTCGATGCCGGCCGCGGAACCAGCGCTGGTGATCACGTTGTCGTCGTCGACGTAGAGCACGTCCGGATCGACCTTCGCGAGCGGGTAGCGAGCGGCGAGCTCGTCGCTGTAGCGCCAGTGCGTCGTGCACCGCCGGCCGTCGAGCAATCCCGCGGCCGCCAGCACGAAGGCGCCCGTGCAGACCGACATCACCCGGGCTCCCCGGTCGACCGCCGCTCGCAAGGCCTCAAGCACGGGCTCGGGATACCCGCCGTCGCGAGGCATGGCGGGCACACCGACCAGGTCGGCCTCGGCCACCCGATCCAGGCCCTCGTCGACGACGAGGGAGAACCCCATTGAGGTCCGGACGGTTCCGGGGGTAACGCCGCAGACGGCGAAATCGAGCCTCGGTATGCCCTGATCGGATCGGTCCGTTCCGAACGACTCGCACAGCACGCCGAGCTCGAAGGGGGCGACGCCGTCCATCACGACGGCCACGACGTTCTTCAGCATGGAAGCAGTGTGCCACGCCGGGTGGCAGAATGTCGATGGAGTACGACAGTTCTGCCACTGGTGGCAGGAAGTCCATGAAGGCAGAATTTCAGCCATGACCACACTCTTGATCGCAGCGCTGCTCATCAGCCTCGTCGTGACAGGGGCTACCAGGATCGTCGACTGGCTGGGCGGTGACGGTGGACCACGCCGGACGCCGCTCCCCCGCACCCAGGACGGTTGGTCCGTCAACCCGCCGTCGCGCCCGTACGCCCTGAGCTGACCGTCCGACCCTCCCGGCTACCCTGCCGAGCGTGAGCGAGTCCGGCACGCTCGTGGTCCGGGAGGCCCGGCCCGACGAGATCGTCGAGGCCGGAGCGGTCACCGAGCAGGCCTACCGTGCCGCCGGCATGGCCGGCGACGGCTATGCCGAGCAACTGCGCGACGCTGCCAGTCGCGCGGCTTCGGCCGAACTGCTGGTGGCGGTCGACTCATCGGCGTCCGGTGCCCGGCTGCTCGGCACGGTCACCTTCTGCCCGGCCGGCAGCCCGTATCGCGAGCTCGCCCGCGTTGACGAGGCCGAGTTCCGGATGCTGGCCGTGCGGCCCGACGCGCAGGGCCGAGGCGTCGGCCGCGCACTCACCCTGGCATGCGTCGACCGGGCCCGGGCGCTGGGTTTCCGCGCCCTCGTGCTGTCTACGCCCGCGGGTGCAGCCGTCCCGCACCGCCTCTACGAGAGCATGGGTTTCGTCCGTGAGGTCACCCGCGACTGGT
Source organism: Jiangellaceae bacterium (assembly GCA_035316885.1). Taxonomy (GTDB): domain Bacteria; phylum Actinomycetota; class Actinomycetes; order Jiangellales; family Jiangellaceae; genus DASRTE01. The sequence goes on along the minus strand of DATHII010000279.1, from coordinate 503 downwards.
CGCCGCTGCCGGGTGTCGACCTGATCGCCTACTCACTGGCGCTCGACTGACCGCAGGCGGACGAATCTGTCCGCCCGGAACCGCGTTTCACGTAACGTGAGGTGTCGAGTGCCGACGAGAAGGGCGCCATGCAGCTGACTCGTACCACCGCGATCGCGACGGTCAGCGTGGGAGCATCCGTGCTGATCGTCGGCCTGCTCGGCGCGGGGACGCTGCTGTCCGGCGACGACGAGGTCGGCGCCCGGGTGAGCCAGACCGCCGAGCCCACTCCGACCGAGACCTTCCTGCCGCCTCCCGACCCGCGAGGGGTACCGGTCGGCGCCCGCCTGTTGCCGAACCTGCGCAGCCTGCCCGCCGAGAACGTCCACCTCGAGTTCGTCGACGGGAAGCGACGGATGAGGTTCGCCTCGATCATCGCCAACGCCGGCATCGGTCCGGCCGTGGTGTTGCCCGACGGTCTGCTCCCCTGCCCGCCCGGCCAGCGGCACGCTTCGCAGGTGCTC
>DATHII010000278.1:0-5577 GCA_035316885.1 Jiangellaceae bacterium | reverse complement strand
CCCCAACCAGACGGGCACAACAGTGCACTATGACGCGGCTGTTGTGAACATCTTCGTCAGGGAAGTGTCAGCGCTGGCACGGGCGCAACCACGGCATCAGAGCGCACAACCACCATGGGGGACCGCGACGAGGCTTCGTGGTGGGGGTGGGACCGGGATCGGTGGTCGGCGCGACCGTGGGCGCAGGATCGGGCGGCTCGACGGCCGGCTCGGGCTCCGGTTCGGGTGCCGGCGGGCCGGCGGGCTCGACCGTCGGGTCGGGCGTCTGAGGAGATGGCGCGGCGGGTTCGAGCGTCGGCTCAGCGAAGGGTGCGGGCTCGTCCGGGGCGACGGCGGATGCAGGCGGTGCGGCCGGAGCTGCCAGCGGGGGAGCCAGCGTCGGCGTCGGTGTCGGGGTGGGCGGGGTCGCGGTCGGTGTGGCGTTTGGTTCGGCCGTGAGGTTTGGTGCGACGGCCGGTGCAGCCACGGAGGACTCGTTGCGCACGGGTGGGTCGTCGCCGGCCACGATGACGGCTCCCGCGACGACGGCGGTGGCCGCCGCCAGCGACACGGTGGTCGTAGCCAACTGGCCGGCAAGCGTCTTCGGCCGCGGAATCCTGGCGATCCATCCGCCGAGACCGGCGGACGTTCCGACAGCAGTACCGACGGCACCGCCGGAGGTAGCTGCCGCGGCGCCGACAGCGGCACCGGTCGCTGCGCCTGCCGCACCCACAACGGCCGCGCCTCCCCCGACGAGGACGACCGGACCGAGCAGGGCCGGCCAGAGTACGCCCCGAAGGTCGGCCACGAGCAGCATGACCTCGTCGCGCCGCTCCCGGCAGTGTTCGCACTGCTCGAGATGGGCAGCCACCCACTGGTCCTCGCTGGCCGTGAGCGTGCCGCGCACGTATGCGGCGAGCTTGGGGACGTAGGGCCGGCACTCCTCGGGGATCGACGAGGAGAGGTGGACCGACAGGTACGCCTGTCGCAACCCCTCGCGGGCCCGGTATGCGAGCGCTGCGACGGCGTTGGGCGAGCTGCCCAGGATCGCCGCCAGCGAGGCGGGCGAACGCCCCTCGATCTCGGTGTGCCAGAGCACCCGCTGCCACCGGTCGGGCAGGGTTTCGAAGGCCTTGCGGACCAGCTGGCGATCGGTTGCGCGCGTCATCGCGTCGTCGGGCTCGGGAATGATCTCGAGCAGGGTGGGGTCGGCCGGCGTACCGTCGCGGCGCGACGTGCGGTAGCGGTCGATGGCGAGCCGGCGGACGACCGTGCGCAGGTAGGGCGTGAGCTCCTCGTCGGGCCCGCCGCCGCGCTGGAGTCGGTCGAGGACCCGCGTGAAGGCCTCCGACACGACGTCTTCGGCCTCGTCGCTGTTGTCGGTGACGATACGGGCGACCCGACTGGCGTCGTCGACATGGCGGCGGTAGAGCTCGTCGTAGGACGCCATGTCACCGGCACGCGTCCGCGCAATGAGCTCGGCGTCCGTCAACGGCACGGCCGGTGTCGTCACGACTGGAACCTTCGCATGTCGGGTCGGAGAGGCGGTCAGTCTACGGCGTCGGGCGCGTCGCGCCGATCCGTGCCTGTCAGAGATTCCGCCTGGGGTGCTGACAGGCGCAAGCGTCGCACGACGCCCGGCACGAGGTCGCGTCGCTCGGGGACCGGGACGAGATCCACCAGTGCGCCGGCCTCGGTCAGCGGCGGGTCGTCGCAGGAGCGGGCCAGTGCACCACGTTCCTGACGGGCCCGCGCGTCGTCCGGGACCAACGCGAGAACGGTGTTGGTGTCGTCCTGGCCCAGCGTCGCCTCGGGGCGGACCCGCGCACGCAGTGATCGCGCCGCCGACAAGATCGTCGCGATCCGCACCCACGGGCCGGATGGTCTGCGCCACCGCATGGCCAGCAGCACCAGCGGCATCGCCTCGTCAGCCGCGAGCCGGTCGAGCTCGTGGATCCGGGCGACCAGGTACGCCGTGGTGTGCAGGCCGGACAGCGGGTCGATGCACGGCACCCCCCGGTCGGCGGCCAGGGCGTCCACCCAGGCGTCTACCAGCCAGGCCCGGGCTCGCCGCCGTGACACGGGCGCCAGGCCGCCCGATTCGAGCACCGCCCACAGCGCGTCGAGATCCTCCAATGACACATCGAGACCGAGCGGATCCGATGCCCGCTCCCAGGCGAGCGCGCGCAGGGCACGCTCCAGGGCGTCGATCGACCGGCCGGGTCCGATCAGGGCGGCGACGACCCCGTCGACCGCCGGGGTCCGCCAGCCAACCGGTTCGCGCCGGCCGGCACCGAGAGTGCGACCGAGCCACGATGCGCGCAGCGTCGTGTCGGCCACCTGGCGTCGCCCGTGGCTGTTCGCGTTGCCCTCATGGCTGCTGTCGGTCATGCCGGTCCGGTACTTCCCTTCGCGGGTCTAGACGGCGCCTGAGGCGATCCATGACGCGGCCGACCGACATGTGCCGGTTTCGACCTGCTTCGCCCGGACGACTGTGCGAGGCTGACGCCGTGCAGAGACGGATGCCGCGAGGGGTGAGTCGGCGAGTCGACGCCATGAGGCAGCGGCTCGCGCACCGCCGGGAAGTCCTCGAGGCGGAGACGGATCTCGACCTCGCCGCTCCCACGACGGAGCGCGACGAGGTTCGTGTGGTCGTCCAGTCCGAACCCCGCAGCTACGTCTCCGACCAGACGCATCCGGTCCCGTATGCCGTCCGCGCGGCCGCGGATTGGTCCTGGCGCCTGATCGCGATTGTCGCCGGCCTTGCCCTGGTCGGCTGGCTGGCCTGGCGGATGCGCGTCGTCGTCTTCCCGATCGTTGCGGCGGCTCTGCTCGCTGCACTGCTCCGGCCGCCGGTGCGCCGGTTGCGGGCTGCAGGATGGGGGCGCGCGCCGTCCGCCGTGGTCGTCTTCGTCGTGTTCCTGGTGGTGGTAGCCGGGTCACTGACGGTCGTCGGCCGGGCTGTCGGTGACCAGTACGGCGAGGTGGTCGACCGGGCGGAGGAGGGCCTTGGGGAGATCCAGGACTGGCTGGCATCGCCGCCTTTCAACATCAGCGCGGAGCAGTTGCAGGAGTGGATCGACCGCGCCGTGGGTGCGCTCGGGCAGAATCAGGACACCATCACCGAAGGCGCGTTGTCGACCGCGACCCTGGCCGTCGAGGTTGTCACCGGGCTGCTCCTGACCCTGTTCTCGCTGATCTTCTTCCTCTACGACGGCGACCGCATCTGGGCCTGGCTGGTGCGGTTGTTCCCGCGGGTGGCGCGGGAACGGGTCGACGGCGCGGGAAAGCTGGCCTGGCGGACGCTGACGCAGTACGTCCGCGGCACGGTGCTGGTGGCACTGTTCGACGGAACGTTGATCACGATCCTGCTCCTCATCCTCGGCGTCCCTCTGGCATTGCCCCTGGGTGTGCTGGTCTTCTTCGGTGCCTTCGTGCCGCTGGTCGGTGCGTTCGTCACCGGCGCGCTCGCTGTGCTCGTCGCGCTGGTGGTGAACGGCCTGGTGACGGCCCTGATCGTGCTCGCCGGGATCATCGCGATCCAGCAACTCGAGGGGCACGTCTTCCAGCCGTTCGTGCTCGGCCGGATGGTGCGCGTGCACCCGTTGGGGGTCGTGCTCGCCGTCGCGGTCGGCGCGTACGCGGCAGGCATCATCGGTGCGGTCGTGGCCGTGCCGATCGTGGCCGTTGCCAACACGATCGTGACGTTTCTGATCACCGGCGCAACCGTGCCCTCGAGCGCGGCGCTGCCTGACGAGCGAGCGCCCTAATCGCCGATGAGCGCCAGCACGTCGTCGTGCAGGTTGCCGTTGGTTGCCAGCGCGTCACCGCCGAGCGGACCGGGCTTGCCGCCGAGGTCGGTGAAGCGACCGCCGGCCTCCTCGACGATCACCGTCAGGGCGGCCATGTCGTGCAGGGCGAGGTCGGGCTCGCTCGCGATGTCGACGGCGCCGTCGGCGAGCAGCATGTACGACCAGAAGTCGCCATACGCTCGCGTTCGCGAGCAGGCCCGCATCAGGTCGAGGAACGCGTCGAGCTTGCCGGCTTCCTCCCACCCCCACAGCGAGGAGTACGACAGCGACGCCTCCGACAGGGTGGCGACCTCGGACACCCGGCAGCGGCTGGCGGCAGCCAGCGACTTGCCGGTCCAGGCGCCGGTGCCGCGCGCGGCCCACCAGCGGCGGCCGAGCGCGGGTGCCGACACGACGCCGGCGACCACGTCATCGTCCACCATGAGCGCCAGCAGCGTGGCCCACACCGGCACGCCGCGCAGGTAGTTCTTCGTGCCGTCGATCGGGTCGACCACCCAGCGCCGCGATCCCCAGCCCTCGGCACCCATCTCCTCGCCGAGCACGGCATCGCGCGGCCGCGCCCGGGCCAGAGTACGGCGGATCGCCTCCTCGATGGCACGGTCGGCGTCGGTAACGGGCGTGGCGTCCGCCTTGGTCTCGACCCGCAGGTCACGCGCCCGGAACCGCTGCATTGTCTGCGCGTCGGCGTCGTCGGCGAGGACGTGCGCGAAGCGGAGGTCGTCGTCGTAGCCCACGACCGGTCAACCTAGCGCGTCGAACCACCCGTGCCGCTCAGACGTGGGCAAAGATGACCTGCGTTCTGTTTCTCCAGCCGGGTACCGCCCGATCGCATGGCCGCCCGTCGCGAAGGAGTTGCTGTGCCCGACACCGTCTTCGGCATCCCACTGCACCCGCTGGTGATTCACGCAGTCGTGGTCCTCGTGCCGCTGAGCGTGCTGGGAACCGTCGCCATCGCGCTCGTGCCTCGCTGGCGCGGGACCTACGGCTGGCTGGTCGTGGCCGCCTCGGCGGTCTCCTTCGCCGCCGTGCCGCTGGCGACGAGGAGCGGCGAGAACCTCAAGGAGTCGCTCAGCCTCGGCGGGCCCGTGCTGGAGAAGGTGAACGAGCACCAGGACATGGGCGAGCGGGTCATCTGGGCCGTCGGCGCGATGTTCGTCTTCGACCTCCTGCTAATGCTCGCGCACCGCGCCGGACGTCCCGCCGGCCAGCGCACGGCTCTGGCCGCGTTGGCCACGCTCGCTGCCCTCGTCTCGCTCGTGCTCGTCGTCCTCACCGGTCACCTCGGCTCGACGGCGGTCTGGAACCCAGCCGGCTGACGGTCAGTCCCCCGCCTGCCGCTCCCGGCTGGCCAGCAGCCGGCGGAACGAACCGATCCGGGCGCCGTCGAGCCGGCCGGCGGCCACGGCAACGTCGAGAGCGCACTCTGGTTCTGTTGCTGCGTGGGTGCAGCCGCGCGGGCAGTCCGGCGTCTCGGCCTCCAGGTCGGGGAAGGCGTGGACGAGATGCCGGGGGTCGACGTGCGCGAGCCCGAACGATCGGATCCCCGGAGTGTCGATCACCCAGCCGCCGTCCGGCAGTCGGAGGGCGACCGCGCCGCTCGATGTGTGCCGGCCGCGACCGGTGACGACATTGACGCGGCCGATGGCCCGATCGGCGCCTGGGACGAGCGCGTTGACCAGGGTCGACTTGCCGACGCCGGAGTGCCCCACGAGCACGCTCCAGCGGTTCGCGAGCCGTTCTCGGAGCGGATCGAGATCCTCGCCGAGCCCGCTGACCAGCGCCGGTA
>DATHII010000277.1:0-2692 GCA_035316885.1 Jiangellaceae bacterium | reverse complement strand
CGCAGCAGAGGGGGGCCCTTGTACTTGCCACGGGTCATGCGACCTCTCCCGTTGATGGCCACGTCCGCCGACCCGAACGTCGAACGCATCGGCGACGTGCCGTTCTCGGTGGTGCGTGGGCCGCCCGGATCGTACGTCGCGGAGCGGCTGGCGGGCCTGATCGAGGGATGGGACCGCTGGCAGGGCTGCGTATGGCTCCGTAGCCGGAGCGCTCGGGCGCAAGCGCTCGCCGGACCACTGGCGAGCGCTTGCCTGCATCGCTGGGACGGGGCTGCCGGGCAAGAGGGGCGACTCGAGATGGCCGCGAGTGCACGGCTGGACGAAACCATGCGCCGGTCGCCAGCAGGAGCCGTGATCGTGCTCGAGCTGGAAGGGCGACTGACGGCGGACCTCCAGCGGCTGGTCGAGAGCATCCGTCCCATCGTTGCCGACCGTGGTGTGAGCCTGGTGGCGGTCACCGAGAGTCGCTATCCCACGGCGTTCCGCCGGGGCGCGGACCACGTGGTCTCGGCGGTGGATCTCGGCGGTCCGAACGCGATCGAAGCGGCCGGCGGGCTGTCCGAGCGGTATCGCCACCGGCTCCTCGAGGTGGGTGGGCGCCGCGCAGCGGTCGTCCAGGACGTGCTCGATGCCGCCGCAGCGTGGCCGCGCGAGGCCGTGGTCGACGCGCTCGACGCGTCCCACGGGGTCCGGTCGATGCTCGACCGGCTGACGGCCAACCTGCTCGACCTGTGCACCCCCGGCCAGCTGGCAGCGCTGGAAGTGTGCGCAGCAACCGGATACTGGCACCCCCAGCTCGCGACCGAGCCGGTACCGGCGTCGGACCTGCGGCCGTGGGTCGTGCCGCTCGAGCACCGATGGGGTTGGCTCCGCCCGATCTGGGCGCGGTCGCTCAGACGCCACCTCGAGAGTCGGGTGGATCACGGACCCCGTTCCCGTCCGCAGAGTGCGCTTGCGGCGCCGGACAGGTCCCGAGCCGCGGCGCGGGCGGAGCCTACGACACGCCCACGGGCCATGGTCGAAGCGAGACTCCTCGGGAGCTTCGAGCTTCGGGTCGATGGTCTGGTTGTCACGACGTGGACCGGACAGCGCGGCGTGAGCGTCCTGCGATACCTGCTCTCGCGGCGGCGCCACGCTTGCCCACGCGACGAGCTGCTCGCCGAGTTCTGGCCGGATGTGGCGCCACCGGCTGCCCGCAACCGCCTGCAGGTGGCGGTCAGCGGGGTGCGTCGGGCGCTACTCGAGGTCACGAACCTGTACGTGATCGAGTACGCCGACGGTGGCTACCGCATAAACCACGAGCTTCAGGTCGAAACGGACGTCGGTCGCTTCGAGGCGGCTCTGTCGAAGGCCCGTTCTGCCGAGCGGTCCGGCGACGCGTCCGGCGCACTCGCCGCGTACCAGGAGGCCATCGCGCAGTACCGCGGCGACTTCGCCTCCGACGCGCCGTACGAGCAGTGGACGTTGCTACCCCGGGAGAGTTTGCGGATCACGTACATCGATGCATTGGACCGCCTCAGCGGGATCCAGCTCGGCTCGGGACAGCTCGACGACTGCATTGCCACCGGCCACCGGATGCTGGACGTCGACCCCTGCCGCGAGGACGCGCACCGGCTGTTGATGCGCTGCTACGCGGGCCAGGGGCGGGTCTACCAGGCGATTCGTCAGTACGAGTTCTGCCGCAGGGTGCTGAAGGCGACGCTGCAAGCCGAACCTGGCCTCCAGACGACCCAGCTGTACCGCGCGGTCAGGGCTGGCTCGCGGGCGCCCGCCCTGACCGGCTGACCCGCCCCGCTACCCGAGCTCGAGTTTGGGCGCTCGCCGGGTCGGCGACTGCAGCCGCAGCATCATCTCCAACTTCAAGCGCTGGACGCCGGGCGGGAGATCGACCGCCTCGAAGTGGAGCGGCAGCCGGTCGGGTGGTTGGCCGCGCCCGGTGTGTCCTGCCAGGTTGGTCCAGGCCGGGTCGGCCGTCGTGGCCTGTCCGTAAGGACGACCGGCGAGCGTCGCCCGGTACTCGAACTCCGCCCTCGGAGCCACCTTGGCGGTCGATACGACGAGCTCGATGCTCCGTCGCCTCCCGCCGATGACATTCCCGACGTCGAGGGCGATGACGTGATCTCGTGACGGGGTCGCGGCGCGTGCCTGGGCAGGCGCTGCGGTGCGCTTGACCGGCACGGGCGTAGGTGCGACCTCCAGCGATGCCTGCTGCTCGATGAAACGGATCACGTCGTCGGGCGACCAGCCGACCCATGGCTGCTCGGTCTGGGTCCGGACGTGTGTCACCGTGGAACGCATCGGCAGACCGTCGGTTGTCAGCGACATCCTGACGATGAATGCCTCGCTGCGCTCACCGCTCGGCAGCGGGGAGGCCGAGGCGCCCCCCGCTGCCGAAGCCCGACCCGCAATCTGGACGGACAGGTCGCGGAGCGTGTCGCCGTTGCCGCCTCGGACGTTGCCGAGTGCGGTCACGACCTCCGAGAGCGTCGCCCACGAGTACACACCGGCTTCGTGCAGCTTCGCCTCGGTTGCCGGCCCGATGCCCTTCAGCTCGCGGAAGCTGGCGAGGACGTCGCTCATCTCTACCCACCCTTCGCAGACGATGAATCCGGCGGTCAGTTCGGGTTCTCGGCCTGGATGATCGGCCCCTCGCTGAACCCGATCAGGTCGTAGCCGGGAACGCCGGCGATGG
>DATHII010000276.1:0-2328 GCA_035316885.1 Jiangellaceae bacterium | reverse complement strand
CGATCGAGCAGACACCGACGCCATCGCTCTCCTCGAGATTTACCCCTCTCCGACATCGAGGCCGGCTACGTCGACGCCGCCCGCGCAACGAACACCCTGCGCGCGGCATCAACGGTGCCGCCTGCTCCGGTGGAGCACCGTGGGTGCGGCGGATACCCTCCCAGACGGCCAGAACGCAGGCGTTGCCGGTCGGGTCAAAAGGTTGTGCAACTGGTGGGCGAACTTGTTCGCCGACAAGCGTCGACTCATGGCGCCGACCTGGTTCGGTCAGATAGACCGGTCAACGTCGACGCGGCCGCCGGCAGCGGATCCCGACCGCCGTGGGTGCAATCGATGACTTGGGCGTGGCGCCATTCGTGGTGCGAACTGGCGTCATCTGGGGTGGCCACAGCGGTGTGTAGGTGCCGACGGCGCAACCAACATGCTGACCTGTTCCCGGTTTCCCGGACACCGAGTCTGAGGCGATAATCGTCTCGGAGAGGAGTCCGCTATGCCGGCACCGAAGGACGCTGAGTTAGCGGTGCGCACCACCGTGCAGCGGGAGCTGCACCCTGGCCAGCATGAACTCTCGCAACGGCAGCAATACCGCCTGCATATCTTCCAATGGTATCGAGCAAAGTTTCGCTTTCTTGTCGCAGGTACCACCAAGTCTCGACGATGTGCTGGATCGCCGCGTCGAGGGTCCGCGGACGTCGGTGAACGCGTCGGCAGCCGGCGCGCCCGGTCCTCACCGAGCGCCTCCAGCCAGGCCTTCAGGTAGGACCGACCCGATTCGCCGGTGACCGCGATCCACACGTAGTAGGTCAGCACAGTCAGGCGAATGATGACCACGGACACGTGTCGCCGGTTACCTCGTAGACATTCCACATCAGCCCGACGCGGCCGCTGTACCGGTCGAGGATCCGTGGGAGCACCGAGCCGTCGACCATCACCAACAGCGGATGTCGGAGGGTGACACCATCAGCGTCGAAGCGGTGGTGAGCACTACCGTGCCTACCACCATGGCCCGCACGAACGGACCGGGATCCATCTCGCGATGAAGCTGAGCCGTGCGCACGGACTGCCCTGATGGTCCTGACCGGCGGCGAGCATAGCCAGCCGCGGCGCATCGTCCTGTCCCTGGCCCGGCTCGGACAGCCCAGTGAACTGCTTCGCCAGCTGGTCCGGCGGCATCCAGACCAGCAACGTGTTGGTGCCGACCCGGGGATGGTGGCGGGCGAAATCCGCGGCCCACCGCGGCAGCTCTGCCTCGTCGACCAGCTCCACGGGCAGCGGCGAGGTGTGCAGGTACAGCCGTTCCCGGGCGTGTTCTTGCAGGTCGTCGGTGACTTCCTCCCGGGTGTCGTCGAGGCTGATCCTCGCCCGCATGGCCGGGGCAAGGTCAACGACGTCGTCTATGAGTGCCTCGACGTAGCGTCTCACGGCGGCGGCGTCCAGAGTCGGGATGCCGACGGCGGTCAACGAGCCGGCTACGGCCGAGTAGTACCGGTCGCGTTCGGGTGGGGAAGGTGAGCCGTGCAATCCGAACGTCTCCGGCGCAGGCACTGTCTCGATCACCGACGCGTCAATCAGGGCGAGGCCGCGGTCGGGCCGCCCGTCGGGGTGGTTCAGATCCGCGATCCAGATCGAGGCCAGACGACCAGTCAGGTCGGACAGCTGGGCCGGCGCCATTAAGCACCGCAGTACTGCGTCGACGCGGAACCGGCCGCTCTCCCACGGCGACCCGGCCGCCAACGCCTGTCCGGCTGCCAGGTAGCCGACGTAGGGTGGTCCACAGCCAGACCCTCCTCACCGCCGATGTCGCTGCCGACGGCAAGCGTTGTGGCGTAGGTCTCGTGCACGGTCCGGGCGGCGTCGCGGCAGAACCGGAACAGCCGGCGGAACCGCTCTGGATCCCCTGCCCGGCCAAGTCGAGGGCGAACCGGCCGAGCACCCGCACTGACTCCCGGGCACCTGCACCACCTTTTTCCGGAACCGCTCCACCGTCGCCGGGTCGTTCACGGCCCGATGCAGCGCGGCCAGACCGACGACGCTCAGCCGTCGCACACCCATCAGCTGGCGCTCGGGTCGCCCGCCAGGCGGCGCAGCCGACTCACCTCACGGACCGTGATCCCTGTGCCGCACCACTCGACGGCCTCGCGCACCGACAGTCCCTCGTCCACGCTCATCGCCCGCAGTGCCTCCCCGGCACGCATCTCCGCATCCTTGACCGCCCGGTCCCGCTCCCCCAATGCGGTCAGCACCGCGACCGCCAGTGCCTCCAGCCGGCGTTCCCGGTCGGCCCGTTCCCTCCGCCGCGCCGCCTGAGCGTCCAACGCCGACCGCCGC
>DATHII010000275.1:0-5633 GCA_035316885.1 Jiangellaceae bacterium | reverse complement strand
GGCGAGATCGACAGCCGCCTGGCCCGCCGAGCGCTCATCCCGGAGTACCGCAAGGGGGAGCTGGTTGGTGTCGTTCAGGCGTTGTCCATCTGGTGTTCACCTTCGATATGTTTTCGGTGTTCCGCTCGCTTTGCGGTGGTCCTGCACTCCTACTTACCGGCTCTGTGGCCGCCGCCTGTCCGGAAGGGGGAGGTCGTGCGTGGACTCGTGCTCGCCAGTGGGAAGGGATCTCGTCTGAGGACGCCGCGGGGGCGGGTCAAGCCGCTGGTGTCGGTGGCCGGTGTCGCCCTGTTGGAGCGTGCCGTGCGGAACCTGGTCGACGTGGGAGTCGATGAAGTGGTGGTGGTCGTGGGATATCGGGCCGAGAAGATCGAGCGGTTTTGCGCTGTGTTGTCGGTGCGGCTCGGTGTCTCGGTGCAATGCGTCCGCAACGATCGGTTCGACGAAGGCAACGGGCTGTCGGTGTTGGCTGCCGAGGAAGCACTGGGGGGCGCGCCGTTCTTACTGGTCATGGCCGACCACGTGCTCGATCGGTCGATCCTGTGGTCGCTGGTGGGTTCGGAGGTGCCGTTGGATGGTGCGGTGCTTGCGGTCGACCACTCTGTTGGCGCCGCAGGTGGTGTCGATCTCGACGACGTGACCCGAGTGCGTACCGAAGGCCGGCTGGTCCGTGACATCGGCAAGGGGATCTCCTCGTTCGACGCCTTCGACACGGGGGCGTTCTTGTGCACCGGCGGGGTGTTCGATGCGTTGCGTGACGCGGTCGCGGCGGGCGAGACGTCACTCTCGGCGGGGATGCACCGCCTCGCGGATCAGGGTCGGTTGGAGTGCTGTGACGTGACCGGCGCCCGTTGGGTGGACGTGGACACCCGCAGGGATCTGCGAATGGCGTCGCGGTGGCTGCTCGCAGGTGGCGGCAAGGAGCGGGACGGGGCCGTGGCCAAGGTCAACCGAGTCCTGTCGGGCCGGGTGATCACACCGCTGCTGCTATCGGTCGCGCCAGGGTTGCGTCCAGACACGGTCACCGTGCTCGCCGCCGTTGTTGCGTTGAGCGCAGCGGCAGCGATCCTCGCGGGCTGGGTGTTGGTGGCAGCGCTGGCGGTGCAGCTGGCGAGCATCCTCGACGGCGCCGATGGCGAGATCGCCAGGGTCGCGCACCGCGGGAGCAGGTTCGGAGCGTTTCTCGACCCGATGCTCGACCGGGTCGTGGACGGTTTGGTGTTCTCCGCGGCGGGTCTGTACCTGGCGACGCAGGTCGGTGGTGGGTTGGCCGCCGGAATGCTCGGCGTGCTCGCAACCGTCGGGCACCTGCTCGTCAGCTACTCGACGAGCCGTGCCGCGCTCGATCTGGGGCACCGCTATGAGGGGCGACTCGTGGCGTCGGGGCGCGGCCGTGACCTTCGGTTGCTCGTGCTCACCGCGGGCCTCGCCGGCGCCGCTGTGGCTGCTTGGCCGTTGCCGGTCGCACTCGGGGTGGTTGCGGCGTTGAGCTGGTGGATCATCGCTGTGCGGATGGTCCGCTCGTGGCATGCGAGCCGTCTCGAGTGGGCCGACGTCGACGTGGTGATCGTGGACTTTGACGGCACGATCGCCGACTCGATGGGCCCGCTGACCCAGCTTGCGGTGAAGGTGATCCATGAAGAGCTCGGTCTTGGCGTCGACGACGCCCGGTCTCGGTATCTGGCGTCGACGGGATCGGACTTCGCGACGCAGCTACAGGAGATCGATCCGCCCGGCGGACCGGCGCGAACTCGTGCCGAGCACCGGTTCGAGGTGTCCAAGCCGGACCTGATGGACGGCGTGGACCCGTTCCCGGACTTGCGGGCGTTCCTCGACGACTTCCGCGCCGCCGGCGTCGAGGTGTGCATCTGCAGCTCGACCCGACGGGAACTGGTCCGCCAATGGATCGACCGCCACCGCCTCGGAGAGCACTTCCGAGTTGTCGACGGGTGGTTACCGGGGCGCGACAAGGCCGCGCAGGTGCATTCGGTGCTCGACTGGTCGGGGTGTCCGCCCGACCGCTGCCTCGTCGTCGGTGACTCGCGCCGCGACGGTCGGCTGGCGGCCTCGATAGGGATGCGATTCCGAGGTGTGCTGCGGCCAGGAAGGTCGAACCTCGAGTGCTCGGGGTTCGCGTACGCACCTGACCTGCGGTCGATCAGCACGGCGGTCACCACTCGCCGCCGACTGGGTGTCGTCACACTTCCCCACAGTGCTGCAGTGCCGCACCCGGACGCCCGCCAGCCGCACATTGCCTCGCCCACTCGTGCTGCGATCGAGCTGCGCGACCACGATCAGGTCTCCACCAGGATCGGGAAGCAAGCTGACGCAACGGTTCCGGCGGCTGCGCCGAGTGAACCCGGAGCTGCGTGACAGGGCCGGTCAGCGCCGCCGCGTCGTTCCTCCGATGGGCTCCACCGATCAATGACCTGCTGGCCGGGGCCCGATGGGGAGCGCTTCTACGTCGGATCTGTGTCACGTCGGACCGGCGCGGCTCATCGTTCACTGCCGGGCAGGTGGCTGGTGTCGTTGAGTGCAACCAGCCTCAGGCCAGAAGTGGACGCGTGGATCGTGGTGATCGAGCAGTTCGCCACATCGATGTGCCGGTAGGTGGCCGGGCCGACGCTCAGCGTCCACGCCACCGCCGCCCGCACCACGGCGTCGTGGGTGAACACGACCACTGTCGCGGCAACGGATGAACGCATGAGATCGTCGAAGGCGTCGGCCACCCGGGCATAGAGCGCTGTGAGCGTCTCGCGCCCGTCGAGATCGAGCGTCTCGGGCGCCGAACGCCACACTGACCACTCGAGCGGCCATCGGCGAGCCACTTCTAACTCTGTGAGCCCCTGCCAAGGACCCTGGTACAGCTCACCGAGACGGGCATCGGTCTCCAGATCCACAATGAGGGCGGCAGCGAGGGGCGCTGCGGTGTCACGGGCCCGGGCGAGTGGGCTCGACACGACCCGCACCGGTGCGGGAGCGGCCGCCAGCCGCGCTGCTACTGCGTCGGCGGCATCGTGCTGGTCGGGCTCGATCGACTCGTCTGCCCATCCCATCACCAGCCCCACACGGTTCGAGCGAGTGCGCCCGTGGCGCACGACGTGGATCACTAGCGGGTCACGCATGACCAGATGCTGCCCCAGCCCCCGGCCTTGTCCCGCCGCTACCTCCACCATCTGGGAACCGCGGCGCATCGGATCGGTTTGGACCGTCTGAACCGCCGGGGGCACAAGCAGCGCACTGAAGTCCGAATGACACCCGCCAGATTCGCGAGCGGTTGTCGGTGTTCCACCTTGTGAGAGCCGTATTGGTGAAGGGTGGAGCTTAGGGGACTCGAACCCTTCGTTGCCGTGGAAGGTCGTAGGCCCTCGCCCAGGCGGCCTCGAGCGGTCCTTGCGCGAACCGGCGCAGCCATAGATGCGCTAGGGCGATAACCAGCGTGCAAACCGCGGCGTACATCACGAGGGTCCACCAGGTGCGCAGGTCACCCATCCCGGCCGCCAGGCCAAAGCCCCAGCCGTAGCACAGCGCGCTGCAGATGATGTTCTGCAGCACGTAGCACGACAGCGCTGTACGACCCACGTCGGCTAGCCGGCGCCGCACGGCACCCGGCGACCGTCGCACCTCGACTAGGCACGCTGCGGCACCGAGCAGGCCCGCGGCCACCAGCGGAGCGGTGGCGTAGCGGGCGAAGACCAGCCCGGCGGCACCGCCGAGGCTGCCGATTGCCAGGTCGATGGGACGTGCGAGCCCAAGGCCGACGGCCATCATTCGGCGTCGCAGCGCCCGCCCGCGCTGCTCAAACAGGCCGGCCCGCATCAGCTGGCTGCCGGCCAGGAAGGTGGCGACGGACAGGGGCAGGATGAAGACCGCCTCCGCTCGGTACAACGGGAACCACTCCAGCCGCTGCCCCACCTGCTCTAGCCAACTGCCGTCGGTGTAGAGGGTCACGGCGTCGGCCCTGGAAGGGTCACCCCCGGTTCCCCAGAGCAGCAAGGCGAGGGTGAGGGTGGACAGCAGCAGCATGTGCAGGCTCGCCGCGGTCCTCAGCCAGATCCGCTGGCTCCTCGGCGACGTGGCCAGCACTACGGCGACCACCGCCCCCCGTCACGGCGTAGCCCATGAGGATGTCGAACTCCACCACCAGCAGGTAGTGCAGCAGTCCGTCCAGGAACAGCAAGCTCGCCCGCCAGGGGTAGCGGCCGGGCCACGGCTGGCCGCGACGTCGTGCCGACCGGCGCTGCAGTTCCAGGCCAACCCCGAACATGAGCGTGAGCATCCCGAGGAACTTGCCGTTGGCCAACTGCCGGGCGATGGTCTGCACGGTTTGCTCGAGACCGCCGGTCAGGCTCGGCAGCGGCCGTTCGAGATACCCGATGATCCCGCCCGGATCGGTGAAGATCCAGATGTTGGTGGCCAGCGTGCCGAGGATCGCGATCCCGCGCGGGCGACGTCCAGGACGCCAATCCGCTCTTGGGGCACATCGGAGGGCTCCCGACGACGTGTCGCCGCGGCGACATCGGGCAGATGCGTCATGGCCGGTGGTCCTCCAGCCGGGATGCCCGCCGCCGGGTGATCCAGACCGCGGCCAGCGCGGCGACGGCGAACACCCCGATCTCGGTCCACCCTGCAGCACTAGCGGTGGTGGCGGCGGACCCCTGGCTCAGAACCTCGCCCCACGCGTTACCCGAGGCGTCCAGCAGGATCGCGAGCAGGACGCTGCCGCCGGATCCGCTGTAGACCCAGCCGAAGACCACCCGGGCCACGATCAGCGTCACCAGGAACATCGCGAACGAGGACACGCTCTGTGTGGTGCCGGGCAACAGAAAGAAGGGCAGGTGCCATACGGTGATGATGACCCCGACGGCAGCGCCGGCGCGAAGAAGCCCAAACCGTGCCTGCATGGCGGGGAAAACGAACCCACTCCAGCCGAACTCCTCCAGCAGCCCGGCAAGCAGGCCGGAGATCAGCGCCGGGACCAGGGGGTTGAATACGGGCGAGACACCGGTGGCAACGCCCACCGCCCAGGAGCCACCGTAGGCCAGCCCGGGAATCGCCAGGATGGCCAGGTACCAGCCGATGTTGACCCGCCACCGGGTGCCGGCCCGGCCCAGCCGACGCACCCCAGCCCATCCGTCATGGGCGGCGCTGAGCACGAAGGCGGTGATGCTGGGGGCGCCGGCCCCCAGCAACAGCAGAGACCAGCCCGCGACCGAGGTCCGCTCGACGAGACCGATGATCATTGGCAGGAACGCCAGCCACGTCATTGTGAGCGTGGCCACGAGGAACACCACCAGCCGGCTCAGGGTCGCGGCTGGAGTTTCAGCGGGGTCGGTGGCCGCATCCACTATGCGTGTGTTCGGTACGGCGGCCAGGTCGCTGGTGGACATTTCTGAACGCATTTGTTCGTCTCCTTTTGCAGGTGTGCCCTTGCTGTCATGGCGAACAGTAGGAAGCGCGGGGTGCCAGCATCGCGAAGCGTCCGGACGGGCGGTGGCGGGCACGGTACCGCGACGCGGCCGGCAAGGAGCACTCGAAGCACTTCGATCGCAAGACCGATGCGCAGCGCTGGCTCGATGAGGTGACCGCCGCAATCGTCACCGGTCAATATGTCGACCCGCGCTCGGGCCGCA
>DATHII010000274.1:0-5584 GCA_035316885.1 Jiangellaceae bacterium | reverse complement strand
TTGGCCTTCCCGTCGGTGAAGGAGGGCTGGGGACTGTCCGTGCTGGAGGCGATGAGCGCGGACCTGCCCGTGGTCGCCAGTGACATTCCGGTCCTGCACGAGTATCTGACCGACCACGAGACAGCGGTCCTGACGCGCGTCCGCGATCCGCAGTCCTTGGCCGATGGCCTGCTTGAGGTGGCCACCGATGAGGGTCTCCGGAAACGGCTGATCGAGGCCGGGCAGGCGCTGGTGCAGCAGTTCAGCTGGGAACGCGCTGCTATCGAACACCGGAGGCTGTATGCCGAGTCCGGGGCCATGCCGAGCCATACCCGTCCAGCGGTGCGCACCGGCGACGATCGAAGTGGAACATAAGCTGACAAAGTAAGCTACGAGTACGCTTGCCGACGACGGTTGCGTCCACCATCGGTGCAGACGCATGCACCAAACTGGATGTCCGTCAAGGTCGAGGGGTTGTGGATGGCTGAGCGCAAGCGCGTCGCGGAGGCCAAGCAACGTCCGGCCCGGGCAGTTCAGGTCGGCGAGCATGTCGAGGGAATCGTCAGCTCGATCGGACCCAAGCTTCAGCGGCTGCGCCGTGAACAACACCTGTCCCTGCAGCAGCTCGCGGTGCGGGCCGAGGTTTCGGCGGCGGCGATCCACAAGATCGAACGCAACGACATGGTGCCGACCATCACAACGCTGCTGAAGATCTCCGCGGCGCTTGAACGGCCGCTCAGTTACTTCACCGAGGTCGACGACGGACAGGTCGAGTTCGCGACGTTGACCCGTGCCGACGATCGCCGTGGGGTCTTCACCCCTCACCAGGGTCTGCAACTTGCAGGTATCTCCGGCGCCTACGCACAGTTCAAGGGAGCGGCCGCAGTTGCCACAGTCGACCCGGGTGCGAACAGCGGGGACAAGCCGATGCTGCACCCCGGCGAGGAACTGGTTCTCGTCACCGATGGCGCGTTGGTCTTCGACGTCGCGGGCACCAGGTACGAGCTAGGCCCCGGCGACACCCTGCAGTTCATCGGCGATCAGCCGCACCACTGGGCGAACGAGACCTCCACACCCGCTACGGCCGTGTGGTTCGCGCTTCGCGACGGCTGACATATCGGGACCGAACATGGCGAGACGGCCTCCCCGGACATCGGGGAGGGCGTCTCCGTTGCGTGCTGAGATGATCCCTACTGGCCGCAGGGACCCTGGCTGGCGAACGGCAGGCTCGTGTATCCGGAGATGTCGTACGAGTCCAACGACCCGTCAGCGGCGGCCGTGAGTACCGCCATCGTCGGAATCCGGAACAGGTTCTCGAGCTGGCCGTTGCTCTTCTGGCCGACCGAGCGCACCTCGTAGAAGATCGCGCCCTGGGTGGGTGTCTGCATCACCGGCTGCTCGCCGGCGGGAGCCGTACCGCCCATGATCATCCGGCTGAGCGCGGCGTTCGTGATGTCGATCAGCGGGTAGTGCGCCACGTTGGCAAGCCCGTACTGGTCGAGGGCGTCCACGCTGACCATCGCCATCTGCCGGTTGGTCAACCATTGCTGGTCGGTCATCCGCGACGGGTCGATCGAACGGGCACCGATCTGGAACTGGTTCAGGTCGTCGGTGCCCTCGACGATCGGCGCCTGCCCCATGTGGTGCAGGTCGAGAGCCAGCTCCGGGGCGACGTCACGCCACAGTCTCCAGAAGGCGATCGACTCGGGTTGGGCGAAGTTCTCCCAGTCCCGGTTGAGGTCGATCCGGTTCGGCGTGGTGCTCTGCCGGATATTGGCCTCGGCGCCGTCGGGGTTGTACATGGGGATGACGACGACGGTGAGGTTCTCGCGGATCAACCGGGCGGTCGGGTTCCCGCTGTCGAGCAGGTCGAGGATCTGCAGCACCGCCTCGGTGCTGTGCAGCTCGTTGCCGTGGATACGCGCCTGCAACCAGAAGGTGGTCGGACCGGTGCCGACGGTCGCGTAGAGCAGTTCGCGTCCCTCGCCGGACTGGCCGGCCGACGCGACGGTGACCAGTCCGTCGCTGGTCCGCTCGATCCGATCGAGTGCCTGGACGACGTCGTCGTACCCGGCGACGCTGGACAGGCTGACGTTCTGGTCGGACTCGATGCACGGACCACCGGGATTGTGTGCCGGGTCGGCCGTGGCAACCGTGGCGGAGCTCAGGCCGGTGGCGAGCAGGCCGGCCGCTGCGAGCGCGGTGAGCGTCCTACGCATGGGTACTCCTTCCGTCGGTGGAGGGCTCCCCCCGGACGCCTCCGCGGAATGGGGCGGGCCGCAGCGATCCGCCGGGCCTGTCCTATTCCTAGGCCGAACGTCCCGCGCCGGGCAAGGCTTGATCTATCTTTCCGACATTTGTACGAAGAGGCGGCTCAAACGGTCGCCGCCGATTCGACTTATGTGGTGTCGGCGCGCTCCGCCGCGGCCAGGCAACGGGTGAGGAAGGCACGTTCGGGCTCGTTACCGACCACGTCGAGTGCCCGCCGGTAGGCCGCCGCCGCCTCGCCGGGCCGGCCGAGCCGGTCCAGCAAGCGTCCCCGCGCGGCGTGGAGCAGGTGGTACCGGTCCAGGTCGCCCGCCGCCGCCAAGCCGTCGATCAGAGCCAAACCCGCATCGGGGCCGTCCACCATGGCCACGGCGACAGCACGGTTGAGCTCGACCACTGGGGAGGGGGCAGTCGCCCGAAGGACGTCATAGAGGC
Organism: Jiangellaceae bacterium; assembly: GCA_035316885.1. GTDB lineage: Bacteria > Actinomycetota > Actinomycetes > Jiangellales > Jiangellaceae > DASRTE01. Next base: position 2,902 of record DATHII010000274.1, on the reverse strand, counting down.
AGACGATCTGTGGCCAGTCCGTGGTCTCGACGGTCGCAGCCTCGTCGTGCACGGCGGCGATGGCGGCCTGCAGCGCGTACGGGCCGGGCGCGCCACCCGTCAGCGCCGATACGACCAGGGTCCGCCCTTCCTCGATCAGCGTGCGATCCCAGCGGGACCGGTCCTGGTCCTCCAGCAGCACCAGAGCCCCGGCTTCATCGACCCGCGCCGCGCGCCGTGCGTCCACGAGCAGCAGCAGCGCGAGGAGACCGATGATCTCCCGTTGGGACGGAAGGAGGCGATGCAGGATCCGAGCCAGCCTGATCGCTTCGTCGGCAAGATCGGGGCGGAGCAGCGCCGAGCCGCCGCTGGCCGCGTACGACTCGGTGAAGACCACGTAGACCACGCTGAGGACAGCCGGCAGCCGGGTCGGCAGCTCGGCGGCGGACGGCACCCGGTACGGGATCTGCGCCTCGCGTATCTTCCGCTTGGCCCGGACCAGCCGCTGGGCCATGGTCGCCTCCGGCAGAAGGAACGCCCGGGCGACCTCCGCAGTCGACAGGCCGGCCAGGTAGCGCAGCGTCAGCGCAACCCGCGCCTCGGGCGCGAGGGCGGGGTGGCAGCAGGTGAAGAACAGCTGAAGGCGGTCGTCACCGATCACGTCGGTGGGTGCAGCGTCAGCGCCCAGACGTTCGGACTCGGCCCGCTCAGCTTCCACCTTGAGCACGGCCAGCTTCGCCGCGTACGTCTGGCGCCGGCGCAGGAGGTCGACAGCCCGTCGACGGGCGGTCGTCAGCAGCCATGCGGCCGGCCGGTCCGGCACCCCGTCGACCGGCCACCGCTCCAGCGCCACCGCCATCGCGTCGGCGGCGACCTCCTCGGCAAGGTCGAGGTCACCGACCCACCGGACGAGTGTCGCGAGCAGCCGGCCCCACTCCTCACGGAAGACCGCTTCGACGGAGTCGGCTGCTCGCTCGCTCATCGGGTCGGCTCTCAGGCCTCCATCTCCTGGATCGGCCGGACCTCCATCGAGCCGTACTTCGCGCCCGGGCAGCGCGCGGCCCAGTCCAGCGCACTGTCCAAGTCGGGCACGTCGACGAGGTAGTAGCCGCCGAGCACCTCGCGGGTCTCCGCGAACGGACCGTCGGTGACGACTCGCTCCCCCTCCTTGAGACGCACGGTCGTCGCGGTCTGCGAGCCCTGGAGCGCGTCGCCGGCCAGGTGCACGCCGGCGGCCTTGATGGCCCCGTCGAATTCCCACCATTCCGCCATCGTCGCGTCGATCTCCTCCTGCGACGGCGGTGCGGTCGGCTCCTCGCTGTAGATCAACAACAGGTAACGCATCTCGGACCCTCCTTCGGGTCCCCGGTGGGCGGCTCCATGCCGCCACATCATGACGACGAACGGGCGCGGCCGTCATCGACAACCGGGAAACGGATTCGCGCCGGCCGATGTCCGCAGCGGCCGGTGGTTCACTGTCGTGACTCAGACACGCTCCAGCGGCCGGTGCGGGCGACGGGGCAGGACGACTCGGATCGGATCACCGGGGCGGACGTCGCCACCGGTCAGGACGACGCCCATGACGCCCGCCTTGAAGACGATCCCACCGGTCTCGTCGCGGCCGACGACCTCCTTGAGCAGTCCCCGCTGGAAGTCGTCGATCTGGCTGCACGGGTTGCGTAGCCCGGTGACCTCGACGACGGCGACGTCGCCCAGGTGCAGCCGCGTTCCGATGGGCAGGCCAAGCAGGTCGATGCCTCGGGTCGTGACGTTCTCGCCCAGGTCGCCGGCGCCCACGGCGAATCCGACGGCGCCGAGATCGTCGTGCAACTCGGCATGGATGAGGTGGACCTGCCGCAGGTTTGGCGTGGTCGCGCCCCGGCGGACCCGGGACCGGTGCTTGACGGTGGCGCCCCGGTGCGCGTCGCCCTCCACGCCTTGGGCGATCAGCAGCCGGATTCGCTGCTGGTTTCTCTTGCTGAACGTGTGGGTGGCGCTGCGGCTGACTGCCGTCACGACGCCGTCGTCGGGCATGCCGGTAACCCATACCTCGAGGAACGTGTGGACCTCGGCGACGAACTCGTCGGGGCACTGCTCATGGACCAGGTGGCCACCGGGGATCGTGACCAGCCGGGCATCGGGGATCCGTGCCGCCATCTCTGCCAGGGCGTCCTGCGGCAACAAGCTCGACGGACCGCCAGCGATGACGAGCGTTGGCGCCGAGATCCGCGCGAACAGGTTCCACCAGGACGGGTCGGGATGGTTGCGCTCGTCGTAGAGGGCCGCGACCGCCATCCAGTCGAAGCCGGCATCGGCCGGCTGCTCCTCCGGTAACTCGCGCGGCGGATCGGCGGCAACCGGCGCCGGGGCCTCCTCCAGAACGAGGCGACCGACCAGGTCAGGTCGCTCGGCCGCCAGCAGGTATCCGATGATGCCGCCCATCGAGTGCCCGACGATGTCGACGCGCTCGAGTCCGAGGACGCTGAGCAGGCCCACGACGTCGTCGCGCATCAGCGTCAAGGAGTACGAGCCGGGCCAGTCGCTGCCACCGTGACCGCGCATCTCCGGGACGTACACGCGGTGACGGTCGGCCAGGGCGGGTGCGACGTCGTCCCACGAGCTTGCGTCGTCGCCGAGGCCGTGCAGCAGGACTACTGGCGGCGCCTCGGGGTTGCCCTCTACGCGGTACGCCAGCCTGATCCCGTCCGCTGTCGTGATCGCGTGAGTGGTTCCGGTGCTGACGTCTCGACCACCCACGACCACCACGCTATAGCCGTCTACATCGTGTTTCCCCGAGGGCCTTTTCGCTGATGGCGGACCCTGCGCTAACCTGCAGGGACGCCCACGACCGTCTGGGAGGCGGCCCGTCGTGTTCAACAAGAAGCTTCTGTTCACAGCACTAGTCGCCGTTGTCGGCTACCTC
>DATHII010000273.1:0-2447 GCA_035316885.1 Jiangellaceae bacterium | reverse complement strand
CCGGGGCAAATCCGGATCGCTGTGCGCGCAGCCAGCGTGAACCCGATCGACTGGAAGACGTTCGCCGGGGTCTTATCCAGGGGCCAGCCGATGGTCGGCACCGGTTACCTCGGATATGACGCCGCCGGCGTGGTGGACGAGGTCGGCGAGGGCGTCACTGGGGTGTCCGTGGGTGATGACGTGTTCGGCAGCGGCCGGAACACTCAGGCCGAGTACGCGGTGCTGGACTCCTGGGCGGCCAAGCCGCCGTCCATCGATTGGGCGGTGGCGGCTGCGGCGGGCGTGGCCGGTGAGACGGCTGAACGGGGGCTTCGTCTGCTCGACGTCAAGGCCGGCGACACGATCTTCGTCGACGGTGGCGCCGGCGGCGTAGGAGCGACGGCCGTGCAGATGGCGATCGCCCGAGGCGCGAGGGTGATCGCCTCTTCGAGCGAAGCCAACCATGACTACCTGCGGGAGATCGGGGCGACCCCGGTGCTCTACGGCGACGGCGTGGTCACTCGGGTCCTGGCCGCTGCCGGCGGGCAGGTCGACGCTGTCTTTGACGTCGCGGGCAAAACCCCGGTCGAGGACCTGATCAGCCTTGCACCCGAGCCGTCCCAGGTGGTGACCCTCGCCAACTACGCGGCCGGTCAGGCCGGCGCCCGGGTGACCGGTGGAGGCGCGGACAGTCGGCCCATGGCGGCCCTGGCGCAGGTCGCCGAGCTGCTCGCGCAGAACAAGCTGGTCATCAAGATGCAAACTTTCCCGTTCGACCGCGCCGCCGATGCCTACCGCATCAGTCAGGGCGGCCACCTCCGCGGAAAACTCGTCTTGCTCCCCTGATGCCTTTTGCCCCCTCCCACTCTCGATCGAGGCGGGAGGACGAGCGCGCGACGCGCGACTCTGCCACCGCTTTAAGCCCGACTTCGGTGATGTGAGCCACAATGACTGCACAAGCCGACGCTTCTCCTGGATCAGAGGGTCCGTCCGCTGGTCGGCACGACATGCGCACGGCGGCGTGATGGCGTCCGTGCCGACAGCCGTTTGCGGAGATGATCGCTCGGCGGAGATCCGGGCGAGCGTAGCCGCCCCTCAGAGCGGCTAGATGCCAGATGCGGACGTCCCACAGCGGCCAGGCCTTAGCCCAAACTTCTTCCGCGAAGAGGTCAGTGGAGGGTGGGTCGGTAGATGAGCTCTTGGATGTTGCCGTCGAGTGTCCGGGTCTCGAGCAGCTCCAGGTCGAAGTCGGCTGCACCTTGGAAGATCGGGTCCTCTCCGGTCTGTCCGGTGATGACGGGGAAGAGCGTCACCTGCACGCGGTCGACTAGGCGGGCGGCCATCAGCGCCCGGTTCAGCGACAGGCTGCCGTGCGAGCGCAACGGCACCTCGGACTCCTCCTTGAGCCGGGCGACGACGTCGACGGCGTCACCGCTGACGACGGTCGCGTTCGGCCAGTCGAGGGGTCCTTCCAGCGTCGTCGACACCACCGTTGCCGGCAGGCTCCTCATCCGGGTGACCCAGGGGTCCCGCACTTCGGACTTCTCGGTGCTCGAGGCCAGCATCCGGGCGAATGCTCGATACGTGTTGGCCCCGAAGACCATCCGCTGCTCCGCGCCGTACAAGGCAAGGCGGTGGTCGAGCAACTCGGGGCCTTGCTTACCCCAGTAGCCGCCCCAGTTGGCGCCGGGACCGACGGACCCGTAGCCGTCGAGGCTGGAGAAGACGTCGAAGGTGTAGGTAGCGGTCATGTCGTTCTCCTCGAGTGCGGTTGATGTGTGTGGGTACAGACTGGGGACCACTGCGAGACTCATCGCCGTCGGACTGGCCACAGCGTTGTGGAGGCGCTTCCACTTCGTCACGCCACCAGGCATCGTGTCCCGGGCATTCCGGATACCTCGCTCTGCGGCATAGATGAGCGTGAAGTCCGCCATGGCGGCCGGGGGCGGCGGTTGGCGTCACGTCACAACGGTGCCTTGGTGGTACAGGGCCTGCCAACCGTCATCGACACTGCCCTGCCACACCGTCAGCCGCCGGGTGAGCCGATCGCCCTGCCCCCACAGCGTGTAAGTCAGCAGGTAGGTCCGAGGCGCGATCTCCCGCAGATGGTGCTCCCGGGTTTCCCACTGCTCAATCTTGTACGCGTCCTGGCCGCGCTCAAATCGTTCCTCCAGCGTGGCCCACACGAACGCACGGCTATACCTTCGCCCTGAGGCGCCGGTCTCCCAATAGTCCTCGGCCGCCTCTCGCTCGAAGTCTTCGCGGCAGCTCACGACCTCGCGCCGGTCGAAGATCGGCTCCCGCTTCATCAGTTCATACATCACACCGAGTAGACCCCCCTCGGTCACCAAGTCGGGCTCCATGGCGGAATCGTTCATGCCGGAAGCCTGCCACTCACCGAAGCTCCGATGACGACAGGATTCCCGGCACACGACGTCGCGCGCCGAGCGGCAGATCCGGTCGTTCGG
>DATHII010000272.1:0-3526 GCA_035316885.1 Jiangellaceae bacterium | reverse complement strand
GTGGCCATCGCGCCAGTTCGAAAGCAACATCAGGTGTCACCAAAGCGGCCCTGCGGAGGGCACCGACGTCGTTTTGAGGATGGCGCGGCCGCGCTCCAGCCGACCTGCGGGCGTATGGCCCTGTCCGCACCACCCCAGTATTGAAAGGGCCGTTCGCTCCCGCTGTTACGGCTGCGCGTGTGCTGGGTCGGTGATTGTGATGCGGTCAGCCGCCCAGGAACCGGGCCACACTTCCGCCTCCGCGGCGCCGTGGCGGATCCGCCGGCACAAGCCGACGGGGAGGTGTTGGGCGAACAGGACGGGGCTCAGCCCGCTCGCGGCGGCGTGTGGTTCGAGGGCGGCCGCTATGCCTGTGTCGCCGAGGGCGGCCTCGCATGGGAGAAAGGCGGCGGCACCCCCGACCACCGTGTCAACCGCGGGATGGCCCAGCGGCGTGCCCACAGCGCCGACGGCGCAGACGACGGTCTGCAGCTCGATGGCCCTCGCCTTGGCGCAGCCGAAGACGCGGTAGTAGCCGGAGAGCATGTCGGTCTTGGCCGGCACCAGGACGAGGTCGAGGTCGAGCTTCGCGAGGCGCGCCCACAGCGCGGTGAACTCCACGTCCAAGCACACCACGATGGCGACCCGCAGGCCCTCCCACGGGATGATGTTGAACGCGGCCCCTGGGGTCAGGAGCCAGCCGGCCGGGTCCTGCTCGCTAGGGGTGAGGCACAGCTTGTCCTGCGTGAAGACGCCCCCGTCCGGGAGGAGCAGCCACGCCCGGTTGAGGTGTCGGGGCGCTCCACCCTGTGGGCCGGGCGCGGCGAAGGGCATGGTGCCGGGCAGGAGCGCGACGCCGTAGCGGGCCGGCAGCGGGCGCAACGCGGCCAGCGCCTCGCCGGTTAGGGAGGCGAGCCAGGGGACCTGCTGGTTCAAAGGCAGACCCGGGGGCGCGAAGCTGAGCCATTGGGCGCAGGCAAATTCCGGCAGTACGAGCAGCCGGGCGCCCGCGGCCTGCGCTTCCGCCATCCGCGCCTCCACGCTGGCCACCCAGGCCGCCAGCGCGGTTGCCGGCGGCTCGAGGTTTATCGCCCAGAGTGCTGCGGTGAGGGTCTCCATCGTGCGGCTCCTCGAGGTGGCACGAATCGGGCAGGTGGCTCGCTCGCATGGAATGGCCCAGCCGAGGCCGTTGCGTTCCAGTTTCCCATACCGGCTATCGGCGTAGCTTCGTCACGGTGATCCTGTTCTTCGTGGGTTTCGGAGCCGTTCGCCAGCCCGCTACGGCGTCTGACCTGCACGAACGGTGAGAGCGGCGCGCCGGAGCCTCAGTCCAGGTAGTCGCGAACTACGGACGCATGAACGCTGTGCATTCTGGCTCAGTAAACGTGCAGGTCAGGAGCGGTGTGGTGCGAAATATCCCCGACTGAGTCGGCGCGGTCCCGGACGCGGAGAGTAGAGCTCCGGCCGGGACCTTGACCGGGAGGAGCCCGGCCCATGAACACCGTACCCACCACACCGACCGACCACTGTGCCCTCGGCTGGTGCAGAAACCGCCGCGGCCACCGCGACAACCACGTCCGCGTCATCGACGTAGTCGAGCCCACGCCGTTCAGCAACAACGTCCAGGCGCTCATCGTGACCGTGGAGGCCGGACGCGGCGAGGTTGACCACTGCCAGTGCTCACCCTGCTCGGTGACGGCGAATCGTTCCGCCGCTCGGCGCGACTGGACTGGCGCGAGGCCGAAGCCATGGCCGGTCTACTCGAGCAGGCAATCGAAGACCACGACCCGGACGCGATTGTCGAGCGGCGCATGAAGACGAGCATCGCGATGCCGATCGAGGTCTCCACCGACTACAGCGCCGACGACTGGCAGCGCGCCCTCGTGCGCATCGGCGCGTCCGGCACGATCGAGATGACCGGGACCGCCGTGGTCGTCGAGCACGACGCCACCGACGAGACGCTGCGGGTGCACGCCCCGGCGCGAACGGACGTCGACCGGGTGCGGGAGGTGGTCCGGGTCGCAGCGGTCGCGCTCGGCGTCATCTGACTTACGCACCACGACCGCCCGTGCCTGCGATGGGGTGCGGGCGGTCTGGCGTTCATGCGAACACCTGTTCGACAATGAGCACATGAGCGGCGACACCGGCTGGTCGCGCGGGCGGGGGATCCTCAACGACGCCGGCGCTCGCCGGCCCGAGCACTCTCTGTGGCCGCACGTGCCGATCCTCGCCCGTGTCGTCTGGGCGGACACCGGCCTCGAGGAGTGGATCGAGACGACGGCGATGGGCTGGGCCGGCGACGTGGTCTACGTCGACATGCGCCGCACCGACTACGGAGTCAACGCCTGCTGGCTGCACGCTGGGGACGTCAGGCGGCGCTAGTCAGCTCGGATCACTCGTCGTCATCGAACACGAAGATCTGCGGCCCGGGCGCCGCGGTCGACGCGGCGGCGAACGCCATCACGGCGGCCACGGCCAGGTCGATGCGGCGGGTCGAGTCCTTGTGCTCCTTCACGATCCGGTGCCCGCGGCTCTCGTTCTTGACCACGGCGTTGCCGACGTGGCGGCACCACGACGGCCTGGTCGACCAGCCGGGCGTACCACGGCCCGTCGCCGTCCCAGATCCTCCCGCTGTCGATCCACAGCGGCGTGCCGGGCACGAACACCTCGGGAAAGACCACCAGGCCCGCGCCGAGCCGGGCGGCTTCGGCGACCAGCGCCTCGACGCGGTCCAACGTGGCCTCGCGGTTCAGCAGCACGTACGACGCCTGAACGGCGGCGACCGTGACGCGGCCGTTCATCGGGTCCCCACCAGCACGTGCATCTCGCACGGGCCGACGAACCCGTCCCCGTCTTGGTAGGTCGACAACGCCTCCTCGATCTCCTGCCAAACCCCCTCGCGCTGCGCGTCAGGCACCCCGGAGAGCATCTGGTGCAGCGCGCCGAACGACTCCCGCTCGAAGCGCACGCACTCCGCCGCCGACGGCAGACGCAGCGGGGCTTCGAGCGTGTTGATCTCGACGTCACGGAACCCCGCGCCGGTCAGCAGCTCCCGAGCCGCCGCGGCGTCTCCCAGGCTGAACGGCCCGGGCTGGCCCGGCAGCGGGGCGGGCAGTCCCGCCCGCTCCCGGATGATCGAGACCGGCACCGAGAAGAAGCGGTTCCGGTCGGCGGTGGAATAGACGACCGCCGCGAACCGGCCGCCCTCGCGCAACGCGTCCCGGATCCCCTGGAGCGCCCGCCGCTGGTGGGGGAAGTAGATCAGCCCGAGCCGGCAGATCACCGCGTCGAAGGCGCCCGACCAGCGTCCGGACAGGTCTTCGCCGTCGGCCTCGGTGGTGGTCAACTGCCGCAGGCCGGCCTCGGCTGCGGCGCGCTCGGCGTACGTCAGGATCGCCGGGGACAGGTCCGTGACCAGGACGGACCCGTCCGGGCCCGTGCGTCGTGCCGCCGGCAGGGCCTGCCTCCTGCGCCGCCGGCGACGTCGAGCACCCGGCTCCGCGGGCCGACCCCGGCGGCGTCGAGCATCGCCTCGGTCGCCTCGCCC